>NZ_ACJN02000003.1:678262-978262 GCF_000174435.1 Desulfonatronospira thiodismutans ASO3-1
TACCTTGCCCGCCAGTGGATTTATTATCCCGGCCCCGGCAATGGTCCGCAGGGGGGAGTATGAGCGGATGACGCAGCGATCTCCGTAAACACCGGCCATGGGGTCCTCGAAACGCACCTGGCAGACGCACCTTTCCCCGGGCTCCAGCTTGTCCCGGTCCAGGAGATAGATCCTGGCCAGGACTTCCTTGGCCCCGTGATGAAAATGCACCTGGGTGCGGTGCTTCAAGGGCCTGGGGGCGGATTCTAAGTGGGTAAGCTCCAGGTCCCAGGCCCTGGAGGGAAAAAGGGTGCCTGGTTTGCCCAGAACAAAACCGCGTTCCAGGTCCTCCACCTCCAGCCCGTGCAGATTGACCGCGGTGCGCATCCCGGCCTGGCTCTCCTGGGTCTGCTCCCCGTGCACCTGCAGGGAGCGAACCTTGGAGGTTATCTCCTGAGGATAAATCATGACCTCTTCCCCAACCTTTATCCGTCCGGAGACCGTGGTCCCGGTAATAACCGTGCCATGTCCGCGCATGGTGAAAATCCTGTCCATGGGCAGACGGAAAAGATCCGAGCGGCGATGCGGCTTGAACTCCCCGGCCATCTGCCGGATATGCCCCAGAAGCTCCTGGATGCCTTGGCCGGTATGCGCAGAAACCGGGACCACAGGAGCATCCTTTAGAAAAGTGTCCTGCAGGTAGTCGGACACATCCTCCTGCACCAGCTCCAGCCACTCGGGATCAGCCATGTCGGTCTTGGTCAGGGCCACCAGTCCGGTCTCCACCCCCAGCAGGGTGCATACATCCAGATGCTCCCGTGTCTGGGGCATGACCCCTTCGTCCGCCGCGATTACCAGCAAAACAAAATCTATGCCCGAGGCCCCGGAAACCATGTTCTTGACAAAACGCTCATGCCCGGGGACATCGATTATCCCCAGGCGCATTCCCGGCTCCAGGTCCATGAAGGCAAAACCCAGCTCAATGGTAATGCCGCGTTTTTTTTCCTCCACCAGCCGGTCGCATTCCATGCCGGACAGGGCCTTGATAAGAGTGGTCTTGCCGTGATCTATATGCCCGGCAGTCCCCATTATGACAGGCATTTTAACTCCTGTAAGAGGTTGGTTTAGTTGTTCCCGGCCTTGAAAAACTCCGAATAGGCCAGATAAGCCGCGTAGACATCGGCCTTGCTCACGATCTCAAAAGGGCTGTGCATCCCCAGAACCCCTGGGCCGAAATCTATAATATCCATGCCGTATACCGCCAGGAACTTGGCCACTGTGCCGCCTCCGCCCAGGTCCACCTTGCCGGTTTCAGCCATCTGCCAGGGTACGCCTGCCCTGTTGAGAATTGCCCGCAGCCAGCCGATGTATTCGGCGTGGGCATCATTGGCTCCCACCTTGCCCCTGTGTCCGGTGAATTTACAAAAGACAGGACCGTGGCCTATGAGGGAGGCATTAAGCTTTTCATGCACATCCTGGTAATCCGGATCCATGGCCGCGTGCACATCAGCGGATACGGCCCGGGTGGCGGAATACATGGTCCTGGGACGGGTCGCAGGCTCCCAGTTCTCCAGAAGTTCTTCCAGGCAGTACTGCATGAACAGGGACCTGGCGCTGCTGGAGCCTTCGGAGCCGATCTCCTCCTTGTCCCAGAAAATGGCCACCCGGGTATACTGGGGCTCACCCTTCTGCAAAAAGGCCTCCATGCCGGTGAAGACGCATACCCGGTCATCATGACCATATCCGCCGATAAGCCCCTGGTCCAGGCCTACGAACCTGGCCGGGCCTGCCGGAACCGCCTGCAGTTCTGCACTGTAGAGATCCTCCTCCACAATACCGAACTTCTGGTTCAAAAGGTGCAGGACGTTTTTCTTGACCGCCTTTTTTTCCCCCTCTTCCCCGGAGTCTTTTGTGTCCCGGGAATAAGGCATATGACCTAGGACGACGTTCAGCTTCTCGGCCTCAAAGGCCTGGGACAGCTTCTTTTCAATCTGCTTCTGGGCCAGATGCGGCAGCAGGTCGGACACGGTGAACACCGGATCACTTTCTTTCTCGCCGATGTTTACGTCTATCCTGGTGCCGTCGGTCTTGATTATCACCCCGTGCAGGGCCAGGGGCCTGGCCAGCCACTGGTGCTTGCGAATGCCTCCGTAGTAATGGGTCTTGGCCAGGCTCACCTGGCACTCCTCGTAAACCGGTCTCTGCTTGAGATCCAGGCGCGGGGTATCAGCATGCGCCCCCAGCAGGCGCACTCCCTGGGCCAGGGGCTTTTTTCCCTTCCAGGCCAGAAAGATACTCTTGCCCTTGTGCACCTTGAAAACCTTATCCGAACTCCAGTCCTCTGAAAAACCGCTTTCCACGGCTCTGGAGCGCACCCACTCCACGGTTTCGCGCTCTGTCTTGCACCGGCTGAGAAACTCCACGTACCTGCGGGCCATTTTATCCATGGCCCCCCTGTGCTTCTTGCTCTTGTATACTTCCCAGCAGTTCCTGGTCTTGAACTCCATATATTCCCCTGTATTATCAGTTAATTGTCTTTACTCTCAAAGGATATCCTTGAGCACCGAAACCACCATCCCCATTTCAGAATCGTCAATGGTTCTGGGATCCAGGCAGAAAAAATCTTCTTCAACCCGCCCCACCAGAGGTGGGTCGGTATTTAAAAGCCTGTTTCTCATGTCCTGGCAGCTCAATCCGGCAATCTTGATGCCCACAAGTGTTGTGGGCAGATCCTGCTCCGGAAAGGCCCCGCCGCCCACTCTTGACTGGGCCGGAAAAACTGCAAGTTCCATGTCCGCCTTGATATTTCTTCGGATGCGGTTTTTAAGCCTGCGGGCCTTTTGCAGCAGATCCTTTTCCCCGGCGGTTATCATGCGCAGGGTGGGGATTTTGCTTCTAGCCAGCTCCGGGTCCAAATACATCCTGAGAGTAGACTCCAGGGCGGCCAGGGTCATCTTGTCTATGCGCAGGGCCCGGTTCATGGGATTTTTCTTTATAGGATCTATATATTTTTTTTCCCCCAGGATAATTCCGGCCTGGGGGCCGCCCAGAAGCTTATCCCCGCTGAAGGAGACCACCGAGACCCCGTCGCGGATTACCTGCTGCACAGTGGGCTCAGGCATGAAGTTATAACCGTGGGCCTGAAAGTCAAAAAAATTGCCGCTGCCCATATCCTCTATGACCGGCAGATCATGCTCCCGGCCCAGCTGAACCAGCTCTTTGAGGGGGACTTCCTTGTAGAACCCGATAATGCGGTAATTGGAGGTGTGCACTTTCATGAGCGCCCCAGTGTCCGGGCCAATTGCCTGGCGGTAGTCCTTTAAGTGAGTACGGTTGGTGGCCCCCACCTCCCTTAAATGCGCGCCGGACTTGGCCATGACCTCCGGGATACGAAATGACCCGCCTATCTCCACCAGCTGGCTCCTGGAGACCACTACTTCCCTGCCCCTGGCCAGGGTGTCCAGCACCAGCAGGACTGCGGCAGCGTTGTTGTTCACCACCAGGCCGGCCTCGGCCCCGGAAATACGGCAGAGCAGGTCTTCCACGTGGGAATAGCGACTGCCTCTCTGGCCTGTATCTAAGGAAAATTCCAGGTTGGAATAGTGCCTGCATGCCTCGCTCACGGAGGCAGCAGCCTCGTGGGTGAGAATGGAGCGGCCCAGGTTGGTATGGATAACCACCCCGGTGGCGTTTATGACCCGCCGGAAATGCGGCCTGGAATGCGCCCTGAGGTAAGCCAGCAGCCTGGGCTGCAGTACACTGGCTTCCAGGTCGCTCTCCCGGGCTATGACCCCGGAGCGGATCTCCTCGCGGCACAGGTCCAGAAAGTCATTTACCAGGTCCCGGAGCATATTCCGGGGCAGTCCTGCCAGATCAGGGTCCTGGACCGCTCCGGCCAGGACCGAGTCCACCGAAGGCAGACTGCGATAAAGCTTAGACAAGTTTTCCTCCTGTAATTGCAGTAGTACTTCGTGTCTGACAGGTCGGACGTGTCTGACCTGTCTGACCTGTCAGACCTGTCAGAACAGTGCGATCCCTTTCTTTTTCATCCACTCCGGAAAAAGCCTGTACACATGTCCCAGCAGGTACAAAGAGCCGCACACCAGCACCGGGTCGTCCCCCGGAGCAAGGCCCTTCAAGAACCCCTCCAGATCATCCAGGGGCTTTGCCCCGTCACCCATCATGCTCAAAAGCTCCTGCCTGTCCATGCTCCTGGGACCAGAACCCATGTCCGGCACCAGCACCCTGGCCGGGTAAAAGCGCCTGAGCATCTGCAGCATGGGCTCTATCTCCTTGTCGCTCAGACAGGTAAAAACAATATGACCGGGTCTTATGGCCAGGCCCCCAAGAAAGGAATGCACCCGGTCCATGGCACCGGGATTGTGCGCCCCGTCCAGAATAATCAGTGGGTCCCTGCTTACCACGTGCATCCTTCCCGGCAGAAATGTATCCTGCAGGGCCTGCAGGCACTTCTGCGGATCCATCTTCAGGTCAAACCTTCTTGAGAGTATCCGCCAGGCCACAAGAGCGGTCTCTGCATTCTGCAGCTGGTAATCCCCATGGATACCCGGCACGTCCGTGCCCACAAAAAAATCCGGCTCCCCGGTAAAATAAGTACCTGCATCTTTTTGTACAAAAAAGTCCTGCACCCGGTAAAGGCTGCTTCCGACCCCGGAGGCTGTACTCTGCACAGTTTCCGCTGCCTGAGGATAATTCTGCCGGGCCAGGACCACCGTGGAGTCCGCACGCACGGCCATGGCCTTGTCCCGGGCTATCTCTTCAATGGTCTCTCCCAGAATGCTGGTATGGTCCATGTCTATGCAGGTATAGACCTGCAGTCCTGCTTCCAGGGTGGTGGTGGCGTCATACCTGCCTCCCAGGCCGGCCTCCATGACACCAAGGTCCACCCCGGCGTCACGGAACATGAGCACCGCCGCCAGGGTCAAAAACTCAAAATACGTTAGTTCCAGATCTCCGCAGGACCCATCCAACAGGTTGGCCGCCTTGAGCCAGGCCTTGTCCGGTAGCTTTTTACCGTTTACCAGTGCCCTCTCCTTGACGCTTACCAGGTGCGGAGAAGTAAAGATGCCTGTTTTAAGTCCATGCATCCGGGCCAGGCTTTCCAGGTAGGAAGCGGTGGATCCTTTGCCGTTGGTGCCTATGATCTGTACCAGGTATGGCTCCCCCGGCCTGAAATCCACCCTTTGCAGGGCCTTTTGCATCCTTTCCAGGCCAAGCTCCATGCGAAAAAGCCCCAGGTGATCCAGATATTCCTGCAACACACTAAAATCATTAAATTTATACATTTTGGCTTAAATATCTGCTTGATAAGAAAAAATAATTGGCATAGAATAATCAGTTTGTGGCCGAAACCAGTAAGACTGCTGAATACGAAACATAATATTTGTCAACATCAAAACCATGCCGGCGGAAATCAAAAAAATTTTACAGGCTGCCTGTAATAATACTTTCACCTTCCACTGGTCAAAAAAGGTAAAATAATGCCCCTGTTCACCCCCCGAGAATCCCTTGATTACCACAGCATGGGCAGGAAGGGCAAACTGGAAGTTGTCCCCGCCAAACCCTGCACCACCCAGAAACACCTGTCCATGGCCTACAGTCCAGGAGTGGCCAACTCCTGCCTGGAGATAGCCAGGGACCCGGACCAGGTCTTCAGCTACACCAACAAGGGCAACCTGGTGGCGGTGATTTCCAACGGCACCGCCGTCCTGGGACTGGGCAACATCGGCCCCCTGGCGGCCAAGCCGGTCATGGAAGGCAAGGGGGTGCTGTTCAAGGCCTTTGCTGATATAGACGTCTACGACCTGAACATCAACCAGAGCGACCCGGAAAAATTTATCCAGTGGGTCAAGATGGTGGAGCCCACCTTCGGGGGCATCAACCTCGAAGACATCAAGGCCCCGGAATGCTTCGAGATAGAGGAGACTCTCATCCGGGAGATGGACATCCCTGTTTTTCACGACGATCAGCACGGCACGGCCATTATCTCCGGGGCCGGGCTTTTAAACGCCCTGGAAATCACCGGCAAAAATATCCAGGACATAAAAATGGTGGTCTCCGGGGGGGGAGCTGCGGCCATTTCCTGCTGCCGCTTTTACGTCAGCATGGGCCTTCCCGCGGAAAACATATTCATGTACGATACCCGCGGACTCATTCACCAGGGCCGAAGCGACCTCAACCCCTACAAAAAACAGTTTGCCCAGGCCAATGACGCAGGCAGCATAAAAGATACCCTCAAGGGGGCCGACGTGTTTATCGGGCTGTCGGTCAAAGACCTGCTTAACCGGGACATGGTCCGCTCCATGGCAAGACCAGCCATAATCTTCGCCATGGCCAACCCTGATCCCGAGATTTCCTATCACGAAGCCAAGGCGGCGGACCCGGAGTGTATCATGGGCACGGGGCGCTCCGACTTTCCCAACCAGGTCAACAATGTATCCGGGTTTCCGTTTATTTTCCGGGGAGCCCTGGACGTGCGCGCCAGAGGTATTAACGAGGACATGAAACTGGCTGCGGCCCGCTCTCTGGCCGCCCTGGCCAAGGAGCCGGTTCCGGAGGAAATACTTGAGGCCTACGGGGTAGGCGAAATGAGCTTCGGCCCGGATTACGTGATCCCCAAACCCCTGGACCCCAGGATAGTTGAATGGGAAGCCCCGGCAGTGGCCAGGGCGGCCGTGCAGAGCGGCCTGGCCAGGACCGGCATTGATATGGACAGTTACCAGCAGTCCCTTAAAACCCGCATGGCCGAATCCCAGAAAAGAATCCGGGAGTTTATCAGGTCTTACAGTTTGAATTTTTAGCCTTATAACAAGATTAATACCTCCATGCACGAAATGTCCATAGCCCAGAACCTGATCCGCATAGTGGAGCAGGAAATGGCTCAAAACGACGCCCGCAGGCTTTTGCGGGTAAAAATATCCTACGGACGCATCTCGGCCATTGTTCCCGAGGCCCTGCAGACCGCCTTTCAGGCCCTGACCAGTCAGACTCCTCTGGAGGGAGCTGTCCTGGAAACCAGGGAAGTGCCCCTGAAAGTCCGCTGCCGGGAATGCGCAGCCGAGTTTTCTCCTCAGGACCGGGATATGCTTATCATGACCTGCACCAGCTGCGGAGCCGAATTCGGGCATGAAGTCATCTCCGGCAAGGAGCTTCTGGTTGAGGAAATGGAAGTTGAATAATCAAAACCGGGGAAAATAAATGCAGATAAAAGTACTGCGCAATATACTGGAGGCCAACGACCGCATTTCAGACCAGCTGCGGGAAATGTTCAGGCAAAAGGGCATCCTGGTCATCAATCTCATGAGTTCACCCGGTGCCGGCAAGACCTCCCTGCTGGAAAAGACCCTGGACCAGTTAAGAGACGAGTTCAGCATGGCGGTTATAGAGGGTGATCTTCAGACCAGCAACGATGCCGAAAGAATAGCCGCCACCGGGGCCCAGGTGCTGCAGATCAACACCGAGGGCGGCTGCCACTTAGACAGTTCCATGGTCCAGGAGGCCGCAGGTAAAATGGACCTGGACCAGACCGACATCCTGTTTGTGGAAAACGTGGGCAACCTGGTCTGCCCGGCTGAATTTTCCGTGGGCGAGGATTTCAAGGTGACCATCCTTAGCGTGGTGGAAGGCGATGACAAACCGGAAAAGTATCCCCTCATCTTCGCCGAATCCAGGGTGCTGCTTCTAAACAAGACCGACCTGCTGCCTTACGTGGATTTTGACATGGACAAGGCTTCGGGGTTTGCCAGAAACATAAATAAAAACATAGAAATTTTCCCCCTCTCGGCCAGAACCGGGGAAGGACTTGAGCCCTGGCACGAATGGCTTAGAAAAGAGGTGCACAGGAAAAAAAAGGGCAACTAAAACCCATAAAAATATCCGCCCCAAAAGGGGCATTCCACGGAGGATAATATGAAGGACCTGAAAATGGCGCCCACATGTCCCGGCGCTCAAGATAAGCAGAAAGAAAAACAGGACAAAGATGCCAAACTGCGCAGCCGCATGGACAGGATCAGTAAAAAACTGGTGGTCATGAGCGGCAAGGGCGGCGTGGGCAAAAGTACAGTAGCCGCCAATATGGCCGTGGGGCTTAGCCTGCAGGGCTACCGGGTGGGTCTTCTGGACCTGGATGTACACGGACCGAGCATCCCCAGGCTGTTAAGCCTCACCGGGGAGAAGCCCCACATGGACAAGGATTTCATGGAACCCGTCCCCTGGAGCAGGAACCTGTGGGTCATGTCCCTGGGCTTTTTACTGCCCAGCAACCAGGATGCGGTCATCTGGCGCGGTCCGGTCAAGATGGGCCTTATCCGGCAGTTTCTGCAGGACGTGGCCTGGGGTGAGCTGGACTATCTCGTAGTGGACTGCCCTCCCGGAACCGGGGACGAGCCCATGACCGTTCTGCAGCTTCTGGGAGAAGGAACCGGGGCGGTCATCGTCACCACCCCCCAGGCGGTGGCCGTGGACGACGTTCGCCGCTCAGTAAGCTTCTGCCGGGACATGGATACTCCTGTTGCCGGCATAGTGGAAAACATGAGCGGATACGTATGCCACAGCTGCAACGAACACCTGGATATCTTCACCTCAGGGGGAGGCGAGAGCCTGGCCCGGGAAATGAATGTCCCCTTCCTGGGACGCATCCCCATAGACCCGGAAATAGTTCGTTCCGGAGACGAAGGCTATATTTACGTCAAGACCCACCCCCAGAGTCCGGCGGCCCTGATCATCAGTTCCATGCTTGAAAGTGTGACAGCTGACAACAGAAAAGACGCAGAAGCAACGGAGGCCATATGACAGATCCCGGCAACAGGAAGGGATTTCTGGACAGGCTCATGAGCGAGGCGGACGAAACCGCCCATCCCCTGCTGCAAAAGATCCAGGAATACCAGAAAATGATCCTCACGGTGGTTGTGGCCGTGGTAATAGGTGCGGCCTCCTATTCCGGGTACACCTTTTTTACCGAGAGGGCCCAGCAACAGGCCCAGGAAGAAATGAATGAAATACTGGCCATGCAGGACCAGGAGGAAAGAATACAGGCCCTGGAGAAATTTCTGGAGGACGCACCCGGTGCCATGCAGGGGGGGGCTCTATTCGAGCTTACCCGTATCTACATGGACACGGGCAAATACCAGGAGGCCGCCGATGCCTTCAGCCGCCTGGAGAAAAAGGACGATTCCCTTCAGCCCCTGGCCCTTCTGGGCCGGGCCAAGGCTTATGAACTCATGCAGGACTATGCCAGGGCTCTGGAGATCCTGCAGGAGGCCGGGGACGAGTTTCCCAGGGAGTTTATAAACCAGTACCACACCCAGAAGGCCTTTGTGGCTGAACAGGCAGGGGATTATCAGCAGGCCCTGGAGTCATACCAGAGCCTTAAAGAGCTGGCCCACGGAGCAGATGATGGATTTATCCGCTACAAGATAGACAGCTTGCGTAAAAAGACAGAACAACAAGGGAGCTAAGACTGATGAATCTTTTAGATCCAAAATCCGGGGCCAGGGAGTTGCTCCTGGGCAACGAGGCCATCGTCCGCGGTGCATTAGAAGCCGGAGTGGGATTTATTTCCTGCTACCCGGGCACCCCTTCCTCGGAAGTTCCGGACACCTTTTTCCGCCTTTCAGACAGAGGAGATTATTACTTTGAGTACTCCATCAACGAGAAAGTGGCCATGGAGGTCGCCGGAGGTGCTGCCCTGGGAGGCGTCCCCACCCTGGTGACCATGAAGCATGTAGGCGTCAACGTTGCTGCAGACCCCTTGATGACCCTGGCCTACATCGGCACTCCAGGGGGCTTAGTCATCCTGTGCGCCGATGATCCAGGGTGTCATTCCAGCCAGAACGAACAGGACAACCGCTATTATGTGCGCCTGGCCGGTCTGCCCTGCTTTGAGCCGGCCACTGCCCAGGAATGCAAGGACATGACCCGGGAGGCCTTTGAGCTTTCAGTTAGATGGCAGCAGCCCATCATGCTGCGCACCACCACCAGGATCAACCACATGCGCGGTCCCGTGACCTTCGGAGAACTTCCGCCGGCAAAAATCAGCGGAGAGTTCGTCAAGAACCCCCAGCGTTTCGTATCGGTCCCGGCAGTGGGCAGGGCCAGGCACAAGGCCCTTCTAACCAACCTGGAAAAAATACGCCCGGAGATAAATTCCTCCCCCTGGAACCGTGTTTACGGCCAGGGCAATGACGGGGTCATAGTTTCCGGGGTCAGCAGGGCCTATCTCTCGGACGTACTAAAGCTTTACCCGGACCTGAAGGTAAAAGTCCTGGAACTGGGTCTGGGATATCCTTTCCCGCAGGACCTGGTTGCGGATTTTGTGCAAAGCGTGGACAGGGTCCTGGTCCTGGAAGAACTGGAACCCATCCTGGAAAACGAGGTCCGGCTGGTCTGCCAGAAACGCGGACTGAGCACCCATGTTCAGGGCAAGGACCAGGATCTGCCCCTGTTTGATGAATACTCCACCTCCGGGGTCACTGCCGCCCTGCACCGCTTCCTGGGGCGCGATGTGCCGGACCAGCAAATATGCAGCATTGAGCAGGAAAAACTGCCCGCCCGGCCGCCCAATCTGTGCGCCGGCTGCTCGCACCGCTCGGTATATGTCCGGGTGCGCAAAATTTTCGGTGATGACGCTGTATACTCCTCGGATATCGGCTGTTATACTCTGGGCATGCTCCCGCCCCTGAAGGCCGCGGATTTTCTTTTGTGCATGGGCTCGTCGGTATCCTCTGGATGCGGCATGTCCAGGGCCGTAAAAAATCCGGTGGTGGCCTTCATCGGCGACTCCACCTTCTTTCATTCCGGAATTACCGGCCTGGCCAACGCGGTCTACAACCAGCACGATCTTCTGCTGGTTATCCTGGACAACAGGACCACGGCCATGACCGGGCACCAGCCCCATCCGGGAGTGGACCAGTCCCTGTACAACAAAAAGCCCGGACACCTGGACATTGAACCATTAGTCAAGGCCTGCGGAGTGGAACAGGTGAAAAAGGTCAAGGCCCTGAACCAGAAAGCCCTGGACCAGGCCTTAAACGAGATGAAGGACGCCCCGGGTGTCCGGGTGCTCATTGCTGAAGAGCCCTGCCCCCTGTACGCCCGCAGGGTACTGGGACAGAAAAGGACCCAGAAGGCAAAGGTGGCTGTATCCGACGAATCCAGCCTTGAATGCCTGCACACCCTGGCCTGCCCCGCCTTTTACCTGGAAGGAGAAGAGGTCCGCATAAGTCCTGTACACTGTGCCGGCTGCATGGTCTGTGTCCAGCTCAGCAGCAGTATCAAACCCGAGAGCAGGAGTTAAACCATGAAACCCTTACGCATCTTTTTTTCCGGTGTAGGCGGCCAGGGCACCCTGACAGCCACCAGGCTCCTGGCGGAAACCGCCCTGGAAAACGGTATGGAAGTAACCGCCGGTGAAATCCACGGCATGGCCCAGCGAGGCGGAGTAGTACACTCCTTTGTGCTGGTGGGTGGTTATATGAGCCCCAAAATATCTCATGCAGAGGCGGACATCCTTCTTGGGTTCGAGCCCCTGGAGACTCTGCGGGCTCTGCCCTTTCTGCGGCCCGGCGGGCTGGCCCTAAGCAGCGATACCCCCATCCCGCCTTTGTCCGTTTCCATGGGAAAGGAACAATATCCGGATATTGACTACATCCGGGAAAATGTCGCCGGATGCGCCGGAAAATCATACTTTGTCCCCTGTACCGAACTGGCCGGCCAGGCAGGCAATGTTCAGACCGCCAACACGGTACTTCTGGGGGCCTTTTTTGCAGGCGGATTTTTTGAGCTGGACTTGGACGTCTTTTTGAAGGGTATCCAGAAAAGACTTCCTCCAAAACTGGTGGATGCAAACCTCAAGGCCGCCAGGCTGGGCGCTGAGTTTATCTCTTCGGCAAATTAACCGTAACGCTTATGAAAGAAAATAATTACCTGGTTGCCCTGGAAAACCTGCTCATGCACCACGGCTGGCAGGGACCGCTGCGCGAAGGCTTAGAGAAACTGCTTCAGGCCACAGCGGATGAAATGGGCTACAGGCGTATTTCTCTGGCCATATTCGATCCCAAGACCCAGAGCATCGAATTCAGCCTGTATATCGGGTTCACCAAGACCCCCAAGTATTCCTACACCCCGGGACAGGGAATCATCGGCCAGGTGGTCAAGGAACAGTCCCCTATTATCGTTCCCCTGATGAAGGACGACCCCAACTTCCTGAACCTGGCCTTTGACCGCACCCCGGAAGAACTGGCCAGCATGTCTTTTATCTCGGTGCCCATTAAACGCCACAGCCAGGAAAACGAGACAGAGATTCTGGGAGTCTTAAACGCCGAGATGGACCTGCGGGATCTGCCGGAACTGGAGACCAACTGCCGGTTTCTGCAGGTGCTGGGCATGTTTATTGCCAGACAGACCTCTTTTCTGCAGGAAGAGGTCAGCCGGCAGAAAGAGCTGCCCCAGTTCACCACAGCAGAGATCAACACAGCCAGGCAGAGCATGTCCGAGAGTCAGCTCATTTCCACCTCCAAAGTCATGAACATGATCATGAACCAGGTCATGCAGGTGGCCCCCAGCCGGGCCACGGTACTTATCCGGGGGGAATCAGGCACGGGCAAGGAACTTCTGGCCGAGGCCATTCACAGAATGAGCCCCAGAAAGGACAAGCCCTTCATCAAGCTCAACTGCGCCTCCCTGCCCGGGGAGCTCCTGGAAAGTGAGCTTTTCGGATATGAACGGGGAGCCTTTACCGGGGCGGTGGGTCAGAAAAAGGGACGCTTTGAGCTGGCTCACCTCGGCACCCTTTTTCTGGACGAAATAGGAGAGTTAAGCGCCGAAGCACAGGCCAAACTGTTACGGGCCATCCAGGCCGGGGAGATTCAGCGGCTGGGAGGGGAAAAGACCACCCGGGTCAATGTGCGTATCGTCTGCGCCACCCATCAGCCCTTAGAAAACCGCATCGAAGAGGGTGCCTTCAGGGAGGACCTGTACTACCGCATCAATGTCTTTCCCATTTTCATCCCCCCCTTGAGGGAACGCAGGGAAGATATTCTGCCCCTGGCCGAGCACTTCCTGCAGACCTTCAGCAGAGAATACGAAAAAAACATCAAGCGCATTTCCACCCCGGCCATAGACCTGCTCATTCAGTATCACTGGCCGGGCAACGTGCGCGAACTGCGCAACTGCATGGAAAGGGCGGTACTTATGTGCTCCGAGGAGGTCATCCGTACCTATCACCTGCCCCCCACCTTGCAGACCGCCGAAAGCACCGCCACCGACACCGAGCTACCATTTGTGGAGACAGTGGCCCGCTTCGAACAGGAACTCATTATAGACGCCCTGAAAAAGGCCCGGGGCAACATGCTCCAGGCCGCCCGGGACCTGAAGGTCAGCTACCGCATCATCAACTACAAAGTCAAAAAATACCGCATCAATCCCAAGAGATACACCTGAGTCCGGGATGTCGGACCTGTCGGAGCTCTCTGACCTGTCGGACCCGTCCGACCCGTCTGACAGGTCCGACATACCACCCTACAGGTTCTCGCCAATGAGCTCCCCGAACTCTTTGCAGCCCACGGTCACGGCGTCCGGGATCTGTCGGGCCAGGTCCTGGGTAACCCTCTTGCTGGAGACCACCTTTTCAATGGAGGCGTGGATAAGATCCGAGGCCTTTTCCCAGCCGGCATGCTCCAGGAGCATGGCCCCGCTGAGGATCAGGCTGCCCGGGTTGACCACGTCCTTGCCGGCATAGGAGGGCACAGTGCCGTGGGTGGCCTCGAAAAAGGCCAGCCTGTCGCTCATGTTCACCCCGGGAGCCAGGCCCAGTCCGCCCACCTGAGCGGCCAGGGCATCCGATAGATAGTCCCCGTTCAAGTTGGTGGTGGCTATGACACTGTAGAGATCCGGCTTCAGGAGCACCTGCTGAAACATGGCATCGGCTATGCGGTCCTTGATGACCAGCCCGGTTTTGCCCTGACCTGCCTCGTCCTCGGTGATGGTCCTGTCGGCGTACTCCTCCCGGGCCAGTTCATAGCCCCAGGCCCTGAAGGCTCCTTCGGTGTACTTCATGATATTGCCCTTGTGCACTAAGGTCACGCTGGGCCTTTTCTTGTACAGGGCATAATCTATGGCCTTGCGCACCAAGCGCTTGCTGCCCTTCTCGGAAATGGGCTTGATGCCTATGCCGGACCCGGGCGCTATATCCGCCTTCATTTCATCGCGCAGGAAAGAGGCCACTTTTTCCGCTTCCGGGCTGCCTGCAGCCCACTCGATGCCGGCGTAGACGTCTTCGGTATTCTCCCTGAAGACCACCATATCCACCAGTTCAGGTCTTTTGAGAGGAGACATTATACCCTGGAAGTACCTCACCGGCCTGATACAGGCATACAGGTCCAGAACCTGGCGCAGGGTGACGTTGAGGCTGCGAAAACCCCCGCCCACAGGGGTGGCCAGGGGGCCCTTAATGGCCAGTTCAGCTTCCCTTAGGGTATCCAAGGTTCTGGCGGGCAGATACTCTCCTGTCTCTTTATAGGCTTTTTCCCCGGCCAGAAGCTCCACCCATTCCAGGCTGTGCTGGCCGCTGTAAGCCTTATCCAGGGCCTTGTCCAGTACCGGCCTGGTTGCCTGCCACACTTCGGGTCCTATACCGTCTCCCTCGATAAAATATGCAGTCTTGCGCACTGATAAACTCCGTTTGCTGTCTGGGTTAGTTATTGAGGTAGTTTCTTATCATCTATTCTCTGTCGTCTTTACAGCCCTCTGCAAAAGCACCATGTCCGCCAGCACCAGCATAACCATGGACTTGAGCACCGGCACAATGCGCGGGATGGCGCTTATATCATGGCGTCCGCCGATATTTACCCGTGTTTGAGTACCCTGTCTGGTCATGGTTTTCTGGGTTATGGCTATGGATGGAATGGGCTTTACCCCTGCCCGAACCACTAAGGGCTGGCCGGAAGTTATGCCTGCCAGCACTCCGCCGGCATGGTTAGACAAAAATCCATCAGGTCCCATCTGGTCATTGTTTTCACTGCCGCGCATCCTGGATGCGGCAAAGCCGGCCCCAATCTCCACACCCTTGACCGCCCCCACTCCCATGAGGGCGTAGGCCAGCCTGGCATCCAGCTTGTCGAATACCGGTTCTCCAAGTCCGGCAGGGACATTTTCAGCCCGGATCTCCACAATGCCTCCCAGGCTGTCCCCCTGGGATTTGACCTCCTGGACCAGTTCTTCCCAGATAGAGACCACCTCCGGATCCGGAGAGAAAAAGGGCCGCTTTTGGGCACCAGCCATGTCCTGCACCCGGGCCTGTATGCCTCCGAGTTCCGCAGTGTATGCCAGGACCCGGATGCCCAGGGTCCTTAGAAACTCCTGGGCCACGGCCCCGGCGGCCACCCGGGATACAGTCTCTCTTCCCGAGGACCTGCCCCCGCCACGGTAATCCCTGATGCCGTACTTGGCCTCGTAGGTGATGTCACCGTGCCCGGGACGATAAATATCCTTGATGCCTGAATAATCACGGGAGCGCTGGTCCTGGTTGGCAATATGAAAACCAATGGCGGTGCCGGTGGTGCGGCCCTCAAAAACCCCTGAGAGGATCTGGACCAGGTCCGCCTCCTTTCTTCTGGTGGAGGCTGCTCCCTGCCCGGGCTTTCTTTTGTCCAGCTCCCTCTGGATAATGTCCTCACTAAGAGCAATTCCCGGGGGACAACCCTGGATAATCCCTCCCAGTCCGGGGCCGTGAGACTCGCCGTAAGTTGTCACCCGGAAAAGGCTCCCGAAAGAGTCCTTACTCATGGATCTTTGCGCTTAGTCGAATTTCATGAGGTTCAGGCCCACATCATCGTCAAAACGCCTCTCAATGCTGCCCTGGGCCTGATCAATGACCACCTCGCAGGTACCGCTTATAAGGGCCCGGTTCAGGTGCCCCCCGAAAGCCCGGCATTCCTTGTCCGACACCGTGGCGTGCACGTGCAGGTAGACCTGGCCCTCCTTGGTGGTGACATTGCCGGCCAGGGCGGTGATTTCAAAGTCGCCCTTGAGTTCGGTGGACTGGTAAGTCTTGCTTGCGGTTTCAAAAAGTCCCAGCTTGATCTCCCCGGCCGCCCCGATACCGCTTATAGAGCCCAGGGTTATGCCTTGCTCCCTGCAAAAAGAGGCCAGAACCTCCAGCACTTCCTCTCCCCTGTCAATGCGGATGAACCATTTCTCACCGGCCTGTCTGTATTGCATTAAATGCACCTCCTTTTTTATCTCCACAGTTCCCTGCTGGTTATCAATTGTTCTACCTTTTGCGCTTCCTGGGTCAATTCCGCCACAACCCTTTCCATGGTCTGCAGGTCTTTGTCTTTGCCTGCTTTTTCCAGGCAGTAAGACATTTCTCTAAGCCTTGTCAGGCCTATTGAGGAACAGCCTCCCTTGAGGCCGTGGGCATTGCCGGCGACCTTATCGAAATCCCTGTTGTCCACTCCCTCCTGTATCCGGGGCAGATACATGGGAAGACTTTCCGATACAAAGACATCTGCAAGCTCTTGCAGAAAGTCCAGGCTGTCCATACATCTCTCCAGGGCTTCCTGCTGATCGAACCTGGGCAGATTTTCGAAATCCCGGCAACTCATAATCCCTCCTGCGCAGCAATCTGCGTGCGTATCTTTTCAGCGCTTCAAAGGATGCCTGCATTGTTGTAGATCCAGGAGCCCACCCTATAGTCTTGCAACCCCGGGCTCAAGGCCGGTTTTTTTCCTGGTGCAGTCAGCGCTCTAAACCATCCCCGCAGGCCGCAGGGGGGTCAGTGAACTTCTTTTGTATCCACTGGACAGGTGGAATCCCGCAGATCCGCCAGGGTGATACTGTGCAGTCTTGAAGAAACAGCTGCGTTGATGTCGTTCCAGACCATCCTGGTTTTGCAGTACATATGCTTTTCACAATGCTCCGGCTCCCCCAGGCAGGGGCACAATTCAATCCTGCCCTGCACAGCTTCCAGTATGGCACCCATGGTGATTTTCTCCGGCGGCACCGCCAGGACGTAACCTCCTCCAGGCCCCCTCAAGCCATCCACAAGGCCGGCCTTGCGCAACAGACGTACAATCTTCTCCAGGTACTTCTCTGAAATCCCCTGCCTCTGGGCTATGGTCTTGATGCGGATGGGACCGGTCTCATTGTGCTCGGCCATGTCCAGCATAAGCCTCGTACCATAACGGATGGTTGTGGATAGCTTCATAACAGCACCCCTTTTTTAATTGGTCTGAAAATTCAATTCATACCCTGAGAGTAGGTATCTGGTTATAATAAACCTCAAAAGTTGTCCAGAAATTTTTTTCACTATGATTTAAGTATCTATTAATAAGGGAGTGCTGAATAACTGTCGGAAAAGGCACTCAGAAAAATCTTGGTCCTGCTGCCGCATAGATACAGCTGGGTCCTGCAGGGACACACTGGTCCAGCGGCATATTTTCAAGTGTTGCTACTGGAATCATAATCCAGGCTTGCACATATCGCAGTATATATTCTGGCGGCGCTGGTCACCTCGGCCAGGCTGGTATGCTCATCCGGGGTATGAGCGGTCTCCAGCGAACCCGGGCCAAGGATCACAGGCCTGGATCCGGCCTCGTAGAAAAGGTTGCCGTCGGACTGGGAGCGGAAGATATTCTCATAGTAGGGAATACCCAGGTAATCGTACACAAAGCGCAGTTGTCCGGCCATATAATGGTCGCTGCCCAGGTCGTAACCGGGATATGACGACTCGAACCCCACTTCCAGGTTCAAATCGGCTATGAAATCATGGGCCTCCATGGCCCTCTGCCGGATGAGGCTCTTTAGCTTCTTCAGGTCCATCCCCGGCTGCAGATGCAGATCAATCCAGGTCTCGCACCTGTCCGGCACTACAAAACCCGCCCTGGACGAACTCATCTCCCGGATGGAATATACCAGGTCCGAACTTCCCTGCTGGAAGAGCTCGTGCCTGCCCAGATGCAGAAGGATCTTGAGCATGGACTCCACTGCGTTATGGCCCAGCTCCGGCAGAGATGAATGACTCTTGCGGCCGGTGGTCTCCAGGCAGGCCTCCAGGTAACCGTAATGGGAATAACAGGCTGCCAGACTGGTGGGCTCGCCAATGATTACCCAGGGAGGGCGTCTATTCTCAAGGAAAACCTCACTGCCGTCGCCGCTTTCCTCTTCACCCACAACAAGGGCAAGTCCCACCGGAGGGCGCTCAGCGGGTTCAAAGGCCCTGGCTAAGGCCATCCAGGTTTCCACCATGGCTGCACAACCGCCCTTCATATCCGCGCTGCCAAGCCCCCTTACAATGCCGCCCTGCTCATAAGGTCCCTCCTCGTCAAAATCCCAGTCCGCCACGGTATCCACGTGCCCCACCAGGTAAACCTGCGGATCCTTTGGTCCCATGGTAAGAAGCAGATTAAAGCGGTCCTCTTCCACTTCCTGGCGGGTCACCTCAAAACCTTCTTTTTTAAGCCAGTCCTCGATATAGACCTGGACATCCTTCTCCTTGCCCGATGGAGAATATATATCAATCATATCCACCAGCAACGACAAAAGCCGCTGGGGATCGATCTCCCTTACAGCCTTTTCAATTCTATCATGCATAACCGGTTCTCTTGGGGGTTTTCTTTTTCTGGACTATAGACTTCCTGCCGCTCTTGGGCCTTTTTTTCTTGCCACCCTTGGCCTTGGACTTGCGGCTCAGATTCATGCTCAAAAAAACATGCTCCTTCATGTCGTCAAAGCCCTGTTTCTGAAAAAAACGGATGGCGGAAACATTGTCCCCGGCTGTATCCACTATGACCATGCGCACGCCCATCTGCTCCATGCGCCTGACCACCTCCTTGAACAGGCGGTTGCCCACCCCTGCATGCTGCAGGTTCTTGCGCACCCCCAGCCAGGTCAGGTAGCCGTACTTCCAGGCCGATCTGGGCTTTTCCACAGTAGTGGCCAGGGCAAAGCCGACGATATGATCATCAAGTTCGGCCACAAGGCACAACTCGTTGTCAGAACTGTACAGGTTTATTATCTCGTATTCGTCCCATGTACGGTAAAGGCTGGTTGAAAACTCAGCCGTAAAAACCTCCTCTCCGATATGATATACAGGGGCCAGGTCATCAATGCCCATCTCCCTGATACGAATTTTTGGAGCTTTTATCTCATCATCCGACGTTTCCATTTCCTCCTCCGGTTAAAAGTTTCAGGCTCTAAAGACCCTGCCTGTCAAATCAGCAAAAAAGCCCCTGGTGTCAAGAACCGGAACTCCCAGATCTGCAGGGTCCAGATTCTGGTACTCTTTATGCGCGGTGCACAGAATAACCAGGTCATATTCCCCGGAAACCTGCTCTGACCTGCGCCCTGCATAATGGGCATACTCTCTGGAAGGCTTGATTACCGGTACATACGGATCGTTGTAAGAAACATCCGCTCCTTTTTGCTCCAGCAGATGCATTATCTTGTAAGTAGGGGATTCCCGGTCGTCATCCACGTCCGGCTTGTAGGCCAGCCCCAGCAGAAGTATTCTGGCCTGCTTCAGGGCCCTGCCGAAATCGTTTAACACCTCCATGGCCCGCTGCACAACGTAATACGGCATGGAAGTGTTCACCTCTCCTGCCAGTTCGATAAAACGCGTGGCTACATCATATTCCCTGGCCTTCCATGTGAGATAGAATGGATCAATGGGGATGCAGTGCCCTCCCAGGCCCGGTCCCGGATAAAAGGGCATATACCCGAATGGCTTGGTGGAAGCTGCCCGGATCACTTCGAATATATCTATGTCCATTTTCATGAAGGCTGTTTTCATCTCGTTCACCAGGGCAATATTCACGCTCCTGAAAATATTCTCCATGAGCTTGACCGCTTCTGCGGCCCTGGTGGAAGAAACCGGCACCAACTGGTCAATGACCCGGCCGTACAGGGCCATTGCCACCTCCAGGCACTCAGGGGTTACGCCCCCGCAGACCTTGGGAATGCTCCTGGTATTGAAAGCCGGATTGCCCGGGTCTTCTCGCTCCGGAGAATATACCAGGAATACATCCCGGCCGGTCTTGAATCCCGCCGCCTCGATACGCGGCCTTAGTTCTTCATCAGTAGTGCCGGGATATGTGGTGGACTCCAGGGAGACCACTTGCCCGGGTCGCATAGCCGGAAGCACTTCTTCCAGGGAGTTTACAACAAAGGACAGGTCCGGCTCGCGGTGCCTGTCCAGGGGGGTGGGCACACAAAGAATCAGGGCGTCTGCCTCACCGGCCCGGCTAAAATCAGTGGTGGCCTGGAATCGCCCCTGCTGCACTCCCTCCTGCAAAGGCTCTGAAGGAATATGCCTGATAAAGCTTTCCCCCTTCATGAGCCTGTTCACTTTATGCGGATCAATATCCAGCCCCAGTACGCTGTATCCCACTGCCAGGTAGCGCAGGGCCAGGGGCAGTCCCACATAGCCCAGTCCGATTATTCCTATCCTGGCTTCACCTGAATCAAGCTTATGAACCAAGGTATCCTTCATACCGCCCCCTGTAGTCCGCAAAGTTGAAGGTGAACGAAAAAATCAAGGGCAGCAGGAAGATACTGCCCGACATCAGGAGAAGCTACTTAACATGAAGAAGACCAATGCAAAAGAAAAAAATAACGAGCACCCGGCCCGACTTTGCCTACCCCTGTAAGACCTGGCGAAAAAAGATACGCCTGCAAAAAGACTTTCTACAGGCGTATCAAAGCATGCATTTGAGCATAAGATTTTGCTTTATCTTCCAGGCATCTTGATTTCCCTCTTTTTCCAGAGTTCCATCTCCTGCATTTTTTTTCGCCTTTCCCTGGCCAGGGATTTGGCCACCAGGGACTGATTCTTTTTATAACCCCATTTCTCCTTGTACTCTTCAGGGGTCATGTCGTGCTTGGCAAGATGCTTCTTGGTGATAACCTTGAAAGACTTGCCGCACTCTAAGCAGATAATACTCTTCTCCCGGATGGCCTTCTTGGGATCCACTGCTGGATGCTGTTCTTCGCTTACCTGTTCTTCAGCAGCACCCTGAGAAGCCTTTTGTATCCCTTCAGATAATGACTTGATCATAGAGTTGATCTCTTCTTCAGTCATGTTCCGCACACTGGCCTGGGCTTTAACTATCTCCAGGGCCTGTTTCACATGGTCTTCCATCTTATTCCCTCCTTGCTGATATCAATATTTTTTCAGTTTATTCTGGAGTAAAAATATATAATAACCATCCAGAACTTCAACACATCGTGTCTTTGCTACCAGATCTGACTAAAAACATCAACCCGTCCAGCAATGCTTTGCTGCAAAAAAAACAATCTATTACAATTTTATATTTCATGCGCAATCAAAAAACAACCCCCATTCACCGGTATCTGTTTAGCGCTTTTAAGGAAAGCAGGGGACAGGCACTCCGGGACCCACTTGAGCATCATTTTGTGCTTAAAATATCTCATTTTTTGGGACAAGTGGGTCCCGGAAGAGCCAGTCCCCATGCCACATGCAAAGCGCTAAACAGATACATTCACCGCAAGACTGCTCTGGAAAAATAACGCACTGAAATAACCCCTGAATCAGGGTTTAACAGATACTGCCGGATTATTAGCACACGGACATAATTATGCGGATTATTGAGTTACGACACCTGTGCCGGAAAAAGGACTTCAGTCTAATGGGAAAAGGCACTGGAAGGAAAAAAGACAGGTCAAAATAAATGGTCAGGCATAGGGGTTATTCTTCAGATCGGTCAGGGTCTCCCTGTATCTTTGCAGTCTGTCCTTTAATTCTTTTTGATCCTGACTGTCTAAGGACTGAAAATAACCAGGGCTGTTGTACTTTTCCTCAAGTCTTTGGACTTCTTGTTCAAAATAGCTGATATCTTTTCTGTATCTCAGCTTTTTTTTGATATTAAAGTATATCCCGCTTAAGTAATAGACAACAAAAAAGGTGATAATCAAAACTATTGAAATATAAAACAGGTAGGTCAGCATAGAGAACTCTGAACGCGGGCCGTGCTTAGTGATTACGGGTTATGAATTTAAGGAAGAAGGTTCACGGATCAACCATAAAAATGTGCCGGCATAAACTCGAAACCCAGACAGTTGAAACTTGCTTCCATGACAGTCAACTCTTTGACTCTTCTATCTGCCAGACCTCCTGCCACGCGCCTCGCGTGGTTCGCGTGGTCCGCGCGACCGGACTGACTTTTTGCAGAGGCATCCATTGAACGTCCTGCTCACTTCGCATTTCAATCAACTTCAAAAAAAACAAAAAAAAGGCCGGGATAAATCCCGGCCTTTGCTTTTTTGATGGCGGGGCCGACGAGACTCGAACTCGCGGCCTCCGGCGTGACAGGCCGGCGTTATAACCAGCTTAACTACGGCCCCGCATATGGTGGGCGGAACAGGGCTCGAACCTGTGACCCCCGGCTTGTAAGGCCGATGCTCTCCCAACTGAGCTATCCGCCCCGTGAAGTAAATTATTTAAACTTTGCAGTTTGCGTTGTCAACACATTTTTTATCAATTTTCATAATTTCATTTACTTTCCCCACCACCCCCTGAAACACTGTCTCCGGAAGGGCCTGGGCATCAAGGACCACGATTTTCTCCTTTTTCCGGGAAGCCAGTTCCAGGTAGCCCTGCCTGACTCTCACGTGAAACTCCAGGGCCTCGGCTTCAAAGCGGCCCTCGGAACTGGTGAGGTTTTTCTCCATGTTTCTGCCAAGGGCCCGGCGCAGACCTGTTTCCGGGGGCAGGTCAAGGAGAAAGGTAATATCGGGTACAGTGCCGTCAACTGCCATAATGTTCATTTCCTGCAGGGCATCCACCCCCATTTCCCGGCCGTACCCCTGGTAGGCCAGGGTGGAATGGGTAAAACGATCCGAAATGACAATACGGCCGGCTTCCAGTGCGGGACGGATTACCTGGTGCACGTGCTGTGCCCTGTCCGCCAGGTAAAGGAAAAGCTCCGCCTCCCTGGTCAGATCATCGCTTTCCAGGGAAAGAAGCATCCTGCGCAGTTCAACACCGAGCCTGCTTCCACCGGGCTCAAGGGTGACCAGCACACTGTACCCCAGGCCCTCAAGATAATCACGCAGAAACTCTGTCTGAGTGGATTTGCCGCAACCTTCTATTCCTTCAAAGGTAATAAACACTGTCCTTCCTTTTTGCCCCCCTGTTCTCTGGGTGATTCCGGCGGCCTGGGGGTTCTGGCCGGCTGAAACACGAACCTGCCCAGTGACCTCTGGTAGTCGGACCAGGTCCCTGCTGATTCTTCAGATTCGTCTCCTCCTGCCAGGGCCTGGTCCAGGGTCTTGATCTTGGCGTCAAGGTTGTCCGCAAAATGCAGCACAAAAGCTTCCCTGGTCTTGGGCCTTTTGGGGGAACCGAACTCCAGTTCTCCATGATGGCTGATGATTATATGCTTGAAGTGCATGATGAGATCTTCATCCAGTTCCTTTGCCTTGTCCAGAAAAGGATTTATCATGTCCAGTCCCAGAAATATATGTCCCAGAAGCTTGCCCTGATGGGAGTAATCCCTGCTGGCTCCGGGCAGGATCTCCATAGTCTTGCCCAGGTCGTGCAGCGCTGCAGCGCAGAGCAGGATATCCCGGTCCAGGTCAGGGTAAAGATCGCAGATCTGGTTGCAGATACGGCAGACACTCAGGGTATGCTCCAGAAGACCTCCCATGTAGGCATGATGAATGCTTTTGGCTGCCGGGGCCTTTAAAAGGGGTTCCTTGATTTCTTCCCGGGTCAGAATCTTTTTCACCAGCTTTTTCCACCCCGGATAAGAGACATTCTGCTGCAGAAATAAAATCAGATTCTGGTGGAGTTCTTCTGGAGGTGTGCATGAAACGGGCAGAAAAAGACCCGGATCGGCTTGATCCTGATCAATAAAGTGCATGTCATCAATATTGAGCTGCAACTGGTCACCGAAGACCTGTGACGAGGCACGTATGCGCACCAGCTGCTCCTGAGGGATGTCCTGGAACTGCCGGCTCAGGGGGTTCCAGACCCGGGCCTGGATTTCCCCGGTCCTGTCCTGAAGGGTGAGCTGCCAGTAGGGTCCGTTTCTGGCCTGGGCCTGCCTGGCCCTGATGACCATGAAGGTATCGTCTATCTGCTGGCCGGCCCGGATATCCTGCACAAAATATTTTTTTGTCTGCATGGTGTTGTCAAATTATTTGCATTGGAGTATGGATTGACGCTCGTTTTTAATGATCCCAGGGGATATGAGCCGGGAGCATTATTCCGCCGGCTTTTTCTTCGTCGCCCTGCCTGCAGAGCCGGGACTGCCTGCCGCTGCAGTGATTTTTAAAAAACCCCGATGGCCGTGCCGGGCTCTCAAACAAGCAAACTGAAAAGATATTACAAGGACAGCACTTGATTAACAAGGATAAACTATGACCAGAAAAAAAGGGGAAAGCAAGGTCAAGGTCTTTCTGGACTGGTGCAAAGGGTGCGGCATATGTGCAGCCTTTTGCCCGAACAAAGTCCTGAGCGTGGACAAACAGGGAAAGGTCCGTGTTGACAGGGAAGACGATTGCATCAATTGCGGATTCTGTGAGATCCATTGCCCGGATTTCGCCATTATGGTCTATCCCAAGGATGAACGTACACCCTTTGAGGCCAACATAGACGATGTAGCCCCGGCTACCCGGGAAGAGCTGCATAGAATAAGAAACAGCAACTCCACGTAAACTCTGCAACATATTATAAAGGCAGGTTTTAAATGGCCGCCAGATCGCGTAAAAACAAAACCACTGAAATATTCGCCCTGGGCAACGAGGCTGTGGTGGAAGGCGCTTTGATAGCTGGCTGCACCTTTTATGCAGGCTACCCCATCACCCCTTCCACTGAAATAGCCGAAGAGATGGCCTCCAGGCTGCCTCACCTGCGCGGTGGAGCTTTCATCCAGATGGAGGATGAGATTGCCGGCCTGGGAGCGGTAATCGGAGCATCCCTGGCCGGACGCAAGGCCATGACCGCAACTTCCGGCCCTGGATTTTCACTGATGCAGGAACATATAGGCTATGCATCAATTACCGAGGTCCCCCTGGTCCTGGTCAATGTCATGCGGGCCGGCCCAAGCACCGGGATGCCCACCAACCCGGCCCAGGGGGATGTGCAGCAGGCCAGGTGGGGCACCCACGGGGATCATCCCATAATTGTTTTGTCCGCAAGTGATGTGCAGGAATGCCTGAGAATGACGGTGACGGCATTTAACTATGCTGAAAAATACCGTACCCCGGTGATCCTTCTCCTGGATGAGATCACCGCTCATACCAGGGAAAAGATCAGCCTGCCGGACCCAGAGGATATAAACATATACACCAGGCTTACCCCCAGCATGCCCCCTGAATGGTACATGCCCTACGAAGACAACATGCGAGGGGTTGCTGCCATGCCTCCTCTTGGGGCGGGTTACCGCTATCATGTTACCGGACTTATCCACGACGATCACGGCTACCCCACTTCCAATCCCAGAGAGGTGGAGCACATAATGCACCGCCTTTTCCGCAAGATAGACCAGTTTTTCTACGACATCCAGATGGTGGATGAGATCCAGTGCCAAGACGCTGAGATTTGCATTATAGCCTACGGGTGCGTGGCCAGATCTGCCGAGCTTGCAGTGCAACAGGCCCGGGAACGGGGGGTCAGGGCCGGACTGCTCAAGCTCAAGACACTGTTTCCTTTCCCCAGGCCTGCCGTGGAAAAAATGCTGCGGCAATGCAGCAACGTAGTGGTTCCGGAAATGAACATGGGCCAGATGTCGCGCGAGATCAAGCGCGTCAATGCCACGCAGAGCAAGATCATCACCCTGAACCGGGTCGACGGGCAGATCATCACACCCGGACAGATCCTGAGCAAAATACTAAAAGGTTGAAATCATGGCCAAAGTAACCCAGCTGATTCACAATTATCTCAGGCATTCCAAGAGATTTCCCCATGTATTCTGCCCCGGCTGCGGGCACGGCATTGTCCTGGGCTCACTTATCCGCTCCATACATTCCATGGGCCTGGCCAAGGACGACGTGGTCCTGGTGGCCGGAATAGGCTGTTCAGGCAGGATACCTGTTTACGTGGATTTCAACACCATACACACCACCCACGGACGTGCCCTGACCTTTGCCACCGGCATCAAGCTGGCCAATCCCAGGCTCAAGGTCATAGTGATCATGGGCGACGGAGATGCCCTGTCCATCGGAGGCAATCACCTCATCCACGCAGCCAGGCGCAACATAGGAGTCACCGCCCTGGTGCTCAACAACCATATATACGGTATGACCGGAGGGCAGAGCTCCTGCACCAC
This sequence comes from Desulfonatronospira thiodismutans ASO3-1, assembly GCF_000174435.1. NCBI lineage: Bacteria > Pseudomonadati > Thermodesulfobacteriota > Desulfovibrionia > Desulfovibrionales > Desulfonatronovibrionaceae > Desulfonatronospira > Desulfonatronospira thiodismutans. The sequence goes on from NZ_ACJN02000003.1 coordinate 704,548, forward strand.
ACCTATGGGCAGTTTTTCCACGACCACTCCCTTTGGACAGCTCGAGGACGAATTCGACATATCCCGGGTGACCAAGGTCTGCGGCGCAAGTTTCGTGGCCCGCACTACAGTGATGCAGGCTTCCGCCATGGACTCCATGATCTCTGAAGCGGTCATGCATCCCGGTTTCGGACTTGTAGAAATATTAAGCCCCTGCCATACTCAGTATGGACGCAAAAACAGATTCAAGACCTGTGTGGACATGTACAAATGGCTGCAGAAAAGTTCCACTCCACTGGAGAAATACAGGGAACTGTCCCCGGAAAAACAGGAAAAGGCCATTGCTACAGGCATATTTGAAAAAAGGGACTGCGAAGGGCTGGAAGATAAATACGCCCGCATGCGCAAAAGCCTCAGAGGAGAAAGCTGATGTCAAACGATCTGCATCTGGACAGATTTGAGGTCCGCTTATCCGGCCTGGGCGGCCAGGGCATACTCACCCTGGGCCGCATCATGGGGCAGGCCCTGGCCCTGGATCACGGTTATGAAGTCACCCAGACCCAGAGCTACGGACCGGAAGCCCGTGGAGGAGCCAGCCGATGCGACCTGGTCATAAGCACCGGCAAGATAAGTTACCCCAAGACAATATGCCTGGATCTTCTTGTCTCCCTGAGCCAGGAGGCCTGCAACAAGTATTTCGGAGATCTTAAGACCGAAGGATTTTTGCTGGTGGACACTTCCCTGGTGGGACAGACTCCCACCAATATTTTCTGGGGACTGCCCTTCACCACCATGGCTCAGAAAGTGGGCCTGGTGCAGACCACGAACATCGTGGCCCTGGGCGCTCTGACGCACTTCATCCCATTTATGCGGGCCACTTCTGTACGCAAGAGTCTCAAGGAAATCCTGCCCCAGAAAATCGTGGATATAAATATCAAGGCCTTCAACTCCGGTTTCAACCGGGCCAAAAAAGAGTATCCAGAGGCTCCGGAAAAATGGAAATTCTCTTAACCAACGACGACGGCATACACGCCCTGGGATTGAAGGCACTGTTTACTGCCCTTGCCGGGGCAGGACACAAGGTGCACGTTGTTGCCCCCATGACCGAACAAAGCGCTGTGGGCCACTCCCTGACCATTTTCTCACCCATAAAAGTAAAAAAAATCCGCGAGAACAATTTCAAGGGACTGGGCATCTCCGGCACCCCGGTGGACTGCGTAAAATGGGCCATGCACTTTCACCTCCAGAAGAAGCCGGACCTTATCGTCTCGGGCATAAACAACGGGGCCAACGTAGGTATAGATATCCTCTATTCCGGGACGGTATCCGCCGCCACCGAGGGAGCCCTGGCCGGCGTACCCTCCCTGGCCGTATCCATCGATGATTTCCGCCCCCTGGACCTTTCACACCAGGCCCACTGGGTGCAGGCCTTTATCCAGCGTTTTGACTGGACCAGGCTTCCATATCAAAATGTTTTGAATCTGAATTTTCCCGCCTGTGAAGTACACGAAGCCAGGGGAGTCAGGCTGTGTCCGCAGACCACCGTGGTCTACCGGGATTTTTATCAGCTCCGGGAAGACCCCAGGGGAAATCCTTATTACTGGCTGGGCGGAGAAATTCCCATGCACCGGGTGGACCCTGAAGCCGACCGGGCCCTGCTCAGCGAAAACTATATCACCCTGACCCCGCTTCAGTTTGAACTCACCAATCATGAAGTCATGGATGAGTTGCAAGAGGCCCTCTCATCTGTTAATATACAGCCCTGATTTTCAAATGTAGCTGGATGTTCTGCAGAAGAGCCCCCGGTTTTTTTCCAGAGCCGGCAAATATCCTCTGCATGCAGTGCTATACCTTTTTTCACCCAAGACCCTAAGGAGGACATATGCCCCTGACATCACCCAAAGAAATGTTCGACAAGGCTTATCAGGACGGTTACGCCATCGGCGCCTTCAACGTCAACAACATGGAGATCATCCAGGGAATAATGAAGGCCGGAGAAGCCGAGCAGTCGCCGCTTATTCTCCAGGTATCCGCAGGCGCCCGGAAATATGCCGGACAAAACTACATCATGAAGCTCATGGAGGCCGCCCTCAAGGAATCGGACCTGCCCGTGGTCCTGCATCTGGACCATGGTCAGAACTTCGAGATCTGCCGCGATGTAATAAGCGACGGCTTCACCTCGGTCATGATTGACGGCTCCCATCTGCCCTTTGAGGAAAACATAGCCCTGACAAAGCAGGTTGTGGAATGCGCCCATGGACAGGGAGTATGGGTGGAAGCCGAGCTGGGCCGCCTGGCCGGTGTGGAGGACGAGGTCAGCTCTGCGGAAAACGTCTTCACCGACCCGGATGAAGCGGTGGAATTCGTGGAACGTACCGGCTGCGACTCCCTGGCCATTGCCATAGGCACCAGTCACGGGGCCTACAAGTTCAAGGGCGAACCTACCCTGGACTTTGACCGCCTGGAACAGATCTCATCCAGACTCCCCGGATACCCCCTGGTGCTGCACGGGGCATCCTCGGTACTACCGGAGTTCATCGACATGGCCAACCGTTACGGCGGACAGGTCTCCGACGCCAAAGGCGTTCCAGAGGATTTTCTGCGCCGGGCCGCCAAGTCAGGAGTATGCAAAATCAATATCGACACCGACATCAGGCTGGCCATGACCGCGGTTATCCGCAAATTCTTTCATGAAAAGCCTCAGGAATTCGATCCCCGCAAGTACCTGGGACCGGCCAGGGAAGCAGTGCAGGAAATGGTCCAGCACAAGATAAAAAATGTGCTTGGATCTTCCGGCAAGATTTAACCTCTTCTTCGCGCCTTTTGCGTCTTTGCGTGGGATACTTCTTTCAAGATAAAAAAAGAGGCATCACGCCAAGGCGCTAAGACGCCAAGGAGTAGAGAGAACCTCTTCTTCGCGACTTTGCGTCTTTGCGTGGGATACTTCTTTCAAGATAAAAAAAGAGGCATCACGCCAAGGCGCTAAGACGCCAAGGAGTAGAGAGAACCTCTTCTTCGCGACTTTGCGTGAGATAAGATGAGACAAGCTCTTTAAAATTAAAACACTACAAACTTTCAAGGAGAGAAAAATGGCATTCAAAGTAGGAATCAACGGTTTCGGCCGCATCGGCAGATACATGACCAGGTTGCTTGCCGGCAACCAGGAACTGCAGCTGGTGGCCATAAACGCCAGGGCAGACAACCAGGACCTGGCACATTTGTTCAAATATGATTCAGTACACGGTACTTTTCCGGGCGAAGTCCAGGCCAATGACAAGGGCTTCACCGTAGACGGCAATCAGGTCCTGGTCACCAGGCAGGGACCGGGTGAATGGTCCTGGGGGGATCTGGGCACAGACATGGTCCTGGAGACCACAGGCAAGTTCACTGACCGGGAGAGCAATGAAAAGCACCTTTCCTGCGGGGCCAAAAAAGTACTCATAAGCGCCCCGGGCAAAAACCCGGACAATACCATCGTGGTGGGAGTAAACGACAAGGATCTGCGCCCCGAGGACAAGATCATCTCCAACGCCTCCTGCACCACCAACTGCCTGGCTCCGGCCGCCAGAGTGCTGCATGACAGCTTCGGCATCAAGCACGGTCTCATGACCACAATCCACTCTTATACCATGAGCCAGAGAATCCTGGACGGCTCCCACAAGGATATCCGCCGGGCCAGGGCCGCGGCCATGTCCATGATTCCCACAACCACCGGGGCGGCCCGCATGGTCACCCAGGTCATTCCCGAACTCAAGGGCAAACTGGACGGCATGGCGGTCCGTGTACCCACGGCCAATGTATCCTTAGTGGACCTGGTAGTGGAAGTGGAAAAGAAGACCACCGCTCAGGAAGTCAACCAGGCCCTGCAGGCAGCATCTCAGGGGGCGCAGAAGGACGCCCTGGGATACACCGAGGTTCCCCTGGTTTCCGTGGATTATAACGGCAGCACCTATGGCGGCGTGGTGGATGGACCGCTGACCTCGGTCATGGACGACACTCAGGTCAAGCTGATTATCTGGTATGACAACGAAGCCGGCTTCTGCAACCAGCTCCTGCGGCTGATGCACAAGGTAAAGGCATACATATAGTTTTTCAAAGCCTTACAGCCTGGCCCTGGAACACCCCGAAACATTCCAGGGCCAGTCCTTTTCCGCTGATTTCCCCGGCACAATCCTGCACCATCTGATCTACACCGTCATCATTTCTGTCCTGGTTGTGATGAAAAAGGCCCAGGCGCTTGACTCTGGATGCTGCAGCAAGTTCCATGGCCTGCATACAGGTTGAATGTCCCCAGCCCGTTTTTTGCCTGTACTCTTCAGGGGTAAACTCGCTGTCGTGCACCAGCAGATCAGCGTCCCGGGCAAACCGGACATACTCCTCAAAAGAAGCCCCGCCCCGGTGACAATATCCCAGTTCGTTATCCGTGAGAAAGACAAACGTCCTGCCGCTGCTGCTGATCCTGAACCCCTGACCCAGGTTGGGATGGGACAGGGCGATGGTCTCCAGGTAAAACCCCTGCACCTCCACCCCGCCCTGGAACTCCTGGTAATTAATCTGCGACATAACCCGGCTGTAGGGAACTGGAAAATGCGGCGGTCTGAAAAGATCCTTGAATACCAGCCTGTGTATGTCCCCCTGCAGCCGGGGCTGACCATACAGATTGATGCTGAACCCCGGCTGATACAGGGGCTGAAAAAACGGCAGCCCCATAATATGATCCCAGTGGGTATGGGTGAAAAAAAGATCTGTCTTTAAAGCCTGCTCCTTGAGCAAGACGGCCCCCAGCCTTCGAATACCTGTACCGGCATCCAGGATGATCCTGCCGCCCTGGTCATTTCTGACTTCCACGCAGGTGGTTTCCCCGCCGTACCTGACATATTCAGGCCCGCATACCGGAATGGACCCCCTGGCCCCCCAAAAGACAATCTCCATGCTGCACCGTTTTTCCTGGCTGAATCATGTTTCAGTGCCACTGTTTCCCAGAATGGGTACATTATTTTTTTAACGTAGTGAAGCGGGAATCCGCCTGCTGTTTCCATGTATTTAACTCAAGCCCATGGCTTTTCAAATAAATAAGTTTTTGACATTTTCTGCCTGGCCTGTAGACTTTTTCTCTAATAAAAACCCTTCAGACAAGGAGTCCATCATGTCCCAGGAAGTAAAAATTTTTGCCCTTAGCACCTGCATCCACTGCAAAAAAGCCAAGGAATACCTGGATCAGTGCAGTGTAAAATACACACCGGTACACGTAGACTGGCTCACCGGTGAAGAACGTAACAACACCCTGGCAGAACTGAAGAAATATAATCCCGCCGCCAGCTTTCCCACCATTCTGGTGGGAGACAGGGTGATAGTGGGCTTTAGAAAAGACGAGCTGGACCAGGCCCTGGGCATTGCATAGCCCTGCCGGGCAGATTTTGGGACTTCAAGGCCTGCACACAGGACATCCTGGGTAACCTTCAGAGGATGCCGCAATCGTCCTGGGGACAGTAATCACCACCGAGGACCCCCTGAATGTTTACCATCCTGCTATGCCGCCGGCATGGGTAAAGCTTTTTTGCCCGTCCCAGAAGGTACCGGGTGGTCCCGGTTGTCCCGGGACTGTCTCTTTCTGTGTATTTGACGATGAGCGCCTTTAAGTATAATAGAGCACTTTTGCATTCAGCAAGCGCTGCAGCCCGCAGATCGTTAATCCCTGTTGGTAAATCCCTGTCAAATATACGGAGTTTGAGATGCCAGAGAGTCTGCCCAAGGGTTTTGAGCCCCGGGACGTGGAAAAAAAATGGATAGATTACTGGAATGACAACCAGAGCTTCACTCCTTCGGATGAGCCCGGTGGCAAATCCTACAGCATAGTCATCCCCCCGCCCAATGTCACGGGCACACTGCACATGGGCCATGCCCTGAACCTGACCCTGCAGGATATCCTGTGCCGCTATCATCGCCAGCAGGGTTATGACGTACTCTGGGTGCCGGGCACCGACCATGCCGGCATCGCCACCCAGAACGTGGTGGAAAAATCACTGGCCGCACAGGGCACAACCAGGCAGGACCTGGGCCGGGAGGAATTCGTCCGGCAGGTCTGGCAGTGGAAGGAAGAGTACGGCGGCAAAATCCTGAACCAGATAAGCCGTATAGGTGCTTCCGTGGACTGGAGCCGGCTTCGCTTCACTATGGACGACGGGCTTTCCCGGGCAGTGCGTGAAGTATTTGTAAAACTTTATGAACAGGGACTTATTTACCAGGGGGATTACATCATCAACTGGTGCATCCGCTGCCACACGGCCCTGTCCGATCTGGAAATGGAATACTCCGAGGTTGACGGTGGGCTTTACCATCTGCGCTATCCCCTGGAGGACGGCTCCGGACACTTAGTGGTGGCCACCACGCGCCCTGAGACCATGCTGGGGGACACCGCAGTAGCAGTAAACCCGGAAGACGAGCGCTACAGGCACCTTATCGGCAAAAACGCTGTCCTGCCCTTTTTAAACCGCAGACTGCCCATCATAGGTGACGAATACGTGGACATGGAGTTCGGCACCGGGTGTCTGAAAATCACTCCCGCCCACGATCCCAACGACTTTGAACTGGGCCGCAAACACGGCCTGGAACTCATCCAGGTCATAGACGATCTGGGCGCAATGACCCCGGAGGCCGGCGAACAGTTCGCCGGGCTGGACCGCATGGAGTGCCGCAAAAAAATCCTGCAGGAATTAAAGGAAAAAGACCTCCTGGAAAGCTCTGCAGCTCACAGACACAGCGTGGGGCACTGCTACCGCTGCAGCGCCGTCTTGGAGCCCTATGTATCCAGGCAGTGGTTCGTCAAAGTCGGCCCCCTGGCCAGCAAGGCCCGGGATGCTGTATCCAGCGGGGATACGCGTATTGTGCCCGGACAGTGGGCCAAGACATATTTTGAATGGATGGACAACATCCGGGACTGGTGCATCTCCAGGCAGATCTGGTGGGGACACCGCATTCCGGCCTGGACCTGCCTGGACTGCGGAGAGCTCATGGTCACTAAGGAAGATCCCACCGTATGCACCAGGTGTGAAAGCTCCAGGCTGGAGCAGGACCAGGACGTGCTGGACACCTGGTTTTCCTCGGCCCTGTGGCCTTTCTCCACCCTGGGCTGGCCGGATGACACCAGAGACCTGCAGAAATTCTACCCCACCTCTGTTCTGGTCACCGCCTTTGATATCCTTTTTTTCTGGGTGGCCCGCATGATGATGATGGGTGTTCACTTCATGGAGCAGGTACCCTTCAGGGACGTATACATCCACGCCCTGGTCCGGGACGCCTCCGGGCAGAAGATGAGCAAGTCCAAGGGCAACGTCATCGACCCCCTGCTCATGATGGACAAGTACGGCACCGATGCCTTCCGCTTCACCCTGACCTCCCTGGCGGCCATGGGCCGGGACATCAAGATGAGCGAGGACCGGGTGGAAGGTTACCGCCACTTCATCAACAAAATCTGGAACGCGGCCCGCTTCAGCCTCATGCATCTGCAGGAGCCGCCCCGCAGATTCCATGCATCTGCAGTGGACGGACTGGCTCACCAGTGGATTCTGCACCGCCTGGAAGAGGTCAAGGACCGGGTCCGGGATGCAGTGGAAAACTACCGCTTCAATGACGCGGCCCAGACCATGTATCAGTTCGTATGGCACTCCTTTTGCGACTGGTACCTGGAACTCATAAAGCCTGAGCTTTACGGGGAGGATGAAGCAGCAAAAGAACAGGCCAGAAGCAACCTCTCGCAGGTATTATCCGAAATCATCATCCTTTTGCACCCCATGATACCCTTTGCCACCCAGGAAATCTGGAGCAGGCTCCCGGGCAGGGAAAACCAGGATCTGAGCCGGGAACTCTACCCGGAAAAAAGGCCGCAGTGCAGCTTCCCTGAGGCCGCGGACAACATGGAATTCCTGCAGCAGGTGGTCACGGCTGTGCGCGGCATCAGAAGCGAGCTCAACATCGCCCCGGGCCTCAAGCTGGAGCTTTTGATGCAGGTGGATGGCCCGGACAGGGATTTTCTGATGAAACACAGGGATCTTATCCAGGGCCTGGCCGGACTGGGGGACATGCAGACCGGCATGGACCTTGAGCCCCCCAGGGGCTGCGGGGCAGCTGTAGTCAAGGGGTATGAACTCTTTGTACCTCTAAAAGGTGTGGTGGACATCCAGAGCGAACTGGCCAGACTGCAGAAGGAACTGGGCAAACTGGAAAAAGACCTAAGCGTGGTGGGCAAAAAACTGGAAAACCCGGGATTTTTAAACAATGCCCCTGCGGATGTGGTGGAAAAGGAGCAGGCCAAGGCAAATCGCATCCGGGAGGAAAAGGAAAAACTCCAGGCCCTTTACACCCGCCTTGAAGGCATACAGCAGGAGTAAGTAAAAATTCATCACCGGATACAGTCCGGTCACCCCCTACATATTTGGGTGAAGAGTCAGGGTCCGGGGGTTCGGCAAACAGGGTCCCGCACTTACTTTTTCTACGTCTGCCCAGTTTTCAAATCAAAATTTGCCAGAAAGTAAGTGCGGGATCTGAGCGACGTAGGCAGCGTTGATCAAAACCGTAAAACACCGATTTTGATTCAAAGCATTATATAGAAAATTTTAAAGTTTAGAAAAACTTGCAGAGGTTTTGATTTACGCTGCCTTGGAGCGAGTTTTTACGTCCTGTTTGCCGAATCCCCGGACCGCTGGAGCACATATCGATATGGCTGTGAACAGTTACAGGAGAAAGAACAATATATGGGCAAAGTATATCTCATAGGTGCCGGCCCAGGTGATCCCGGGCTTTTGACATTGAGGGCCAGGGACCTTTTGTCCATGGCCGACGTGGTGGTCTACGACTATTTGGCCAACGAGGACTTTCTGAAATTCTGCAGAAAGGATGCAGAACTTATTTACGTGGGCAAGAAAGGCGGCGATCATACCCTGAGCCAGGAAGGCATCAACCAGCTCCTGGTGGACCGGGCCGGCAGCGGCAACCATGTAGCCCGGCTCAAAGGCGGCGACCCTTATGTATTCGGGCGCGGGGCCGAAGAAGCCCAGGAACTCCTTCAGGCGGGCATAGACTTTGAGATCATCCCCGGAGTGACCTCGGCCGTGGCTGCCCCGGCCTACGCCGGAATCCCCCTGACTCACCGCAGGTACGCTTCTTCTGTCTCTTTTATCACCGGACACGAAGACCCGGACAAGCCTGAAAGCGCCCACAACTGGGCCAGCCTGGCCACCGGCACCAGCACCCTGGTCTTTTTCATGGGGGTCAAGAATCTGCAGCACATCAGCCACAGCCTCATCCAGGCCGGCATGGACCCGCAAACCCCTGCAGCCCTGGTTCGCTGGGGCACCACATGCATGCACAGGTCCATGGTCTCCACCATACAGGACATCCCCGGCCAGGCCGTGGATCAGGGCTTCAAGCCCCCGTCCCTCCTGGTGGTGGGACATGTGGTCCGCTTAAGAGATGAGCTCAACTGGTTTGAAAAACTGCCCCTCTTAGGCAGAGGCGTGGTGGTCACCCGGGCCAGGGAGCAGGCCAGCGGTCTGCTGGAACAGCTCCGGGAACTGGGGGCCTGCTGCTATGAGTTTCCCACCATAGAGATCCAGTCCCTGCCGGATTATTCAGATGTACAACAGGCCATATCCCATCTGTCCGGTTATGACTGGCTGGTGTTCACCTCGGTCAATGGAGTGCTTTATTTCTGGGCGGAACTGGAGCGGGCCGGCTTAGATTCCCGGGCCCTGGGAGGCAGGAAGGTGGCGGCCATTGGCCCGGCCACAGCCCAGGCCCTGGAACATCGGGGCATCCGCCCTGATTTTGTTCCGGACAAGTATGTGGCCGAATCCGTGGTTCAGGGACTTTTAGACCTTGGAGTGCAGGGTAAAAAAGTACTCATCCCCCGGGCGAAAGTAGCCAGGGAGGTCCTGCCTCAGGAACTGGAAAAGGCAGGTGCGGATGTGCATGTCCTGCCGGTTTACCAGACCGGACTGGCCCAGGAAAGCGGCCAGAGCATCCTGGAAGCCATGCAGGAAGGCAGTATCAGCTACATCACCTTTACCAGTTCCTCCACAGTGGAAAACTTCTTTTCCCTGGTTCAGCCCGGTGAGGTGGCCAGGCACCAGGATCAGGGCCTGAGGCTGGTGTGCATCGGCCCGGTAACAGCCGGGACCTTGAATGGTTTCGGTCTGGAAGCAGACATTGTCCCTGAAGATTATACCATTCCCGGGCTGGTGAATGTCCTGCTGGAAGATGCAGGCAAAAGGGGGGATAATTCTTAGTTTCTGCAAAGTCCGTTGACAGACAGATCCGGGCGGGGTAATCCTGTACTTATAAAATCCAGCATGGAGGGCAGGTATGGGAATGGCGCAACCCAGACATGAACAGGAATTTTTTACTTACCGGGACTATCTGCACTGGCCCCCGGACAAGCGCCTGGAGATCATTTACGGCACTGTTTACGACATGACTCCGGCCCCGCTGATAATTCACCAGCAGATCCTTCTGGGACTGGCCCGGCAGATTGATGAAGTTCTCGAAGACTCCTCCTGCCGGGTGCTGCCGGCACCTGTGGACGTACTTCTGCCCCGCGGTCTGGAAGCCGACGAGGAAACCGACACTGTGGTCCAGCCCGACCTGGTCATCGTCTGCGATCCGGACAAAATCCGGGAAAAAAACATCCGCGGAGCACCGGAATGGATAATCGAAATCGTCTCCCCGTCCACTGCCGGGCATGACCAGATACGCAAACGCGAGCTCTACGAAAAAAGCGGGGTCAGTGAATACTGGATAGTTCACCCCACTGACGGACTGGTCATGGTTTACAGGCTGGAAGACAATGCATACGGCAAGCCGGAAGTAATGGAACTCAAGGACACCACCCGCTGCATGGCCGTACCTGAGGTTTCAGTGGACTGGGATCGCGTAATGCGCCGCTTGCGTGAAGCGGAAAACCAATAAAAGCCTGGAATACAATATGCCATACAAAATAGCAGTTCTCATATCCGGTTCAGGGTCCAACCTGCAGGCCATCATTGACCGCATAGAGCAAAACGTTCTGGATGCCCGCATTACCCGGGTCATAAGCAATAAACCAGGAGTCTCTGGTCTGGAGCGGGCCGAAAGGCACGGCCTGTCCACTACGGTTATTGAGCACAAAGACTACCCTTCCAGGGAAGACTTCGACGCCGCCCTGGTGCGGGTGATCCAGGACAGCGGAGCCGACGGCGTAATCCTGGCCGGATTCATGCGCATCATCACCCCGGTCTTGATAAACGCCTTTCCCGGCAACATATTAAACATCCATCCCAGCATCCAGCCGGCCTTTCCCGGAGTCCATGCCCAGAAGCAGGCTGCAGAATACGCAGTCAAGCTTTCCGGGTGCAGCATCCATTTTGTGGATGAAAAAATGGATCACGGTCCCATCATTATCCAGGCCGCGGTTCCGGCCCTGGCCGGGGACGATGAAAAATCCCTGGGCTCGCGCATCCTGGCCCTGGAGCACAGGATCTTCCCCCAGGCCGTACAATGGCTGGCCCAGAACCGCCTGGAGATAAACGGCCGCACCGTAAACGTACTCAACGCCCCCTCGCCTGCCGTAGTGGAAGCGGATACTTATCCCGCCCTGGTCAGCCCCGGACTGGAAGACGGGTTTTAGATTAATCAAACCCCAAACACCAAGCATAAGATTGAAAGAACTTCTCCCTTTTCTACCCAGACCCAGTCACTATCTTGGCCAGGAAGTCAACAGCGTGCACAAGAACAGGCGCAGTGCATCTGTGCATATGGGCCTGGCCTTCCCCGATGTTTACGAGGTGGGCATGTCCTACCTGGGCCAGAAGATACTTTATCACCGTATCAATGACCAGGATGAGTACTACGCCGAAAGGGTCTTCTCCCCGTCCCTGGAAGCGGCCGGAATCATGCGGGAGCAGAACACCCCACTTTGCACCCTGGAATCCGACACCCCCCTGGGGGAACTGGATATTCTGGCCTTCAGCCTGACCCACGAACTCTGCTATACCAACATCCTGTATATGCTGGACCTGGCCGGACTGCCTTTCAAGGCTCACGAGCGAAGCGGGGCTCATCCCCTGGTTATTGCCGGTGGCGGAGCCACCTTCAATGCCGAGCCAGTGGCTGACTATTTTGACCTCATGGTCCTGGGCGACGGCGAAGAAGTCATCCTGGACCTACTGCAGAAGGTCAAAATTGCCCGGCAGCAGGGCATGTCCAGGCAGGACCTGCTGCAGACCCTAAAAAAACTCCCCGGGGTGTACGTGCCCGGATTCTTTAAAGGTCCCGGGCTGCCCCTGACCCCGCTGCGAGAGGATTACAGGCAGGTTACTAAAAGCCTGGTAACTGATCTCAACCAGGTCCCCTTTCCCACCCGGCAGATTGTGCCCTACGGCAAGGTCATCCACGACCGATTGAGCATTGAAATCGCCCGGGGCTGCACCCGGGGGTGCCGCTTCTGCCAGGCCGGAAGCATATACCGGCCGGTGCGCGAAAGAAGCATCTCCCGCATCCTGGAGGATGTCCAGCAGGGGCTTCTGGCCACAGGCCTGGAAGAGCTTTCATTTCTGTCTCTAAGCAGCGGTGACTTCTCCGCCCTGGAGGAACTTTTCACCAGGAGCTTTGCCCGCTGCCAGCAGCAACAGGTGGCCATGGCCCTGCCTTCCCTGCGGGTAGGTTCAGTCAATGAAAGGCTTATGCAGCTCATGTCGCGCATACGCAGAACCCAGGCCACCCTGGCCCCGGAAGCCGGAACCAGCCGCCTGCGCCAGGTCATCAACAAGGGCATCACGGAAGAACAGCTACTCAAGCACACTGGTCATCTCTTTGACCTGGGCTGGAAAGGGGTCAAGCTCTACTTCATGGTGGGGCTGCCCACTGAGGCTGATGATGATTTAAAAGGCATAAGGGATCTCTGCCAGAAAGTCCTGGAAACCGGGCGTTCCCGGAAGATAAAGCCCCAGGTCACCGCCTCGGTGGCCCCGTTTGTGCCCAAGCCCCACACCCCTTTTCAATGGGAGCGCCAGGCTGGGCTGTCTGAAATACGTGAAAAGATCTTCCGCTTAAAAGACCTGTTCAAGACCAGCAGAACTCTGAACCTCAAGTGGCACGATCCGGAGATGAGTCTTCTGGAAGGGATATTTTCCAGGGGAGGCCGCGAACTCTCGCAGGTGGTGGCCGGGGCCTACGCCCGGGGTGAGACATTTACCAGCTGGAGCGACTGTTTTCGCCTTGAGCCCTGGCTGGACATCATGGATAAAAGCGGTCTCTCCCCGGATACTTATCTGCGGGCCAGGGACACTGATGAACCACTGCCCTGGGACCACCTGCAAAGCGGCATGGAGCGAAGATACCTTTTGACCGAAGCCAGAAGGGGCCGTCAGGCCCGGACCAGCAAGGACTGTCGCTATCACGCCTGCCGCATGTGCGGTGTCTGCGACAAAAAATCCAGGCCTTCCAGCCTGCGCAAAGTAAGCCAGACCCCATCCATTTCCAATGTCTTGAACCGGGATTTCCGGGATCAGGAACATGATACTGAAGATATTGACTCTAACCTCCTGGAACAGAAAGACTTAAGCCCCAAAACCGCCCACCTGCGCATCTGGTATAAAAAGACCGGGCTGTGCATCTACCTGAGCCAGTTAGAGCTGCAGTCTCTGCTGGAGAGGGCCATGCGCCGGGCGGGCTGGCCTCTCAGCTTTTCCACTGGCTTCAGGCCCGCCCCGGTAATAGCCTTCGGCCGGGCCCTGCCCGTAGGGGTGTCCAGCCTGGAGGAATGGTACAATATTTACCTGAGAAAACACTTAGACAGCAGCCACCTCCTGAACAGCCTCAACAATGAACTGCCCCGGGGCATGCACGCCTTTGCCTTAGAACACCTGAGCCAGGGCCGCAGGCAGCCCCAGTCCATCCAGGAAGAATTCCAGGTGGAACTGGACCTGTCAGGGGAAGACCTGCAAAAAGCAATGACCACCTGGGAAAATTACAGGTCCGCGCCTGAATTCCTGGTTCAAAAACAGACCAAAAAAGGACTCTCCACAAAAGACCTGTGCTCATACCACAAACATTCCCACTGGGAGAAAAGCAGCCTGAAAGTGGTTTTTACCTGGGAAAAGGACTATTTAAGCCCACTTTTTATCCTGCAAAGCATTTTTTCAGACCTGGGCCGGGAAAAAATGCACATCACCAAGACCCGTCAGATTATGGACTGATTCCGGGCCAATAAACTTTTTGAACAGGGCAATTCGCATATTCCCATTGCCTTTCACACCCGCATGAGCTAATATAAACTTTAAAGCGATACTTGTTTTTTTAAACAAGAGGCCTGTTATCAACTTTAAGACCCCTGGAGGATATTATCATGCGTTATCTTGTTGTCTTGACCCTGGCAGCCATGCTGCTGGCGGGCTGCACCACCCAGAAACATACTGTGGGCGGGGCGGCTCTGGGCGGAATCGGCGGGGGAGTAATCGGCTCCCAGATCGGCAAGGGCACCGGTCAGACCGCGGCCATCATCGGAGGAACCCTTCTGGGCGCTGCCCTGGGAGGATATGTGGGCAGCTACATGGACCGCATGGATGAGATGGACCGGCGTAACATGAACCAAACCCTGGAGACCAAGCCCACAGGGACCACTTCCCAGTGGCACAACCCCGATACACAGACCGCTTACGCCGTGACCCCCACTGAGACCTATCAGAGGGATGACGGGCGGTACTGCCGGGAATACACCACTGAAGTGCAGATCGGAGGGGAAACCGAGAAGGCCTACGGCACAGCCTGCCGCAGGGACGACGGGGCCTGGGAAATAATCAACTGATTTCTCTCTATAGCTTGAATGCAGCGGATAAGGTTCCGCCAGTTCTGGATCCTCATCCGCTGCAGAAGGCATAACATGATTTTGGATCTTTCTTGGCCCGGTACATGCTTTGGTCCGCCAGGCGCAGCAGTTCCTGAGGGTCAGCGGCATCATCGGGATATATACTGATCCCCATACTGAAATCCTGGTGAATCTCCATCCCCTCCAGCACAAAAGGCCTGCTCATCTCGCTTGATATTTTCCGGGCCACCCGCAGGACATCCTGACTGCTGCTGATACTTCCAAGAACTGCTACAAACTCATCCCCTCCATAACGGGCCACTGTATCGCTTTTGCGTACACACTTCTGCAGGCGCTGTCCCACCTGGTAAAGAAGCTTGTCCCCGGCCATATGACCGTAAAGATCATTGACCGGCTTGAATGAGTTGAGATCAAAAAAGACAACCCCCACTTTGTGCCCGTAGCGCGAAGCCATGGCAAAAGCCCTCTCCAGCCGGTCCAGCAGAAGCTCCCGGTTGGGCAGTTCCGTAAGATAGTCATGCATGGCCCTGTACGCCATCTCTTCCTGGGCCTTCTTCAACAGGGTAATATCCGAAATCATGGCGTACCACATTTTCTCCCGGACATCGCTGTAGGGAACGGTACTTATGCGCAGCCACTTATAGGAGTTGTCCCGGTCCAGCACCCGGAACTCGCCATGAAATGGTTCATTTCTGTTCAGACTGTCGCCCATGCTTGAGCTCACCTGCTCTGAGTCATCCGGGTGAACATTGTCCCACAGCCTGACCGGATCCTGCAGGATATCTTCCGGGGTGACCCCCAGAAGCTCAGTTACTCCCCGGCTCACAAACAGAGGCAAAAGCCCTTTTTCTTCCTGGACCTGGTACTGAATCACGGCTCCGGGCATATTTGCGGTTACTTCCTTGAGCAGCTTTTCGCTTCTCTCCAGTGCCTGCCGGCTTTTCTGCATATCGGTTATGTCCTGGGCAACCTCAACTATGCTCAGCATCCTGTCATGCTCGTCCTTAACCGGATAAGCCCGCACTTCCCATATCCTGCCGTCCGGAGTATCCACGATGGAATGATCCGGGCTCTTGCTTTCCAGAGACCTGGTGACCGGACACTTGCGGCAGGGCTTATCATTTTCGTTCCACAGATGGTAGCATTTGCGGCCGATGAGTTCTTCGGCCCTCATGTCGAGACTGTCCGCCGCCGCCTGATTGGCCCAGAGTATGGTCAGTTCATGGTCCATGCACAGAACCAGCTCCCGGATGCTGTTCAGGACCATTTCATACCACCTTCTGTCTTCATCCAGCCTCATCTCGGCATACCTTATGCGCAGCATGGCCTCGATCTGAGCCAGAAGCTCCCTTGTCCTGACCGGCTTCACCAGGTATCCGTCAGCTCCGGACTCCAGTCCCTGGGCCCTGTCATCGGATTCGGTCTGAACACCGGAAAACATTATCACATAAGTTCCCTGCAGCCGGGAGTCTGATTTGATTTTTCTGCATATCTCCAGGCCTCCCATGTCCGGCAGCATCACATCCAGCAAAACCAGGGCAGGCCTTCTGTTATAGACCATTTCCATGGCCTTTTCTCCGGTGGGGGCCTTCAAGACGTTGTATCCGGCCTCCTGCAGCACTCTGGAGGTCTGCATCATGGTCACGGGATCATCCTCTACAACCATGATCTCTTTTGCATTGGCGTTCATATTAACTTTTTTCCTCCTGCATCAGGAGTGCCCCCCAAAAAACCTAACCAGCTTCAGGGCTTAAAATTGACCCGAGAACCCGCTGTAACCGCTGGAAATTAAAAGGCTTGGGCAGCAGATCATCCGCCCCCGCCTGCAGAAAATTTTCCTGTTCCTCATGATCCAGGGCACTCATGACCACCACCGGCAGCTTTTCCCTGCCCTGTTCCTTCTCAATGGTGCGAAGCCTCTGCAGTACTTCCACGCCGCTCATTTCAGGCATGACAATGTCCAGTAGAATCAGGTCAAAGCTGTCTTCCTGCAGGGCCTGAAGCACCTTTTGCCCATTGTCCACAAGTTTGTATTCCACACCCATCTTATCCAGGTATCTGGCCAGTATGGTCTGGTTCATGGGCTCATCTTCCGCCACCAGGATCCTGCCGGAAAAATTCAGTGGTTTCTGCTCGATGGTCTTCTTTTCTTTGTGCAGGGCATCATGCCCGGACTTGAGGTGCATGGGCAGAGTTATGGTGAATGTAGTTCCTGCCCCCTGACTGCTCTGCACTTCTATTGTGCCGTCATGCGCTTCCACAAGTCTTCTGGCGATGGCCAGACCAAGGCCCACGCTCCCCTCTCCCTGGGTAGGCCTGGAACTGGTGGTCTGATATTCTGCAAAGAGCCTGTCCATTTCTTCACCGGGTATACCCTGTCCGTAGTCGGACACATCCAGCACCAGGTAGCCGTCTCTGGTATACAGCCTGACATCCACGGTACTGCCTGAAGGGGAGTACTTTATGGCATTGGTCAAAAGGTTGGTCACCATCTGGGTAAACTTGGCCACGTCCAGGTTGACTTGGGGCAGATCCTCCAGAACATGACAATTAAGAGAAATATCCTTTTCCCTTGCCAGCATCCGCAGAGGATCAAGGGCGTCCTGCACTACCCGGCCGGGGCGGACATTTTCCAGCTGCAGATTTATCTGACCGCTGTCGATCTTGGTCACGTCCAGAAGGTCTTCCACCATCCCCAGCATGAACCTGCTCAGGCTTTGAATCTTATCCAGCATGCCGGCACCGGTCTCGCTCAACTGGTGCTTCATGTCTTCCTGGAGCAGTTCTGCGTAAAGTTTTATGGACCCCAGAGGATTTCGCAGGTCGTGAGCAGCCATGCCCAGGAAAAAATTTTTCTGAGAATTGAGTTTTTCCAGGCGCACGATTTGCCGGGCAAGCTCGCGCTGGGCATTTGTCAGTTCATTGTTCAGGCTGGTCATTTCCTGAAGAACGGTGTTTCCCTCTTCCATGAACTGCTGCTCTCTGGCCTGGGTGGAATACTTCTTGTAAGCCTCCCGGATAAGATTGGTCTGCTCGTTATTGACCTTCAACAGCTCCTGGTAAAGATCGTTTAGAATGTCCCTGCTGTCTCCGGCCGTGATGACCATGTTATCCTGCACCCTGACCCCGGTAAAGTCTAAGGTACAGATCTCACCATTGACCTGCACGTTGAGCTCCCAGTTTAAGGCCAGTCCCTGTTCGTCCAGCTGCTTCCAGAAATTTTCAGCCTTCTGCATGGAATCCTGATGAAGGATATCATGAAAAAACAAGTCACCTGCAGCGTTTTCCATGTCCTTGAGGCCGTTGTACAGGACTTCCCGTATTCTGCCCGAGGCTTCACAGACTATGGCCAGGCAGTTAAGTGAGTTCTGCATAGCTTATCATCCTGATTCAAATCCTGATCTACATCTGGCTGGTTCAGGAGCACAGACTGAAGGCCAGTTCAACAGCCTGCACAGCATCCATTGCGCTTCCGTCTGCTCCGATTTTCTCCCATCCTCCGGGCTCCTGCAGGAATGCATGGCCTCCCACCATAATTTTCACGCCTTCCAGTCCCGGAGTCTGCCTTACTTCCTTTATAATGGCCTCCACCCTCGGCCTGTTGGAAGTCAGTGTGGCTGATACAGCCAGAAGATGGACATTCTGATCCTTAACAGACCTGACCACTTCTTTTTCGGGCATGTTGGCCCCCAGGTAATAAGTATCCCAGCCCTTCATCTCCAGAAGATCCGTGACCATGCGGATGCCCAGTTCGTGCAGCTCCCCGCCCACACAGCAGGCCACCATGGACAGTCCGTTTTTTTCAAAAGTCATGATCCTGGGGTACAAATGAGACATGATGAGCTGGGTTACAGCGGTGCAGTAATGCTCCTGGGCAATGCTTATCTGGTTGGCAAGCCACAACCGGCCCATTTCATACTGAACCGGCTGAAAAACATACATGTATATATCCTGGATATCCACTCCCCGGTTCACTGCGTCCAGGATCAGGCGGACAGCTTCATTGCGACTGGACCCGCGTATGCAGTCCAGATAGGACTGGGCAAGTTCACAGTAAGGATTCTCTTTGCTGATACAGGAGGCTTGCTTGTTCATGGACTCATCCACAGTTTTGATATATTTATCGGTTCTACATCGTCTCCGGCCGGGACCGGCCTGTTTACAAGCAACTACAAAATTCAGTTCAGTTATATTGACACTCGACTCCCCGCCTGCCCCGGACAAGACAGCAGAGATTTTCCCTGCGCCTTTGCTTCATGGCGATTATATAAATAATGTCAAAAAAAGCCAGTAAAAGCAATCCGCTGAACAGACCGGAATACATACGGACTGAAAAAAAACCCGAGATATCAAGTGGAAAGACATAATCCTTTTATCTTACGATACCCTGTCCTCTGTTACCTGTCCTGCAGACCGGCACGGCGTCAGTTTGCTGATTAATTCTGGACAGATAAATCTCCAGTAAATGACTGTGAATATTTTTTAAAATAAAACCAGAGGTTTGAGTGACGTTTTCTCAGCAGATTCCTTTTCTTGACTTCACCTGCAGTTCAAGATATCAGGATAAATCACTTGAAGCAGGTACCGGCAAAGGCAGCTTCCAGCTGCTGATGCACGCTCACCTGACGGAGAAGAAGGTTCGGGTGCGCTTTGCGCCTAACAGGGAACCCTGTGCAAGTCAGGGACGGACCCACCGCTGTAACCGGGGACCAAAGCCGCATTCAGGCCACTGCCCCGCACTTACTTTTCTATGGGTGTTTTTTCCTTGAAGAAAAAAGTAAGTGCGGGGCGGGAAGGCGCGGCAAGTAGAAAGATCCGGAAGTCAGAAGACCTGCCTGAACCTCTTGAAGAATTGCCGGGCCGGACAATCGGCAAAAAAAGATCATGATGCCGCGGATGAAAATGGGACATCCCCGGGTCGACAGCAATCGGCCCGGGGTTTTTTTTGTTTCAGAAGACTGAACAGAGAAAAGAAGGCTGGTTATCTTGTAATTATTCACCACATGTGGGCAAAGAGCAAGGGTCCGGGGGCTTTGCAAGCTGGGCGTAAACTGTCTGAACGACGTAGGAAGAGTTAATCAAAACCGTAACACACCGAACTTGGCTTCAAATATGTTATAGGAAACATCCCGGTTATCAAAGCTGTGTGTAGGTTTTGATTTACGCTTCCTTGGAACTCGCCCTGTTAAACACCGCATAGCGGTCCTGCTTCGCAGGGTTTAACAGGGTGAAGTCTTTACGTCCTGTTTGCAAAGTCTCCGGACCTTGGTGAATAGTTACGTTATCTTTTATATTTTATGCGCATAAGGACATCCATACTCCTCGTTACCCTGGCATTCATGCTTCTGGGCATGATCATCGCCTCGGTAAGCATGGGCTACGTCCAGGTACCTCTGTCCACCACTTTCCAGATGCTCTTTTACAAGATCACCGGGCAGCAGGAGCTTTTGCTCCAGGCAGACCCGCTGGTTTACACCGTGATTTTCGAGGTCAGGCTGCCCAGAGTACTCACCGCAGCCATTGTTGGCGCGGGCCTGGCCCTGGCCGGAGTCATATTCCAGGGTCTTCTGCTGAACCCCCTGGCCGACCCGTATACTTTGGGGGTATCATCCGGAGCGGCTTTCGGGGCCTCCCTGGTGCTGCTTTTCAACCTGCAGTTCCTTGGGCTTTACACCCTGCCCCTGTTCGCCTTTATCGCCGGATGCCTGACCCTTCTCTTTGTGGTCTACCTTTCGGCCACGGCCGGTGGATTGTCTTCCAACAATCTTATTTTGTCCGGAGTGATAGTCAGCGCCATTCTTTCCGCCGGCATAAGCCTGTTCAAGTACCTGGCCCAGGAAAGGGTCTCGGTGATAATATTCTGGCTCATGGGCAGCTTTGCCTCCAGCACCTGGCCGGAGCTTATCCTGACTTCGTCCATGGTGTTTCTGGGATTCATGGTCTTCATGTTTTATTCCAGGGATATAAATCTCATCTGCCTGGGCAGCCGGGCCGCGGCGTCTCTCGGCGTGGACACCACTAAGCTCAGGATTATCCTCCTGATAACCGCTTCCCTGGTGGCTGCGGTCTGCGTATCCATCTCCGGGATAATCGGATTTGTAGGCCTACTGGTACCGCACATGATGCGCTCTCTAACCGGACCTGAGCACAGAAGCCTTTTGCCGGTGAGCCTTTTGTGCGGGGCGGTGCTTCTTCTGGCCGCGGACACTTTGACCAGGACCATGCTTCCGGCGGAAGTGCCCATTGGGGTGCTTACAGCCCTCATTGGCGGGCCTTTTTTCTGCTATATCTTCCGCAAACGCCAGATGCAGTTCAGGGTGTAGAGTATGGCCTTTTCCATGAAAGATGTACATTTCGCCCTGGGAGAAACCAGCATCCTGGAAGATATAAACATTGACCTGCCTCCGGGCAGAATATACGGCATCCTGGGTCCCAACGGCAGTGGCAAGTCCACCTGGCTGGACCTGCTCATCCGGCACAGGGTGCCGCAGCAGGGCATGGTAGAGTATAACGGCCACCCCCTGGGATCATACTCCAGGAAACAGATCTCCAAGGAAATGGCCTTAGTTCCCCAGGACTACCGCCTGAACTTTCCCTTCCAGGTCCTGGAGGTGCTGCTCATGGGCAGATATCCTTTTCTGCCGCGTTTTGCATCTCCTGGCAGCCGGGACCTGGATATCGTCCGGGAGGTTATGCAGAAGACCGGCCTGGAAAAATTTCAGGACAGGATGGTTACTGAGCTGAGCGGTGGTGAGCGCCAGCGGGTGGTTTTCGCCAGGGCCCTGGTTCAGGATACGCCGGTGCTCATTCTGGATGAAGCCACGGCCAGCTTAGATATCAAGCACGGCCTGCACCTTCTGTCCTTAGTGCGGCAAAAAAACCAGCAGGCCCGGACCACGGTCTTTTCCGTATTTCAGGACATCAACCTGGCTGCAGCCTTCTGCAGCCATATTATCTTTTTCAAGCAGGGACGAATCCTGCTGCACGGCCCGACTACAGAAGTGCTCACCCCGCAAAACCTGGAGCGCGTCTTTGACGTCCGGGCCAAGGTCTATTTCGACGATTATGCACAGTCCACCCAGGTGGTGTTCAAGGTTTAACATCTCTGTGCGCGCATCTTAGTTATCTGTTAATTGTTATCTGTTATCTGTTAATTGTTAATTGTTAATTGTTAATTGGGGTAAGGCAACTCCCGGAAAATAGAATTATTAACCTGGGTGGGCGGCGACCTTTTAATTTCCCGCATGTTGCCCAGAACTCCCCACCCTGAAACTGTTACGTTATTTTCAGGTAGTTGCCATAATCAAGCTCCAGTAGGAGTATTTATACAGATGCATGCGACAGAGTGTTGCCACGCCTCGATCTGCTCCCCTCCTTGGCTAAGGAGGGGTTGGGGGTGGTTCGATATTTAGCTCCCTTCCTTAACCGGCTTCTTTTCAGGCTAAGCAGGGGAGCTACACCGTGCCCTGGATTTATTTGTGTGGTGGAAGCTTAGGCAACTCCCGGAAAATAGAATTATAAACCTGGGTGGGCGGCGACCTCTTAATTTTCCGCATGATGCCCAGAACTCCCCACCCTGAAACTATTACGTTATTTTCAGGTAGTTGCCTAAGGTAGTTAATTCAAGCTGTTGTTCTTCAACCATAAACAATAACGGACAGTCAAAAGTTCTAGCGCAACACGCTGGAATAGTTATAGTTTTTTAATCCCAGCTGTCTAATTACATTTAAAACATAACCACCTGAAATCAAAAGCTTTTTTCTTTAACTATTAACTGATAATTTTTATCTCTCAAATACTAAACATGAAGATTAAAACCACCTTTACCATATTCTGCGTTTTTCTGGCCCTAATCTACTCTGGTTGCCAGGCCCTGGCCTCGGAAATGAAAATCCTGGATCAGCAAACCATCCAGGATCAGGGGGGCAGAACCATCCAGGTGGATGAGCCCTTTGAGCGCATCATCTCCCTTTATGGGGCTCATACGGAAAACCTTTTTTCTCTGGGCCTGAACCAGGAAGTTATCGGAGTGGGCATGAACGAGTGTTACCCTCCCCAGGCCCTGGAAAGACCGTCTTTTTCCTACCAGGAAGGCCCGGAAAAAATCCTGGCCCACAGGCCGGACCTGGTGCTGGTGAGACCCATGATTGACTGGGCCTATCCCCGGCTCATGGATACCCTGGAGCGCTCCGGAATTACCATAGTTTCCCTGCAGCCCGGCAGCAAAGATGAAATGTTCAAGTACTGGAAGATACTTGGCATTCTTACCGGAAAAGAGGAGCAGGCCCTGCAGATGCAGGAGAACTTCAAGGCCGGACTGGAATACGCCCGGAGCCTGACCGCTCATGTGGAGGATAAAAAAGGCGTGTTCTTTGAATCCATACATGAACAACTCAAGACCTTCTCCCCGGATTCCATGCCCATGCTTGTACTGGAAGCAGCAGGAGGCGAAAACGCTGCATTAGATGCACGTCAGGTGCGCGGCACCAACATTGCCGATTTCGGGCAGGAAAAACTTTTGTCCAGGGCGGATAAAGTCCAGGTTTATCTTTCCCAGCAGGGCCCCATGAACCAGGCCAGCCCTGAAAACATTAAAAAACGCCCCGGTTTGCACCTGCTTAAGGCAGTACAGCAGAACCGGGTTTACGCTATTGACGAAGTCCTGGTCTCCAGGCCCACCATGCGCCTTCTGCAGGGGATATACGTGGTGGGGGAACACCTTTACCCGGATATATTCCACGAAGACACCCGGGAAAAACTCGACAACTACCGCAAAATGCAAGGCAGTGAATCTGAAGACTCCTGATAGCTTGACTCCCAAAGGAAAACCAATGAACAACAGACAAGGAAAACTCTACGGCATAGGAGTGGGGCCGGGCGACCCGGAACTGATACCCCTCAAGTCAATCAACATTCTCAAAAAAGTAGACGTGGTCTTCTGCGCCTCTTCCAGCAAAAACAACCACAGCCTGGCCGTAAACATCGCCAGGGAATATCTTCCAAAGGATACCCTGATTCACAGGCTGCCCTTTCCCATGACCATGGACAAGGAAGTGGCCTCTAAGGCCTGGTCTGAGCACGTTGACACCATCCTGGCTGAGCTGAACCAGGGCAAGGACGCTGCCTTTCTCACCCTGGGAGATCCCCTGACCTATTCCACTTTCGGCTACCTCATGCAGTGCCTGCAATCCAACGCCCCGGAAATCCGCATCGAAACCGTCCCCGGCATCACATCCTTTCAGGCTGCAGCAGCCGCCACCAACACCACCCTGGTGGAGGGCGAGGAAAGCCTGCTCCTGCTTTCAGGGGTCCAGGGCGGAGACAAGCTCCGGGAGATGTCCTCCAGGGTGGACAACGTGGTCTTTCTCAAGGCCTACAAAAATATTACGGATATCTGCGAGGCCTTGGATGAAAGCGGGCGGATGAAGACGGCGGTGGGCGTGGTTCGCTGTGGCTTCCCGGACCAGGAAGTATTTCAGGATGTAAAAGAGCTCTGCAGCCAGGAACCTAAGTACTGGACCCTGATTATATCCAAGCCGGGGCAGGAAGAATGAGGTTTTTGCAGCCGTTTCTGGCCGCGCTGCAGTTTTTGACCATAATACCTGTCGGCGGCCAGATACCGCAGACGGCCCTAGGGAGGGCCATGCCCTGGTTTCCTGTGGCCGGACTGGTCATCGGTGTGGGTGCCGGGCTGGCATACACTCTGACCCTGCTCCTGGGACTGCCGCCCATGGCCGCCTCATTAGTGGGGGTTTTGGTTTTGTCCGGCCTGAGCGGTTTTCTGCACCTGGACGGAGTGGCTGATACAGCTGACGGTTTTTTCAGTGCCAGGTCCAGGGAGAAAATCCTGGACATCATGCGCGACAGCCATGTGGGGACCATGGGCGTTGTAGGCCTTTTTGCTGTTCTGGGTCTAAAGTGGGCCGCTCTGACCTCCATGCCCCCGGTGGCCGCCTGGAAGGCCCTGGTCCTGGCCCCGGTACTGGGACGCGCGGCCCAGGTGTGCAGTATGGCTCTGCTGCCCTACGCCCGCTCCACCGGCGGACTGGCTTCCATCTTTATAAACAGTCGCCGCAGGTCCGACATATACTGGACCCTTGGTATTGCAGGCATCGCATCCCTGCTGGCAGGAGGTGCCGGCGTGGCCGCCCTGATCCTGGGTGCTGTGGCAGCATATCTTTTCAGCCTGTGGTGTTTGAAAAAAATAGGCGGCATCACCGGAGATACAGTGGGAGCAGCCACAGAGGTTGTGGAAACAGCCGCTCTGTGCGCCATCTGCGCCATAGTGGTTTGATAATCCTGCGTATATCCGGAACATAAGGAGTTACTCATTGACTTTAAAATCCAATTCCACATGGCGGCTGGGGACTACATCCTACATCATCCCGGACCACATCCTGCCCAACCTGTATTATCTTCAGGACAAGGTGGATGATGTGGAACTGATACTTTTTGAGTCCGGAGAACAGTCCAGCATCCCGGATGCATCCCAGGTACGCCTGATGCAGTCTCTGGCTAAGGACTCCGGCCTGAGCTACACCGTGCACCTGCCCCTGGACCTGTATCCCGGAGCCCGGGATGAAGCCTTACGCCGCACCTGTACAGAAACCTGGAAACGCATTGTCGGGCTCATGCAGCCAGTGGACCCAGTGGGCTGGGTGGTGCACCTGAACGATCCTCCCCGGGACGAAGACTTCCTGCCCGCCTGGCAGGAGCAGTGCCGCAAAAGTCTGGAAGAACTTTCCCGGGAAGTTGAACCCGGGCTGTTATGCATTGAAAACTTAGATTACGACCATGAACTCATCTGGCCCTGGGTGCTGGAGATGGGCTTTTCCCTGTGCATGGACCTGGGCCACCTCCAGGTCCGGGGAGAAGACCTGCCGGCATGCCTGGACAGATGGCTGGACCATGTCCGGATAATTCACCTGCATGCCCTCAACAGTGAGGGCCGGGACCACACAGGGCTGCAGCACATGGACAGAGACCTGCTGGCCTGGCTTTTATCGAGCTTTGACAGCAAGACACGGCCCTTGGTGGTCACCCTGGAAATCTTCTCCAGCAAACATTTTCAGGGCTCTCTAAAGGCCATACAGGAGGCCAGGCAGTGAACCGGGTGACGTATATCTGCGGCGGATGCAGAAGCGGCAAAAGCTCCTTTGCCCTGCAGCTGATGCAGACCTTTGAGCGAAAAGCGTTTATAGCCACGGCCGAGGCCCTGGATGAAGAAATGCACCAGAGAATCCAGAGACACCAGCAGGAACGCGGACAGTCCTTTTTTACTGTTGAAGAACCCCTGGACCCGGCACAAGCCCTGTCCAGACTCCCCGGGGACACCCAGGCCGCAGTCCTGGACTGCCTCACCGTATGGCTGGGCAATCTCATGCACCAGGAGCTTGTGCAGGAAGACACCTGCCCGCAACTGGAAAATTTCTTTGCCCTGCTTGCAGCCCCGCCCTGCCATGTATTCGTGGTCAGTAACGAACTGGGCATGGGCCTGGTCCCCGGTGACTCACTTTCGCGCAGGTACCGGGACATGATGGGCCGCATCAACCAGCGGACCGCATCCCTGGCCCATGAGGCCTATTTTGTAGTCAGCGGGATGCCTCTCAGATTGAAATAACCACCTGCAAACCAAAGGAACAGCCAATGACTCTACTGGAGCAATCCATCCAGCACATAACCCAGCCGGACCAGGAAATAAAATCAGCTGCCCTGAAGCGTCTGGCGAACCAGGCCAGGCCGCGGGGAAGTCTGGGCCGGCTGGAACCGGCAGCGGCCCGTCTGGCCTCCATCTGCGGCCGGCTGGATGTAAAGCTTGACCGGAAAACAATAGTCACCTGTGCCGGTGATCACGGGGTGGTTGAAGAAGGGGTCAGCCTCTTTCCAAGCGAAGTCACGGCCCAGATGGTCTACAATTTCGTCCAGGGCGGGGCATCCATAAATGTCCTGGCTGCCCACGCCGGGGCCAGGGTCAGGGTGGCCGACCTGGGAGTAAGCCACGATTTTGATCCAGGACTTGATATCCTGCACAAAAAAATCCGCAAAGGCACTGCCAACATGGCCACAGGCCCGGCCATGACCCGGGAGGAGGCAGCTGCATCCGTCGAGGCCGGTATTGGCATTGCAAACCAACTGGCTGATAGCCCGGGCCTGGATCTTCTGGGCACCGGGGACATGGGCATAGGCAATACCACTGCCTCTTCCGCCATTATAGCGGTTTATTCCGGGCTGCCCCTCAAAGAACTGGTAGGACCGGGCACGGGACTGGACGAGCAGGGGCTTGACCTCAAGGCCAGGGTCATAAAAAGGGCTCTGGATCTTAACCGCCCGGACCCTGCCGACCCCATGGGTGTTCTGGCCAGGGTAGGCGGACTGGAGATCGGGGGACTGGCCGGACTGGTCATAGGCGCGGCAGCAAGACAGATTCCGGTGGTCTGCGACGGACTCATCTCCACCGCCGGGGCCCTGATAGCCTGCGAACTATGCCCTGCAGCCGGGCAGTATATCTTTGCCGGGCACCGCTCCCGAGAAACAGGACACGAGTACATGCTCAGGCACTTAGGCCTGACCCCCCTGCTGGATCTGGAGATGCGCCTGGGCGAAGGCACAGGTGCAGCCCTGGCCATGCACATCCTGGATGCCTGTACCAGAATCCTGGCGGATATTAAAACCTTTGAAGAAGTAGGCATTGAAAATGCCCATGAAGGCTAAGACATGAGCACCTCCCCCCAGCAGCCCCACGGCGGGGACATCTCTGCCCTGGCCCGCAAGTCCGGGCTTAGCCCTGATGCAATTGTGGACTTTTCCGCCAGCATCAATCCGCTGGGATTTCCGGAATGGCTGCGCCCGCTGATAAGCACAACCCTGGAAAAGGCGGCCCATTACCCCGACCCCGGGGCCTGCGACCTGGTCCAGGCCGCCTGCCGGCGCTACAATACCCGGCCGCAAGAAGTCCTGGCAGGCAATGGTACAGCCGAGATTATTTCTCTGCTTCCGCTGGCCATGAATTTTAAGCGGGCCGTGATACCCGCCCCCACCTACGCTGATTACGCCCGGGCCTGCCTTGCTGCAGGACTTAAGGTGCATCGAGTCAATCTGGACCAGGCCCTGGATTTCGCCCTGGATCCGGCTGAGCTTGCACCCCATCTGCAGGGCCGGGATCTGGTCTTTATCTGCCGTCCCAACAACCCCACCGGCTTAGACGTGGATGCAGCCGGGATACGCAGGCTGGCCGCGGACTTTCCGGACAGCCTTTTTGTAGTGGATGAGGCCTTCGGCGACTTTGTGCCTGATTTTGACAGCCTGGTGCAAAACCGTCCCGTCAATGTCACGGTCCTTTTGTCCATGACCAAGATGTTCGCCCTGCCCGGTCTGCGCCTGGGCCTGGCCCTGGCAGACCCGGAGGTGGTCCGGGCCGTATCCGGCATCCAGCCCTTCTGGTCGGTGAACGTCCTGGCCCAGGCCGCCGGGGTGCAGGCCCTGCAGGACCATGAGTTTGTGCTTAAAACCAGAGAGTACGTCGCCCGGAAGCGCAACAGCCTGTCTCAAAGCCTGGGTGAGATTCCAGGCATAAAGATCTACCCCGGACAGGCCAACTTTCTGCTCCTGGGGCTGGATGAGCGCCTGCCCGAAGCTTCAGAACTCACAGTCCTACTCCTTGAAAAGCACGGCCTGGCTGTACGGGACTGCTCCAATTTTCACGGTCTGGACCACAGGCACGTGCGGGTGGCGGTGCGCTCTTCCCGTGAAAACCAGATGCTAGTGCGGGCCATGCACAGCGTTCTCACTGCAAAACCACCCAGGCCGGCCCAGTCAAAACCGCCGGCCATCATGTTTCAGGGCACCAGCTCCAATGCCGGCAAAAGCATCCTGGCCGCTGCCATGTGCCGCATACTGCTCCAGGATGGATACCGGCCTGCGCCCTTTAAATCCCAGAACATGTCTCTTAATTCCTTTGTCACCAGCCAGGGCGGTGAAATGGGCCGGGCCCAGGTGGTCCAGGCCCAGGCCGCCCGGTTGGAGCCGGACGTGCGCATGAACCCGGTGCTTCTAAAGCCCAGCAGCCAGACCGGGTGCCAGGTGATAATCAACGGTCAGGCAGTGGGCAACATGGGTGCAACAGGTTACGTGGATTACAAGCCCAAGGCATTCCAGGCCGCCAGGCAAGCCTATGACAGCCTGGGCCGGGAATTCGACGTCCTGGTCCTGGAAGGGGCCGGCAGTCCAGCTGAAATCAATCTCAAGAGCCACGACATAGTCAACATGGCCATGGCCGAATACGCCCGCTCTCCGGTCCTCATCGTGGGGGACATCGACCGCGGCGGGGTGTTCGCTTCCTTTGCCGGGACCATGGAGGTCCTGGCCGAGTGGGAGCGAAAACTCATCCGAGGCTTTGTGGTCAACAAGTTCCGGGGGGATGCCTCCCTGCTGGGAAACGCCTTTGAACTGACCCTGCAGCACACCGGCAGGCCGGTGGTGGGAGTGGTGCCCTACATGCAGAACCTGGATCTGCCGGACGAGGATTCAGTGGGCTGGAAGGAGGGCATTAAGGACCAGAATGGCCACGCAGAAGACTGTGTCCGGGTGGGCGTAGCGGATCTGCCCCACATAAGCAATTTCACCGATTTTGACGCCCTGCGCCTGGAACCGGACGTAAGCCTGGAAACAGTCCGTTCCCCTAATGACCTGCAGGGACTGGATGCAGTTATTATTCCCGGCAGCAAAAACGTATTCCAGGACCTGGCCTGGCTGGACCAAACCGGGCTCAAGGCTGCCATTTCCAGACTTGGCTCTGAGCAGAAGGTGGAAATAATCGGCATCTGCGGAGGGCTGCAGATGCTTGGTAATGAAATAAGCGACCCCTTTGAGCTGGAATCCCCGGGACAGAAAGTGCAGGCCGCCGCCCTTCTGGATATTTATACGGAAATGGCCCACCAGAAAACCCTGACCCGGGTGGAGGCCACCCATATACAGTCCGGACTCAATGTCCTGGGCTATGAAATCCATCATGGAGTCAGCCGTCTCGGGGGCCGGCCGCTCTTGCGGCTTCCTGACGGGAAAAATGAGGGGGTTCTCTCTGAAAGCGGGCTGGTATGGGGTACTTACTTGCACGGAATTTTCGATGCCGACGAATTCCGCCGCTGGGTCATCGACCAATTGCGCAGCCGCAGGGGAATGGAGCCCAAGAACCAGGTCATGTGCATCTACAACCCGGACCAGGCCCTGGACCGCCTGGCTGAGCAGGTCCGCTCAAGCCTGGACCTGGAACTTATCTATAAATGGATGGGGCTAAAGGAATAAGAAGTCAGCTGCGGGAGTGTCTCATTTCGAAGAAGCCAGCTAAAGAAATTTGATCAGACCCACGACAATTCCGCCTACAGCCACTGTGGTGCTGAAAAACCAGATAATCAAGCGATCTATTCTTTTGGTCATGACTTCAAAGCGCTGATCCATCTGTTCGAAACGTCTTTCCATCTGTTCGAAACGTCTTTCCATCTGTTCGAAACGTTTGTCCATCTGTTCGAAACGTTTGTCCACCTGATCAAAACGTTTGTCCATCTGATCAATGATGTGCTGAATCATGTCCCGCTGGTGCTTAAGCTCTTCCTCCACCCGGACCATGCGCTCGCGCAGTTCTATTTCATACACCTGCGGCGGCTTGCCAAGACTTTGCTCGGCCAGCCACTGGGCCATATGCTCTTTCAAAAAATCTATCTGTTCTTTGCTGAATGGTGCTGAAGACATAACAACCGTCCTGAAGAATAAGGAACACAAATAAGTGCCGGAGGGCCTGTCCCTGATTTTACAAGTCACCCATTGTCTAAATGTCGTTGCAGAATTATTTTCCAGCCATATTTATTTATTCTTTAATGCAGGCAGTGGAAAAAAGCAAGAAGCAGGAGCAATCTTGACTTTTTCCGTCACTCTCTTTTTAAAAGCGCCCGGAAGGTGCATATTTAATCCTGAAAAAGGCCTGCAAACCAGAAAAGCAGTTATGAGGCTCAAGGGGCATCTTTTCTGCAGGTCCTGATTCTGGCCAGTTCCTCGGCGTAGCCGTAAATATGCAGGCCTTTGGATGAAGCAAGAATAGGACCTGGGCTTACACCTTCAATACTGTCCGCCATATATTTCTGAAGCACGGCAATCCCGGCCAGGTTTGCCGGGAAACCTCCCCACAGATCCCAGGACCGGAAATATGGATAAAAAATCAACCGACCGTCACGAATGCGCATATCAATGTGGCGCAGGCATGGAGGATCGTTTAGAAGGTGATCTTCCGGCCGGCCCACCTGCAGTATTGCCTGGTTGGTGGCCCAGGTCTGGTTGAATTTTCCAATCCAGTACAGTACCTGCTGGTATATACGCTCCCCGTAGGTATAATCCTCTCCGGGTTCCTTGTGGGGGGACATGAGATAAGGCATGTACTGTTCCACGTAACCATTCTCCACTGGATTTGGAATCCCCAGATGAGGCGGCACCTGGGGCAGCATCCGGTCCCACGGCTCCATGTATGGATTTTCAATGAGCACGCTGACATAGTCGAACTCCTGCCTTTCTTCGCCCACCATGGATCCGTGCTGGATGGTATATTTGCAGCCATGATCAATAATGGCATAAAGAGCCTGAAACCAGGCGTCCGGAATGTCTGTGGCGGTAATACTGATGTGTTGAACCATAAATAAGCAGCCCCGGGAATAATTTTTTATCAGTTAGTTACAGCCCGGGACCATGTCATGTTATGGCCCAAAAATCAAATGCTCCTGAGTGGCAGACAGGACAACCCATTGGAAACTTTACCTGGAAAAGCTGTGAACAAACCTGATATTTCCGTGATAATTCCTGTATACCGGGAAGAACAGATCATTAATGACTTTGTCCAGCGGCTGACAGAAATCTTCCCCGCTGAGAGGCACGAAATTATAATTATTGACGGCGATCCCGTCCGGACAACGCTGTCTGCCCTGCATGTCCCTGGAGTATCCGGGTCTGCCTCGGGCAGTGGACGGGGAAATCAGATGAATGCCGGGGCAGCAAAGGCCCGGGGCAAAATTCTGCTTTTTCTTCACGCTGACACCACCCTGCCGGAGAGTGCTCCGGACCTTATCCAGACTGCGCTCAGGGACCAGGACCTGGCCGGCGGAGCATTTTCCCTGGGTATTGACTCTTCCAGATGGTCCTTAAAGCTCGTTGAAGCTGCAGCCAACCTGCGTTCAGCAGCAACCCGCGTTCCATACGGAGATCAGGCTATATTCATCACAAAAGAAAAATTTTCTGAAAGCGGCGGGTTCAGAGATATACCCATCATGGAGGACTTAGAACTGATGACCAGGCTGAAAAAAATGGGGGAAAAAATCATAATCCTGCCGGACAAAGCCATGACCTCGGCCAGGAGATGGAAATGTGAAGGAGTTGCCCGGGGTACCCTCAGGAACTGGCTGATACGCATACTCTACCACCTGGGAGTTTCACCGCAGAAATTATGCAGGATGTACAGGTAGTTTTCTACTTCCGATAAAAAACCACCTGATTTTCAAAAAGTCAAAGCTTGACGTCTTCTTCCTTGTAATACATTCTTATAACCACAGTGTTGCATCATTCAACTGACAGAATTATAATCCACCCTTAAAGAAGAGGACCGATATGCACATTTTTGCAGATGGAATCAGTAAAGTCACCCTTTCCAGCGGCAACCTGCGCATAAAGCTTACCCAGCAGGGAACAGACAACGAGCAGATCCAGGCCGGCACCCTGATCATTCCCGCCTCCCAGGCCAGCAGTTTCTTAAACGGCCTGGCCGGCAGCCTCAGGGAACTGGACGAAAAGTTAAAAGCCCAGAAACAGGAACAGGAGCAGCAGTAAAGGCTTATGTCCACCACCTATCCCAAGGCCCAGAGGCTGTCCATAGGCTACGACCCCAGGGAGGACAGGCTGATCCTCACCGGACACCTGCAAACCGGAGAAGACCGCGAAGCCATGATTACGCGCAGGCTGCTTTCCAGGCTCCTGGACAAAATGAGCAGCGAACTTTCTTCAACGCATCCCGCAGCCGAGAGATCCCCTGATCCTGACGAAGTCCTTCAGATGGAGCACATCGCGGCCGTCACCCAGGGCAGATCAGAGCAATCCAGCAGCGAGGCTTCTCAGGAAAAGGCTGCAGTCAAGAAATACCTGGCAGTGGAAGCCCAGGTGGAAACCCAGGATGAACACCTGATACTCGGCCTGATTGCAGAGGATAAAACTCCCATAACCGGCATCAAGCTTTCCAGGGCCAAAGCTCACCAGGTTCTAAGGATGCTCATGGAACAGGCCGGAAAGGCAGAATGGGAACTGGAACAAAAGGCTGCCTGGATGCAGCCTATGAAGTACGGCAAGGGAGCAGGTTAATTTAGAGTAGAGGTTTAAGCTTCAGCCCTTGTAACTATTCACCAACTGATAAAACTGGTAAATCTATGCCCACCGCAGCTATCCAGGGTCCGGGGGCTTTGCAAGCTGGGTCCCGCACTTACTTTCTTAAGTCTGCCCAACTTTCAAAACAAGATTTGCCAGAAAGTAAGTGCGGGATCTGAACGACGTAGGAAGCGTTAATCAAAACCGTAAAACACCGAACTTGATTTGAAGCATGATATAGAAGTTATTCCAGCTTAAAAATTCATGTATAGGTTTTGATTTACGCTTCCTTGGAGCTCGCCCTGTTAAACACCGCATAGCGGTCCTGCTTCGCAGGGTTTAACAGGGTGAAGTTTTTACGTCCTGCTTGCAAAGTCCCCGGACCCTGTAAATAGTTACCAGCCCTTTATTAAACACCTGGAGGCCAGAGGCATGCGCCGGCCGGGCCCGAAAGCCACGTCGGTTATCTTGATCCCGGGTGGAGCCTGGTAGCGCTTGAATTCAGACCTGTTCACCATATCCAGGACCTTTTGCACCACATCCGCCTCGAATCCCCGGGTACAGATCTCTTGCATTGAAGCCCCCTTTTCAACATAAAGGCGAAGAATTTCATCCAGTATGTCGTATTCAGGCAGACTGTCCCGGTCTTTCTGGCCCGGGCGCAGTTCTGCGGATGGCGGCTTATTGATTATGGCTTCAGGAATAATGGGCCCTCCCTTAGTGCTCAGCCATCTGGCAATGTCATAAACCAGGGTCTTGGGCACATCAGCCAGAACAGCCAGACTGCCGGCCATGTCACCATATATGGTACAATAGCCCACAGCCAGTTCAGACTTGTTGCCGGTATTTAAAAGCATGTCCCCCCATTTGTTGGACATGGCCATAAGCAGGTTGCCCCTGATCCTGGACTGGATGTTCTCTTCTGTTACGTCAGGGTGCATTCCGGAAAAAACATCTTCCAGGGCCTGGTCAAACCCCTGCATCAGGGAAGAGATGGGCAGTGTAACAGTCTTTATACCCAGGCTTTCAGCCAGTTTCATGGAGTCGTCTATACTGCCCGGACTGGAATGCGGTGAAGGCATGAGCACTCCCGTGACATTCTCCGGTCCCAGGGCAGATGCTGCCACAGCCGCGGTCAATGCCGAGTCCATGCCTCCTGAAAGACCCAGGAGCACCCTGCTGAACCCGCTTTTGCGCACGTAATCCCGTGTGCCCAGCACCAGTGCCCGCCAGGCCTCTGCCGGAACGTCAAGGTCATGCTCATGGCTGTCGCTTTTTGCGGGGTTACTGGTATCAAAAACAAATACGTCCCTTTCAAATTCCCTGCCTCTGCCCATGATGCTACCATCCGGGCCGAACACCATGCTTCTTCCCGGAAAAACCAGGTCATCAAATCCCCCCACCTGGTTGCAGAATATGAAAAAAACCCTGTGCTTGACCGCCAGGGAACCCATCATGGCCTGCCTGATCCCGTGCTTGCCAAGACCGAAGGGAGAGGCGGACATGTTTATGATAATATCGGCCCCCTGCCGGGCCAGTTCCTGCATGGGATTCACCCCGCCCCTGGGCCTGTCCCAGAAATCCTCGTCATTCCAGGCGTCTTCGCAGATGCTTACCCCCACTACTTTTCCCTTGTACTCAAAAACACCGGGAGCCTCGGCAGCGCAAAAATAGCGCTTTTCATCAAAGACGTCGTATTCAGGCAGAAGCACCTTGCTGAAGACCTTGATCACCCGGCCTTTATCCAACAGGCAGGCCGAATTGTAGACCTCTCCGGTCCGGCCTGGAAAACACCATGGACTCCCCAGAAGCAAAGGGCCCACACCTGAAGTCTCCCGGGCAATAAAGCGTACGCTCTGCATACACTTCTCCAGGATATCCTCTCTTAATAGAAGGTCCCGGGCCGGATATCCGATAACTGCCAGTTCCGGGGTCACGCAAATGTCAGCGCCCTGTCCGGAGGCTTCCATGCAGGCCTGGACAATCCCCCGGGCATTGCCCTCAAAATCGCAGACAACGGGATTCAGCTGCAAAAGCCCGATTTTCATTCCCTGTTTTCTCCCTGTTATTTCCAGACAATCCTGTTTACGGTATGCTGAACAGCCTTGTGGTCACAGATTCTGTCTGCCGTACAGGCGGTTCGATTATTGTTGACCTGCAGCATATTTGCAAGTAAATATCACATCTTCATTAAACAGGCCGATAGCATCAGGTGGCCATGAGCATCAAAGACTTTTTTGACCGGGAAAAGATATCCCCTCTGCTTAAACTGCCCGACGAAATGCGGGAAAAGCTTTTTTCCGGCACGCATCTGTCCAGGCGCGAAAAATACGTTATGGCCAACCTTTACTACCTGGATTCCTGGAACAAACTTGATGAATATCAGAATCTTTTGCCCGCCATGGCTGACCTTGAGCTATCCGAATGCCTTGAAAGCATTGACATTCTGGAGGAAGAAGGATTCA
The DNA here is from genome assembly GCF_000174435.1 of Desulfonatronospira thiodismutans ASO3-1. Classification (NCBI taxonomy): domain Bacteria; kingdom Pseudomonadati; phylum Thermodesulfobacteriota; class Desulfovibrionia; order Desulfovibrionales; family Desulfonatronovibrionaceae; genus Desulfonatronospira; species Desulfonatronospira thiodismutans. The sequence goes on from NZ_ACJN02000003.1 coordinate 740,236, forward strand.
TTTCCAGGAAAGGGCAGAAAATCATACTCAGGATCAAACCCATAACCTACAAGTAATCACCCATGCCCAAAAGAACCGACATCAAAAAAATCATGCTCATTGGTTCCGGACCCATCATCATCGGACAGGCCTGCGAGTTCGACTACTCCGGGACACAGGCCCTCAAGGCCCTCAAGGAAGAAGGCTACCAGGTGGTCCTGGTCAACTCCAATCCGGCCACTATCATGACCGACCCGGATCTGGCCGACCAGACCTATATCGAACCCATAGAACCCGATACAGTGGCCCGCATCATCGCCAGGGAAAAACCCGATGCCCTTTTACCCACCCTGGGAGGACAGACCGGGCTTAATACTGCAGTGGCCCTGTCCGAAAACGGAGTACTGGAAAAATACGGCGTAGAACTCATCGGGGCTTCCCTGCCGGTCATCCAGAAAGCTGAAAGCAGGGAGCAGTTCCGCAGGGCCATGGAAAACATAGGCCTCAAAGTCCCCAAAAGCGGCATAGCCCGCAACATGGACGAGGCCAGGCAGTGGACCAGTACCATTGCCTTTCCCATCATCATCCGCCCTGCCTATACCCTGGGTGGAACCGGGGGCGGCATCGCCTACAACCTGGAGGACCTGGAGGAAAAGGCTGCCTACGGCCTGTCCTGCAGCATGACCCATGAGATCATGCTTGAAGAATCTGTCCTGGGCTGGAAAGAGTTCGAACTGGAGGTCATGCGGGACAAGAACGACAATTGCGTTATAATCTGTTCCATTGAAAACCTGGATCCCATGGGTGTGCATACCGGGGACTCCATTACCGTAGCCCCGTCCCAGACCCTCACCGACAGGGAATACCAGGTCATGCGCAACGCCTCCCTGGATATAATGCGCGAAATAGGCGTTGAAACCGGAGGGTCCAATGTCCAGTTCGCGGTGAATCCGGACGACGGAGACCTGGTGGTCATTGAAATGAACCCCAGGGTGTCCAGGTCTTCGGCCCTGGCCTCAAAGGCCACAGGCTTTCCCATTGCCAAGATTGCGGCCAAGCTGGCCGTGGGCTATACCCTGGACGAAATCCCCAACGACATCACCCGGGAAACCATGGCTTCCTTCGAGCCCACAATAGATTACTGCGTGGTCAAGATTCCCAGGTTCACCTTTGAAAAATTTCCCGGCAGCCAGGACATGCTCGGCACCTCCATGAAAAGCGTGGGAGAAACCATGGCCATAGGGCGCACCTGCAAGGAAGCCCTGCAAAAGGGCCTGCGCTCTCTGGAAACAGGCCATATAGGTCTGACCACTGACCTGCCCTCTGGAGAACCCGACCTGGAAGGCATCCGCTCCAGACTGCGTTTTCCCCATTCCCTGCGCCTTTTTGCCCTTTACGAGGCTTTCATGGCCGACATGGATATCCAGGAACTTTATGATCTTACCAGCATAGACCCATGGTTTCTGCGACAGATCCAGGAACTGGTGCAGATGGAGAAAAAACTGCGCAATTTCAGCCTGGAACAAAGTCTTTCCCTGGACAACCCGTACCTCAAGCCCGTATTGACTGAGGCCAAGACACTGGGTTTCGGCGACAGGCACCTGGCCCGGCTCTGGAAGAAAGATGAGATTTTCGTTCGCACCCTGCGCTGCGAACTGGGCATTGAGCCCACCTACTACCTGGTGGACACCTGTGCCGGCGAATTCGAGGCTTACACCCCATACTTTTATTCCACCTACGAAAAGGGACGTGAGGTATTTCCCAAAAATACCCGCAAGATCATGATCCTGGGCGGAGGACCCAACCGAATAGGCCAGGGTATAGAGTTCGACTACTGCTGCGTGCATGCGGCTTATTCCCTCAAAGAAATGGGGCTTGGCTCCATCATGGTCAACTCCAACCCGGAAACCGTGAGTACAGACTACGACACTTCGGATTTCCTGTATTTCGAGCCTTTGACCTTTGAAGATGTCATGAACATCATCGAATTTGAAAAACCTGAAGGTGTCATAGTTCAGTTCGGCGGGCAGACTCCTTTGAACCTGGCTGTACCTCTGCTGCAGGCGGGGGTCCCCATAATTGGAACCTCCCCGGACAGCATAGACCGGGCCGAGGATCGTGAACGCTTTCAGGCCCTCATAGCCAAGCTTGGACTCATGCAGCCGGCCAACGGCACCGCCAGATCCATAGAAGAGGCCCGGATCATTGCCGCGGACATAGGCTATCCGGTTGTGGTCCGGCCTTCATATGTACTGGGTGGACGGGCCATGGAAATAGTCTACGACGAAGAACATCTCATCACCTACTTCAAGAATCATGTCGTGGTGGCCCCGGAACACCCCATTCTCCTGGACAAGTTCCTGGAAGGAGCCATCGAGGTGGACGTGGACGCCCTGAGCGACGGACAGGACACGTATGTGGCCGGCATAATGGAGCATATTGAAGAGGCTGGAGTACATTCCGGAGACTCTGCCTGCGTTATACCGCCGCACACCATAGAACAGGATCTCCTGCGGGAAATCGAGGCCGAAACCATCAGCCTGGCCCGGGAACTGAGCGTGGTGGGTCTTATAAACATCCAGTTCGCCATCAAGGAAGGCCGGGTGTACATCCTGGAGGTCAACCCCAGGGCATCCCGGACCGTGCCCTTTGTCAGCAAGGCCACCAGCGTGCCCCTGGCCAAACTGGCCACCAGAGTCATGCTCGGGGAAAAACTCAAGGATCTGGATCCCTGGTCCATGCGCAAACAGGGTTATTATTCCGTCAAGGAAGCCGTGCTTCCCTTTGGACGCTACCCCGGGGTGGACGTACTCCTTGGGCCTGAAATGCGTTCCACCGGAGAGGTAATGGGGATCGACAAAGGTATGGGACTGGCCTTTATGAAGGGCCAGATGGGTGCCGGGCAGATGCTACCGGAAAAGGGATGCGTCTGCATCTCAGTCACAGAAAGGGACAAAAAGGATTGCATGGAACCGGCACGGATTTTTCATGAAATGGGTTTCAGCATAAAGGCCACCCGGGGAACCGCCGCGTTTTTGCAGGACAACGGCATCCCGGCCCAGGTGGTAAACAAGGTCTACGAAGGACGTCCCAACATAATAGATCATATCAAAAACAAGGAAATCGATCTGCTCATCAACACTTCTTCCGGCAAAAAGACCAAGCACGACTCCTCTTCCTTGAGACAGGCCGCGGTTTTGTACCGTATCCCGTACACCACCACCATGGCTGCAGCCAGGGCCATGGCCTCGGCCATCAAGGAACGTGCCGGTGAGGGCCTGCAGGTTCAGAGCATGCAGGAATACTACCGCAATGCCGGATAAGTACAAAAACAGTCTGATACAGGCGGGTTGTCCTTGATGGCAGCCCTGCCTCACGGCAAAAAAGTCATGAAAAAGGAATACTGCGGATTATTCGGCATCCATGATCATCCCGAGGCGGCCAGGATGACCTACTTCGGACTTTACGCCCTGCAGCACCGGGGCCAGGAAAGCGCCGGCATCGTCACCTGGGACGGCAGCAGAATCCGGGAACAGAAAGGCATGGGGCTGGTCGGGGATATTTTCAGTGAAAAGCACCTGGGGCACCAGCTCAAGGGAACCATAGCCTCGGGACACCTGCGCTACTCCACCACCGGGGCCTCCCTTCTGCGCAATGCCCAGCCATTCCTGGTAAGGTTCAAGGATATATCCATAGCCATCTCCCACAACGGCAACCTGGTGAATACCACTGAAATCCGCCAGGAGCTGGAACAGCAGGGTTCCATTTTTCAGACCACCATGGACAGTGAGATTATAGTTCACCTGCTCTCCAGGAACATGAACGGCAACTCCCTGGAAGACGCCCTGAAGAAGGCCCTGCAGAAAGTAAAAGGGGCCTACACCCTGCTCATCATGGCCAATGACAAGCTGATCGCCGTTCGCGACCCCAATGGATTCAGGCCCATGTCCATAGGACGTCTGGGCGACTCCTATGTATTCGCCTCGGAAACCTGCGCCTTTGATCTCCTGGAAGCCGAATACCTGCGATGTGTCCAGCCCGGGGAAATGGTGGTGGTGGAAAACGGCCGTCTGGAGAGCACTCAGTTTGCAGAAGTAAGTGAACCTTCTCCCTGTGTTTTTGAGCTCATCTACTTTGCCCGTCCTGATTCCATTGTTTTCGACGACGAGGTCTACCATGCCCGCAAGGAAATGGGCCGGGCCCTGGCCAGGGAAGCCCCTGTGGAGGCGGATTACGTAATGCCCTTCCCTGACTCCGGGGTTTACGCAGCTGTAGGTTATGCCCGGGAATCAGGGATTCCCTTTGAGATGGCCATGATCCGCAATCACTACGTGGGCCGGACTTTCATCCAGCCCTCCCAGGATATGCGCGATTTCGGCGTCCGGGTAAAGCTCAATCCCGCCCGGAGCATGATCCGGGACAAAAAAATCCTTATCGTGGAGGACTCCATAGTCCGGGGTACAACCATCCGCACCCGGGTGAAAAAACTGCGCGAACTGGGGGCCAAAGAGATACACATGCGGGTGAGCTGTCCGCCTATAAAGCACCCCTGCTACTACGGCATAGACTTTTCCTCCAAGGGAGAACTTATAGCCGCCAATCAAAGCGTGGAAGACATCGCCGAGTTCATAGGACTGGACTCGCTGCATTACCTGAGCGTTGACGGTCTTCTGGCTTCTCTTAACAGCAATAGATCATTCTGCCTGGCCTGCTTCAATGGAACTTACCCGGTACCCCCTTCTCCCAACTGCGACAAACTATGCCTGGAGTGGTAGGAGGCCTCTGTTCAGCGCTTTAAATGCGGCACGTAGAATATTCCCCTGCTTTACTGTGACAATGCTTTTGTCGGGGTCGGAATCGGTATCGAAAATACTGGGGAACTTCCCTAATGACCTGGCCTTTGGATTTTGATTCCCATACCGACCCCGACACCGATTAACAGAGTAAGAGCAAAGAGAAAGCATGCTGAATAAATACCAGAAACGTTCAAATTCTGAATGTAAAACCACCTGCAATACCTATGTCTGAGAACAACGACTGGCTGAAAAAGGCCCGCGAGGTCCTGGATATAGAACTGGAAGCCATCCGCGCGGTGCGCGACGACCTGGACGAAGCCTTTTCTTCTGCCATGGAGGAAATGTCCGCCTGCTCCGGGCGTATAGTGCTTACCGGAGTGGGCAAATCCGGGCTCATCGGCCGCAAAATGGCCGCTACCTTCAGCAGCACCGGAAGCCCGGCCTTTTTTCTGCATCCAGTGGAAGGTGCCCACGGGGATATGGGTATGCTCAGAAGTGAAGATCTGGTGGTAGCCATCTCCAACAGCGGGGAAACCGAAGAGGTAAACTCCATCCTGCAGAGCATCAGTTCCCTGGGAATAAGGATTGTGGCCCTGACCGCCGATACCGGATCCACCATGGCCCGCCTGGCGGACGTGGTCGTCAGGGTCAAGGTTCCAAGGGAGGCCTGCTCTCTGGGTCTTGCCCCCACCAGCAGCACCACAGCAGTTCTGGCGGTGGGCGATGCCATGGCCATAGCTCTGATGCAGAGCAAGCACTTCGGCAAAAAGGATTTTCAGAGATACCATCCCGGGGGATTTCTGGGGCAAAGGCTCAGGCAGGGCATTCACAGGCTTATGCACACCAGCGCCCTGCCCCTGGCCCGGGAAGATGAAAGCCTGGAAAACGCCCTGGAAGTAATGAACCAGGGAGGTTTCGGAGTGGTCTTTATCACTTCCGGAGATAACAGGCTGGCCGGAGTTATAACCGACGGCGATGTGCGCCGCATGGTCTGCGGCAATAACTGGCGGTTGAGCGACCCGGCAGGGCTGCACATGATTTCTTCTCCTGTTCATGCAAATCCCGGCCAGTCAGCAGCCTCTGTTCTGGACGTCATGGAGGAAAAAGCCATAACCGTTCTGCCCATCGTGGACCATGAAAACCGCATCAAAGGCCTGGTGCACCTGCATGACCTGCTGGGCAAGGGCAAACTCAAGTTCTCCTCATGAGCACGCAGGAATACGTATGCCTCAGGTGCAGTCGGGTTTTTCCCACCTGTTGCCGCCTGAGCCCCGGCCTGGAAGAGCTGTGCTTTCCTTTGTCCACCCAGGAAAAAGAAGGCATCCAGAATCATCTGCAGCATTCAGACTTTTTCGTTGAGCAGCCGAATACAGCAGACTTCATCGCCTCAGTGAGCAGACTTCTGCCGGATCACCAACACAAAACCAGATCAATTTTTGCCCTTGATACTTGTCATTTGCGTCTGAAAACGTTATCAGATGGTAAATGTATACTGCTCCAGGACGATGGCTGCCTTTTGCCCCGGGAGTTGCGGCCCTTTTACTGCCGTCTTTTTCCCTTCTGGTTTTTGCGGGGCAAGCTTGTATTCATGACAAACAGCAAGTGCCTGGCCCAGCATGAATCCAGTGAAGTGAAAAATCTGCTCAAGCTTTTCAGGGCGGAAGTATCAGCCCTGCAGAAAGATTTTAATTCCATGCTCCGGAACCTGGGGCTTATTGACTGATATTTCAACTTTACACTCTGGTTTATCCTGAATCCGTGAAGTATACTTTTTTCGACATATATCCTTGCAGGCTTCATGTTCAACTATTAACTGATAACTTTTAACCCTCCAGTTTATTATTAACAAAATGAAATACCTGAAAATATTCTCCGTATTACTTCTGGTGCTGATCCTTGCAGCAACTGCCGTGGGCATCGGACTCTACAAGTGGGCGGCACAGGATCTGCCCGATTACAGAACCATTTCCGACTATGACCCGCCATTGGTGACCAAGGTCTTCACCCGGGACGGTGATGTCCTGGGGCAGTTTTACCGTGAAAAGCGCTACCTGGTTTCCCTGGATGAGATTGCCCCGGTGGCGGTCAAGGCCTTCCTGGCCTCAGAAGACGCCCGGTTCTACGAACACGAGGGAGTATCCATGCTGGGCGTGGCCAGGGCCGCAATCCAGAATTTCAAGGCCGGGGAAATAGTCCAGGGTGGCAGCACCATCACCCAGCAGGTGATAAAGTCTTTGCTTCTAACCCCGGAGCGCAGCTACACCCGCAAACTCAAGGAAGCCATTTTGGCTTACAGGCTGGAAAACCACCTGACCAAGGATGAAATCCTGACCATTTACATGAATCAGATCTTCCTGGGCTCCAGGGCTTATGGCATAGAAGCCGCATCCAGGGAGTACTTCGGCAAGCACGCAGGCGAACTGAACCTGGCTGAAGCCTCGCTTCTGGCGGCCCTGCCCAAGGCCCCGTCCAGGCTCAACCCCTACCGCAATCCTGAGGGCGCCAGGCACCGGCAGATGTATGTACTTTCACGCATGCTGAACCTGGGCTGGATAGATGAACAGGAGTACCAGGAAGCCGTGTCCCAGCCTCTGGAACTGAAACGCATGCCGGATCCATCCTGGCAAAAAGGGCCCTACTACCTGGAAGAAGTCCGCCGCCGACTGATCCACATGTTTGGCGAGGAAAAGGTCTATGAGGGCGGGCTGGTGGTGCAGACCCCCACCAGCTTAAAGCACCTCGATGCCGCCCAGAAATCCCTGCGCCAGGGCCTGGAAGACTCCACCAAAAGAAGAGGCTGGAGAGGCCCCCTGGACAATATCGAGCCGGAAATGCAGCAGGGTTTTTTGATGCAGCAGGTTCTGGATCCTGAAGAACTGGAAAAAGGTCAGTGGACTCAAGTCCTGGTAACCGACGTTGAGGCCTCTGGAGCTGATGTACGCTTTGGAGACTTCCATGGCCGCATAGATGTATCCACCATGGAATGGGGCAGAACACCCGATCCCTCAAGAGCTCCGGAAGAGGTACGGGCAATAAGGGACGCCACCCGGATTCTTGAACCGGGGGACATTGTCTGGGCCTCTTTACAGCACAAGCCCGAACCGGATGAACTGATGGATGAAAGCCGCATGGAACCCATTGTATTTGAGATGGCCCTGGAACAGGAGCCCGAGGTACAGGGAGCCATCTATTCATTGGATCCGCGCACCGGAGATGTCATGGCCCTGGCCGGAGGATATGATTTTCACCAGAGCCATTTCAACCGGGCCACCCAGGCCAGAAGGCAGACCGGTTCGGCTTTCAAGCCCATAGTTTACTCCGCAGCCCTGGACAATGGCTATACACCGGCCTCCATTGTCCTGGATGCCCCTTTTGTCTACGATGACCACGAGACCCTGACCAGCTGGAGACCGCGCAATTTCGAAGGCGTATTCCACGGGCCGACCCTCATAAGAGATGCCCTGGTCAAATCCAGAAACCTGGTCACCATAAGAGTGGCCCAGAACCTGGGCATTGATGAACTCATACACAGAGCCCGCAGCCTGGGCATCCAGGAGGAGTTTCCCAGGGATCTGTCCATAAGCCTCGGCTCAGTGCCGGTCACCTTAGAGGATATGTGTCAGGCTTTCAGCGCCTTTGCCCGTGACGGGTCTTACGTGGTTCCCAGGCTGATCACTTCTGTCTCGGACTCCTGGGGCCAGCTCATTTATGAAAACGATACAGAGCCGGTTGAGGCCATCAGCCACGAGAACTCCTACATCATCACCAGCCTGCTGCAGGAAGTGGTTGCAGACGGCACCGGATGGAGGGCCAGGGCCCTGGGCAGGCCCGTGGCCGGCAAAACCGGAACCACAAACCAGCAGAAAGACGCCTGGTACCTGGGATATTCGCCTTATCTTCTCACCGGAGTATACGTTGGATTTGACCAGCCCCGGCCCATGGGGCGTTTTGAGACCGGTGCCAGGGCGGCATCTCCCATCTGGGTAGACTACCGAAAAGAGGTAGAAGAAGAGTACCCTGTCCAGGATTTCCAGCGTCCTCCGGGAATAGTCACGGCCAGGATAGACGCTGAATCCGGACTCCTGGCTCCTTCGGGCATGGACAACACCTATTTCCTGCCTTTCAAGGCTGGAACCGAGCCCACCCGCAAAAGCGCCAGGGCTGAATCCGACCGGGAGGAAGGCTCCGGAAGCAGTGGAGCCACAGAAGAAGACCTGTTAAAACAGATGTATTAATGTGAAAAACCTGTCCGCAGGTATCCTCTCCTCCTTTGCCGGGATCATCAGGGAGGCAACCGTCCTTTTTCTAAGGCTGTTGAAAATAATGGTCCCTGTAATCATCCTGGTAAAGATAATTACCGAACTGGATCTCTTACCCTATCTGGCAGATCTGCTGGAACCGGTCATGCACCTCATGGGCCTGCCGGGCAGTATGGGCCTGGTCTGGGCCACGGCCATTCTCAACAATGTCTACAGCGCCATGATAGTCTTTGTCTCCCTTCCAGGGAGCTTTGAATTGAGCGTGGCCCAGGTGACTATTTTATCCACTGCCGTCTTAATGGCCCACGCCCTGCCCATTGAGCTGCGCATCGCCCAGAAATGTGGTGCCAGGCTGATTTTCCAGGCCCTGTTCAGAATTATCTGCGCCATCATCCTGGGCATTATTTTAAATTTTGTTTATGAGTGGGGTGGCTGGCTGCAGGGACAAAACACCGTAGTCTGGCGTCCAGATCCGCAGCCAGAGGGGCTTATGGGATGGTTTGCGGCCCAGCTGCGCAATCTTGGGGTCATCTACCTGATAATAATGGCCCTTGTAGCTGTAATCCGTTTCCTGGATTACATACAGGTCACCAGAATACTTATCTGGATGCTAAACCCCCTTTTCAGACTGCTTGGAATCGGCAGGGAAGCAGCATCCATCACCATAGTAGGCCTGACCATGGGCCTGGCCTACGGCGGGGCCCTCATCATCAGGGAAGTGCGCACCAGGCGGATTCCGCAAAGGGATGTATTCTTCTCCCTGACCCTCATGGGCATAGCCCACAGCCTCATTGAAGACACCCTGCTCATGCTGTTGCTGGGTGCCGATCTTTCAGGCATTCTCCTGGCCAGGTTGGTTTTCTCCCTGGTGTGTGTCTTTTTGCTGTACAAGATCTGGGCGTATCTGCCCTCCAAATATGTTCACCGCTATCTGCATCCCCTGGATGCTTCGGAGGTAAAAACATGAGTCTGAACAAAGAAATTCTGCAGATTCTGGCCTGTCCCAAATGCAAGTCAGACCTGACTCTCACAGGCCAGGAGGAGGGCCTTAAATGCTCTGAGTGCGCTCTGGTCTATCCCATCAGGGAGGAAATACCAGTCATGTTAATTGACGAAGCCATACCAGTGCAGGACTGGGAAAATGGCGTACGCGCACAGGACTGATGCATGGGCAAAAATAAGAACAGGCCCCTTCCCCAGGAAATGGCCCTGCCCCCCGGTGGCGCAGACAGCCACGCGCATCTGGACTTTAAAACCCTGGCCGGCAACCTGGACCAGGTCCTGGACAGGGCAAAAAAGTGCGGGATAACTACTCTGGGTCAGGTATTTCTTGGACCCGATGCCTACCTGAAGGGAAGGGAACTCTTCTCATCGCAGCCCGGTATTTTTTACATCCTGGGAGTACATCCCCACGAGGCCTCCACACTGGACACAGAAACATCCGGACGTCTTTACTCCCTTGCCCGTGATGATAAGCGTATAAAGGCCGTGGGCGAGACCGGCCTGGACTTTTTCTACAATAAGAGCAGTCCGCAGGAGCAGAGGCAGGCCTTCAGGACCCAGCTGGAGCTGGCCAGGGATCTGGATCTTCCCGCAGTCATCCATTCCAGGGACGCTGCGGAAGAGACCCTTGAGATACTTAAACAAATGGGGTTCAGAGACAGGAAGGTGCTGTGGCACTGTTTCGGCCAGGACCTGGAAACCGCCCGGCAGATCCTGGATCACGGATGGTTCATTTCCATACCCGGCAGCATCACTTTCGCAAAAAACACCCGGCTAAGAGAGATTGTAAGAGAAATCCCCGTGGACAGGCTAATGCTGGAAACCGATTGCCCCTTTATCGCACCTGAGCCCTACCGGGGCAAGCAGAACGAGCCAGCCCTGATGGTGTTTACGGCCCTGGAAGCGGCCCGGTCAAAGGATATGGATGCCGGGGAACTGTGGATGACATGCGGGGATAATTGCCGTAGTTTTTTCGGGGTCAAAAGTTAAACCCAATGTAAAGTTCACCAGGGTCCGGGGGCTTTGCAAACAGGACGTAAAAACTCACTCCAAGGAAGCGTAAATCAAAACCTATACACGAGTTTTTAAACCAGAATAACTTCTATAACATGCTTTGAATCAAATTCGGTGTTGAACGGTTTTGATTAACGCTTCCTACGTTGTTCAGACAGTTTACGCCCTGTTTGCAAAGCCCCCGGACCCTGGATTGCAGCGGTGCGCTTAGATTGACCAGTTTTATCAGATGATGAATCTTAAAACCCAATTTAAATGACAGAACGACACCCCTTCTTCACATGGCAGGATAACAAACACAGCAGGCAACAGGCGGGAAAACAGGAATTGCTCCTGTTCTCAACTGTCCTGGGAGTCGCAGGCCAGCTCTCTGGAAGTACTGGCCAGGCGCTGGGCCAGATTGCTTATAATGCGCGCCGACATGCCCGGATAGTCTGCAATCATCTGGTTCAGCCGGTCACCGGGGTATACCTCAAGGACGGATTCGCCTACGGATCTCACTCCGGCGGTCCTGGCCTCTCCCAGGATGGCGGCCATCTCCCCGAAAAAATCCCCCGGCTCTCTTAAAAGAGCCAGCACTTTATCCTGCTTGACCACCTCCAGGCCCTGGTCGGAAGACACTATGCGGTATATCGCATCATCCCGGTCGCCTTCCCGGATCACCCACTCCCCCGGGGCACAGGACTTGATGCCCCCGGGAAAATAATAATCCTGATTTTCCTTGAATGCAGCATCCATACGCAGCCAGAGCTCTTCAATCTCCCTTATATGCGTATCCAGCACCCGGCGCAGGAGACGCGGTCCGGACATGGCCTGGTCCAGAAATTCCTGGTAGCCATGTCTGGCCACCCTTGCCTCTCCCCTGGTGCGGGCGGTGTAAAGATAACCCTTGTCCGGCCTGAAAAGGGTTTCCGTTCCCAGGACAGTACCGGAACCAAGCTGCATAACCTTTTGTTCACCGCGCAAAAGATCGGCCTGTCCCGAAAGAAGCACATAAAAGCAGTCTGCAGCTTCCCCCTGGACAAAGATATCCGTATCCCCGCCCAGGTTTAGAACACTGGGCTTTTGTGTATTGAAAAATTCCCCGTCCCGCATCACTTAAAGCTTATTTCCTTGATTTCGTCCGCCCTGAAGGAAATACTGCCCCAGTCAGTCTTTCCTTGAAAGGTAGTCTGGGGCTGAATATAAAAATCCATCTCTTCCTGGTTGACCATGGTCACCCTGGCCAGAACCCTGTCATCCTGAACATAGAAACGGGCACTTTCAATCTTGCCGAAATCCACTTCGGCCTCGGCGGAGCCGGTACGGGCCGGAAGATAAGTGGAACCCTGGACAAAAATGCCCTGCACTTCATGGCTTTTGTCGGAACGATCTTTAATCTCAGCCCTGAAAAACCGGTCCTTTTCTGCAGCAGGCCCGAAAGTGCCGCTGGTACCCCCCATACCGAGACAGAAAAAGGCCAGCATGAACAAGGTAAGCATGGCCCGGCCTGCATTTTTTCCACCGGCCCAGTGTCTGGAGCCTGCAGTAAACCTGTTGTGCTCAAAAATTCTTTTCATTTTTCAATGCACCTCTGTAGACTACTTTCAAATTGATCTCCCGGCCGGCAGCAGCCAGAAAATTATCCAGGTCATCCTCCGAGCCAGGGGCGTATACCAGTTGCACTACCGCCCTGTATTTGTCCACAACGCTCATATAAGCCAGATTGTCCATGGACTCAAGCAAAAACTTGAAAAGGGCTATGTCTTTGCGCTCAAGCTCCACGTACACCCGTCTGGAAAAAAGAGGTGTAAAGCTCAAAGGATCTCCACCCCGCTTCTGGTAACCAGGACCATGTATTCCCAGCGAACTCCACCCCAGCCTGCATAATAAAGTCCCGGCTCCACTGTGACCACCATGCCGGGTATAAACTCCCCTTTTGCATTGGGGCCGAGGCTTGGGGCCTCATGGGTCTCCAGACCGATGCCATGCCCCAGAGAATGGGTGAAATGCCTGTCCACTCCGTGTTCAGCAAAAAAAGAGCTTACTATCTGGTAGGCCTCGCTGATGGACCTGCCCGGAGCCATCCACTCTATCACCAGGTCCTGGGCCTTGCGCACCAGGTCCCTGGTCTGCCTGAAAAAAACATCCTCTTTGGAACCTATCCAGAATGTACGGGACTGGTCCGAACAGTAGTCCTGATACCTGCCCCCCATATCCACCAGCAGGGGCATTCCATCCCTTAGCTCCCTGTCGCCGGGAGAGGCGTGCGGCAGAGCGGAGCGCTCGCCTGCGGCCACTATGGTGGAAAAGCTCATTTCGCTGGCACCTTCCTCCTTGAACATTTTTTCCGCTTCCCAGGCAATGTCCTTTTCCCGCAGACCGGGACGAAGTATCTGCTCCAGACGGGTAAAGACCTTGTGATTGAGGGCGCAGGACTTTTTAACCAGATCCAGCTCACGTTTATCCTTGACAAAGCGCAGGTCCTCCACCAGCCCTTTGAGCGGCACCATCTCAAATTCCTGACTGATTGCTGCATAAAACTCGTAATTCATCCACTGCGGTTCAAAGCCCAGTCTGTATATGCCCGTCTTGTTCAGATAGCTCTTTATCTGCTTGTACTTGTCCCTGGTGTAAACAAATATGTCCTCTTCAGGAAAATAAGCCTTGCCCTCTTCCAGGTATCTGGGATCTGTGAGCAGGTAGTCCTTTTCCCGGGTAACCAGAAGACACCCTGCACTTTCATTACACTGGGGATCATGCAGTTCAAAACCGCTTAGATAGTAGCGGTTGGCCGGGCTGGTGATAAGATGTGCATGGACATCCTTTTCCGCCAGGTTCTTTTTCAGTTTTTTCCTGCGCACAGCGCGGGTTTCTTGCATAGTATCTCCATTTCATAAGGAATAAATCAACAATAAGCCGCCTCCCTGACCTCCAGAAGTCAGATGTCAGAGGCCAGAGGTCAGAAGTCTCATCCTATATCCCAAGGGATCTGAGAAACCCCGGGTTTTCGTCCCATCCAGGCCTGACCTTTACATGTGTTTCCAGGTACACCCTTTTCCCGCTCAAAGCTTCTGCTTCCAGCCTGGCCTGCATGCCCACCTTTTTGAGCACCTCTCCACCCCTGCCGATGACCATTGACTTGTGGGCGTCCCGCAGGACATAGATTACGGCACTGATATGCAGAAGGTCTTCCTGTTCTTTCCAGTATTCTATTTCCACGGCCAGACCGTAAGGCACTTCCTGGCGCATAGCCAGAAACAGCTTCTCCCGGATTATTTCCGCCACCATAAACCGCATGGGCAGGGTGGACAGCTGGTCCTCCGGGTACAGGGCCGGACCGGGGTGCATATGCTCCAGGATCCTTTCCAGGAGTATCTCTGTTCCCTCCCCGGTGGATGCAGATACCGGCAGGATCTCCCTTTCCGGAAACATTCGGCTCAGCTCCTGCCATACCGGCAAAACTTTCTTTTTGTCCCTTACCTTGTCTATCTTATTGGACACTACAACCACCCCGGAGAGCCCTGAGACTCTTTTTTTGAAGGGCTGAAAGTCCTTTTTCAGAAAATGGGGTTTTCTTACGTAAAGCTCTGTATCCACCACCAGCAGAACTACATCTGCGGAATTAAGCCCTTCCATGGCAGAGCGGTTCAAAAGCTCGCCCAGTTTGCCCCTGGCCTTGTTTACCCCCGGTGTATCCATAAATACCACCTGGTACCTGTCAGTACTCAAGATCCCGCTGATGCGGTTCCTGGTGGTCTGGGCCTTTGGAGTGACAATGGCCACCTTCTCCCCCACCAGAGTGTTCATCAGGGTGGATTTTCCGGCATTGGGCGGCCCCACCAGGGCAGCAGTTCCGAAAAGATGTGTGTCCTTGTTTTCCGTCATTTCACATTGCCTGTGTTTCCCTGTTTGTAACTAATCATGTGACTATTCAGAATGCCTTGTGTCTACTTCTTATTCTGGCAAATGTCGCACGGGGGCTGTCTACTCCTACCAAATCTGCCTTTGTTTAGTCGGGATTCTCTACCCTCCGTCATCCATCTTCTGCAAGGCCCAGAAAAAGCGCCTTTTGCCCTGGACCTGGTAACAAAACTGCTCCTTTAGAACAAAACCCTGCAGATCCTTGCCCTCGGCCTCCTGACTGCTCAGCACAATCAGACTTCCCCTGACATCGAGCATGGAGACTGTCAGTGCAAGAAGCTTTTTCCAGGGCATAAAGGCCCGGCTTACAATCAGGTCTGCAGGCAGAATATCCCGGGGCAGATCCTCGACCCTGCCATTAATCACGTATGTATTTTGGATACCCATGGCAGAAATGGCCTGGCGCATAAAAGCGCATCTTTTAAACCGGCTTTCCACGAGGTAGTAGCTGCCCTTATCCCAGAGCAGACGCAGGGGGAGCCCCGGCAGTCCAGCCCCGGCCCCCAGGTCCAGGCTGCGGATATCTTCCTGATGCGCTATCCGCGATAAAAAACCTGAAAGGTACAAACTGTCCACCACCAGGCTGTGCAGGATCTCCCTCCAGTGGGACGGCCCAACCAGGTTTACACTCCTGTTCCATTTTTCCAGGGTGCTCAGATATGCCTGTAGACCCTGCACCTGCTGCGGGTTCAATTCAAAACCCAGGGCTGCTGTTTCCTCTCTTAACTCCTCAAGCTGCATGCAAAAAACCCGTGTTTAACCCCTCGACTTTTAAACCCAAAAAAGTAAGTGTTGAGGTTTGCTGAATTTTGGAGGTCAAAAATGTCAAAGCAGCTTACTGGGGTGCTCTTCCCCGGTCAAGGCTCCCAGGAGGCCAACATGGGCCGGGACCTGGCCGAAAGCGACACCGCCGCCATGGAAATATGGAAAATGGCCGAACAGGCTTGTGGCCATCCCCTGCGCGAAATTTTCTGGGATCAGGGCTGCGGGGAGATGGACGCAACCCGCTATGTACAGCCGGCTCTTACCGCAGTCAACCTGACCCTGTGGATGCGCCTTGAATCGAGGCTGGATGTTTCCTGCAGCGCCGGACACAGCCTGGGCGAATTTTGTGCTCTTTGCGCCGCACAGGTACTGGAACCACGGTCAGTTCTGGAACTCACCTCTCTCAGGGGCAGGCTCATGGACGAGGCCGACCCCCATTCCCGGGGAGGCATGGCAGCCATACTAAAGTTGAAAAAGGACCAGGTGGAAGATATGGTCAGCCGGGTGGCCACTGATACAGACAAGGAGATTCTGGTGGCCAATTACAATACACCCACCCAGACTGTGGTTTCCGGGGACAAAGAGGCCCTGCAGCGCCTGGAAAGCCTGGTTCAGGAAGCAAAGGGCCGGCTTTTTCACCTGCCAGTAAGCGGGGCGTTTCACAGCCCCATGATGCAGGAGGCTGCCGAAGAACTTTCAGACGTCATGCGCAAGCTGGACTGGAAAACGCCGGCCTTTCCAGTATTTTTCAATGCCACAGCCGATATGGAACAGGACCCGGAAAAAATCAGGAGGATTATGTCCACCCAGATGACTTCCCCGGTATACTTTGCCCAGCTTATAGAAAACATGCATGAACATGGCGCAAAACAGTTCGTGGAACTGGGACCCAAGGGCGTCCTGACCAGAATGATCCCCCAGATCCTGGGCCGTGATGCAGGTATTGAGGCCAGAAACCTGTCCTGTCTCAAAGACATTGAGCCTGAGAACTAAAAGATTGAGAACCAAAAGAAGAAAATAGATGTTTGCCAGAGAATATGTCGAAAAACACCTGCGGGAAGTGGTCCATGAGCTGGGCCTGAAGTGGCCGGACAAGGCCTCTATAGAAACTCCCCGGGAAAAGAGTTTCGGAGACTTGGCCTGCAACCTGGCCATGCTCCTGGCCGGACAGGCCGGGGAAAAACCCAGGGACCTGGCTGCAAGGTTCAAAGACATGATGCTGGGCCGGGCTGAAAAGCTGCAAAGTATAGAAATCGCCGGGCCAGGTTTTTTGAACTTCACTTTCAAGCCCTCGTTCTGGCAGTCAATCATCCCCGTCATCCAGAAGGAACAGGAAGGATTCGGATCTTCTGATCTGGGACGCAAACACAAAATACAGGTTGAGTACGTCTCAGCCAATCCCACAGGACCTCTGCATATCGGGCACGGTCGCGGCGCGGCCCTGGGGGATTCCCTGGCCAGGATCCTGCGCTTTGCAGGTTTTGAAGCAAGCACTGAATATTACCTCAATGATGCCGGCAGGCAGATGTATGTCCTGGGGGATTCGGTTCTAATCAGGTACGAGCAGCTCTGCGGGCTGGAGGCGGAGCTTTCCCCTGATCATTATCAGGGCGAATACCTGCAGGATGACGCCCGGGCACTTTATCAAGAACACGGCCGGGACCTTTTAAAGCAGGACCGGGAAAGCGCCATTGCCCTGTGCCGGGAAAAGGCTGTCCAGAGCATTCTGGCCGGCATCAAAGAAGACCTGGAGCATTTCGGTGTCGAGCATCAGGTATGGTTTTCAGAACAGGGTCTGTTTGACCGGGGCGAGGTCCAGAAGACCCTGGAGTGGCTGCAGGAAAAAGATATGGCCTACATCCATGACGGGGCCCTGTGGTTCAGGTCCACCTCCTTCGGGGACGACAAGGACCGGGTACTGCAAAAATCCGACGGGGCTCTGACTTATTTTGCTTCGGACATTGCTTATCACCACAACAAGTTCAACCGCGGCTTTGAAACAGTTGTAGATATATGGGGGGCCGATCATCACGGCTACGCACCCAGGATGCAGGCTGCTGTCCAGGCCCTGGGCAGGCCCGCCGGGAGCCTGCGGGTCATCCTGGTTCAGCTGGTCAATCTTTTGCGGGCCGGTCAGCAGGTGAGCATGTCCACCCGCTCCGGAGAGTTCGTCACCCTGCGCCAGGTCATGGAAGAAGTGGGTGTGGACGCCTGCAGGTTTATATTCCTTAGCCGCAAAAGTGACAGTCACCTGGATTTTGACCTTGAAGAGGTCAAGAAAAAGAGCATGGACAACCCGGTCTTTTATGTCCAGTACGCCCATGCCAGGATATGCTCGGTCTTTGCAAAGGCCGCTGAAAGAGGGATAGACACAGGCCCTGAGCCTCAAAGCCTTTTGCACCTTCTGGAATCCCAGGAAGACCTGGATCTTCTGAAACAGCTGGAAATGTTTCCGGATATGGTCCAGGCTGCGGCCAGAAACTTAAGCCCGCACCACATCAGTTTCTACCTGCGCGAACTGGCCGGACTGCTGCATCGCTACTACACAGTACATTCAGTGCTAAACGCTGATAGCCGGGAACTCATCCACGCACGCATGCTGCTATTACAGGCCACGGCCAGGGTACTTTCCAACGGGCTGAAGCTCCTGGGAGTCCATGCCCCGGAAAAGATGTAACAATGGCTGCCAGAAACACCAAGAACAAAAAAAAGCAGGAGTCCAGGCTGAGCCTGCAGCTGACCCCGGGCAGGACGCTTACTCTGGGCGGATTTGCCCTGCTGGCCATTGTCTGGGCTTTTATCCTGGGTGTTTTCGTAGGGCGCGGCTACAATCCCGAAGACGTAATGCCGGATATCTCCAGGATCATGCCCCAGGAAGAGAAAAAACAGGAAGAGGCCAGGATTCTACGTCCTGAAGAACTGGAGTTTCACGAACGCCTGCGCTCAGAGCCTGCCAGAGATCCATCCCCGCAGGAACAGCCGGCTGCCCCTGTGACTGAATCCCCTCAGGAACAGCCCCTGGAAACCGCTGCCCTGCCGCCTGAACCGGAACCGGCACCGGAACCAGAAACAGAGGCAGAAGCCGAGTCTTTCGTATACACCTTTCAGGTGGGCTCCTTTCAGAGTATGGAACGTGCCGGGGGCCTGCAGCAGCGCCTTTATCAGGAAGGGTTTTCCGCCTCCATCAACAGAACCTTTTCAGGAGAAGAACCCTGGTACAGGGTCATTATCGAGGTGGAAACCACCCCCTCGAACATTGACAGCTTCAAACAGAAGCTCGGCGAACAGGGCATTGACCAGCCCCTGCTGCGAAATAAAAGGCCGTCCTGAGATCAAGCCATGCCCTCATCAAAAACTCCACACCTGATCTACGCTGATGCCAGGGGACAGATATACGATGAACCGGGGCTTCTAATGCTTGTACGCCGGGGCAGAGAGCTAGCACTGCCACGCCCCGACGAGATGATGCCCCTGCCGGAGTCAAGCGATCTTTTTTTGCTTCCCGGCAGAAAGGCCCTGGGCCTGGACCCGGAAACCGGGAACGTGGAGGTCATGGAAGGGCTGGCCCTGGCCGGATTCGCCAGTCCCGGGCACACCCTTTGTGCCACGGCCGCTTATGCAAAGGAAGACAGTGCTCCCAGGCTGCCTCTTTACGCTTACGGTGCGGTGGGATATTTCCGGGACAGATTCTGGATATCCGCCATGCAGGTGGACAAGGACCAGAGGCAGAACTTCTGCGACATCCCCCAGGACAAAATCACCCGCGGGGCAAGGGAATTGCTTCGCAAATACCCGGAAAACAGGCTCATCAGCCACCTGGCCGGATGTGCCCTGAACTACTGCTGCCCAGCCGCCAGGAATCTGGCCCTGGGACGCTTTGAAGCCCCGCTGCCCACAGCCCGTGAGTGCAACGCCGCCTGCATTGGATGCATTTCATATCAGCCAGACGATTCCGGCATGCAGGCCACACAGGCCCGCATTGACTTCACTCCATCTCCCGGGGAGATAAAAGAAGTCATGCTGGAACACTGCAGAAAGGAAAAGCGACCCATCCTGTCCTTCGGCCAGGGCTGCGAAGGCGAGCCCCTGACCCGGGCCAGAACAATTATCCAGGCTTTGCAGAAGGCCAGACAGGAAATTCCGGCTGCAACCATAAACATCAATACCAACGCTTCCCTGCCGGAATTTATCCCCCCTCTGGCCCGGGCCGGTATGGATTCCATGCGGGTCAGCCTCAACAGCGCAGAACCGGAATTCTACCATATGTACTACCGCCCCAGGGGATACGGGTTTGAAGACGTAATCCGGAGCATATCCCTGGCCAGGGAGCACAATATGTTCATCTCCCTTAACCTTCTTTTTTTTCCAGGGGTTACAGATACAGAGGACCAGATGGAGAGAATCGCCGGTCTCGTCCAGGACCACAGAATAGATTTCATCCAGATGCGCAACATGAACCTGGATCCGGATATATATCTGGAACTGGCCGGGGACAGGGCCCTTGGACCGGGGATGGGACTTAAAAACTTCATGACCAGGCTGAAAAAAGAATGCCCCTGGATTGATTTCGGTTATTTCAACCCCTGCCTGAATCAGGATTAAGGCACCCATCGCCACCCGGACTGGTACGCAGTCACTTTCATACTTCCTGCCTCCCTGTACCTGGGAAAGGGCTGTCTCAATTTTTCGCCATAACGTAAACTTTTCGAGAAAAACATTGCAGTTTACGCTATGACCAGATATTGTCATTCTTACGAGGTGATGAGAATGATTAAACGAGAAACCTACATAAACAGGGTCAGGCCCTTTATCAACAAGGACATGGTAAAGGTCTTCACCGGTATTCGCCGTTCAGGCAAGTCAACCCTGTTGAAACTTGTTCAGCAGGAATTAATCGCTGACGGAGTTTCGGAAAATCAAATCATTATGATCAATTTCGAGAGCATGGCGTATGCTAATCGGGATTTCATGAGTATCTATCAGGAACTCAGGCATCTTAGCGGGAACCACGGCGAAAAGGCTTATATATTTCTCGATGAAATCCAGGAACTGGCCGGCTGGGAAAAAATGGTCAACTCTTTGAGAGTCGATCTGTATTGTGATCTCTACATTACAGGGTCGAACTCAAAACTGCTGTCCGGAGAGCTGGCCACATATCTTGCCGGCAGATATATCGAGGTTGCAGTCTATCCCTTTTCTTTCCAGGAAATAATGAAAATAAAGAAAGAAAAACAGACGGAACTGCCTGTGGAAGAAGCATTTAATCTCTACCTGAGGTTTGGAGGCATGCCCTTTCTTTATGAAAACAACCTTGATGCAACCGCTGCACTTGACTATCTCAAGGATATCTACAACTCCATCATGTTGAAAGATATTATCGGCAGGCATGCCATTCGTGATGTTGAGCTTTTTGAGCGAATCCTCTCCTATCTTCTCGCCAATGTTGCAAACCCGTTTTCAGGCTCAAATATCATGAAATATCTAAAAAACGAAAAAAGAGCGATCTCCCTGGAGACATTGTACAATTACATATCTTATTCCCAGGAAGCATGCCTTCTTTACCTGACACCGCGCGAAAACGTACAGGGCAAAAGGATATTGAAATTCCAGGAAAAAATCTTCCTGGCCGACCACGGTCTCCGTGAAGCCATCTACGGAAACAACCAGAGAGATATCAACCAGATTCTGGAAAACATTGTTTTTCTTGAGCTTCTAAGAAGAGGATACACCGTGCGTATCGGGAAGTCCGATGCAAAAGAGATAAACTTTATCGCGGAAAAAATGTCGCAAAGGATATATATCCAGGTTGCATACCTGATTCCTGATCAGAATGTCGCAGAACGGGAATTTTCAGCACTCCTGGGGATCAAGGACAATTACCCTAAAATGGTATTGAGTCTTGATAAGTTCGATTTAAGCCGGAAAGGTATCGTCCACAAAAACCTTATCAACTTTCTGCTGGAACAGGATTGGCGCATAAATACGTACTGAATGGTTACGATATTATGGTGAGTTATTACCCAGGAAAGATCAACTCTAAGAGTTGGTAACCCCCAATCCCCCAATCCCCGAATCCCCCAATTCCTCAATCCCCGAATCCCCCAATCCCCGAATTCTTAATAAACAACATCGCGCTGCAGATCTATGCCGTACTTGCGCATGCGGTTCAGGACCGTAACTCTATTTATCCCCAGCAGCCTGGCCGCCTGGGACTTGTTTCCGCTGCTTTGCTTCAGAGCCTCAATGAGTTCCTGTTTCTGGCGCTGTTGCAGATTTTCTGCAGGCGCAGGGGGCAGGTCTACGGCCTGGAAATCGTTGCCACCGTCCTTTAAATATTCCGGAAGATTTTCCGAGCGTATCCTGTCACCCTCTGCCAGAACATAGCTGTACTCCAGGGCGCTTTTCAGCTCCCGGACATTGCCCGGCCAGGAATACTGCATAAATATGCGCATTGCCTCAGGACTCAGCCCCTGGATATTTTTCTTGTTTTTTCTGGAAAGCCTCTTGATGAAGAAATCCACCAGGTGCGGCACATCTTCTTTCCTTTCCCGCAAAGGAGGAAGGTGTATAGGGATGACGTTTATGCGGTAAAACAGGTCCTCCCGGAAACCTCCCCTGGCTATGAGGTCCGGCAGGTTTTTGTTGGTGGCGGTTATAAAGCGCAGGTCCACGGAAATGGTCCGGTTGTCCCCCACCCGCTCAAAGGTCTTGGTTTCCAGTACGCGCAGCAGCTTGACCTGCATGGCCATGGGCAGATCTCCTATTTCGTCCAGGAAGATATCACCTTTGTGAGCTGCTTCGAAACGCCCCTTGCGGTGCTGCAGGGCACCGGTGAAGGCCCCCTTGACATGCCCGAAAAGCTCGCTTTCCAGCAGGGACTCGTTGAGAGCGGCGCAGTTGACCTGAATATATGGCTGCTCCGCCCTGGGGCTAAGATTGTGTATGGCCTGGGCCACCAGTTCCTTGCCGGTACCCGACTCACCGCAGATAAAAACAGGAAAATCGCTCTGGGCCGCCTTTTCCACAAGCTCGAACAGGTTTTTCATTTGCCTGGAATGCCCTACAATACCCTGAAAGCTGGACTCCTCATCCAGGGTCCTGGTAAGCTGGCGCAATTGCCGGTCCAGCCTGTCCATTTCCGAAATATCAGTCACGATTTCCACTGCTCCCATGGTCTGTCCCTGGTCGTCGGAAAGAACAGCTGCAGTCTTGAGAACCGTGATATAAGAGCCGTCTTTGCGCATGAGGTGACATTTTCGCTTGACCTGCTCCTTGCGCTCGAAAAGCCTGCACCAGGCACCGCTGGAGGCCTGTCTGAGCAGTTTGCAGGCATCGCACTTGAAAATGGAACAGGGCTGGCCCAGAAGCTCCTCCTTGGAGTATCCGGTAATGTTCTCCAGGGCATGGTTGACCATCTGGATGGTGCCGTCCTCAGCCACCACCAGAAGCCCTTCCTGCATTATTTCCACTATATCCTTGCAATAAATATTGACACGTTGATTCTTCAGCATATTATAACTCCTTCCCCGGCAAAAAGATCATACTGGTTATCAATCAACTGTACAGACAGGGCGGCAAAGAATCGGCACCCGAACCGCTCAGATCCTGTCAGGGGGCTTCGGTGGTCCATGAAGGCGTCCACGTCAGACGTCTGATAATGGCGATACTGCCGTCACTGGTCCGTGATTAATCACCGGTCCGTGATTAATCACTTGTTTAAATATATATTTTTTTTCATCAACACAACCCTTGACTCTTTATTTTAATAAGCATGCAAAAACAACTTGTTAACTGAGCCAAATTGGTTTAAATGCCGGATGGCACACTTAGTGCTAGTCTGAGAGTGTAGAGTTCCTGTAAATACGTTTTTTCAAGTAAAACCATGCAACCCAAAAGATCCAAAATTATAAGGAGGCAGTTATGAGAAAGTTGATTATTCTGGCTATGGCAGGGGCAATCTTTGCAACCCAGGTTGGAATCGGCCTGGCCATGTTCGATGGCAATCCGCGTCAGGGACGTTTCCTGTTCCGTGAACAGTGCCGCCCATGTCATATGGAAGATGCCACCAAGGAAGGTGCAGCCGGGGAATACCTGGGCCCTGATGCCAAACGCCAGGCTGAATGGGAAGAGGTCTTTGGAGACATTGAGGCTCTGCCCTGCTACGATGAATGGGATCTCAGCGAAGACGAACTCAACCACATCGGAACCTACCTGCATCAGGGTGCAGCAGATTCTCCCACTCCTGAAAGGTGCGGTTAACAGTCTACTTCATTCACCCGGAAGAACATGTTGCTTCCGGGTGAATGCTGCACAGAAAATTTAAGTGCTTACAATAATTCAAGCGACAACTTCAATGAAGGAGCAAATATGAAAGACGGCAAGAGTCCCATCAGCAGGAGGAGGTTTTTGCAGACTTCCATGGCTGCTGCCGCTGTGGGAGCCGGGATACAGAGCCCGCTGGTAAAGGGGCTGGTGCCCGGGGCAAATGCCGCAGGCTCTCGTCCGGACAAAGATATCACCTCTCATTATACGGCCTGCGACATGTGCTTCAACCGTTGCGGAATGATCGCCCGAAAAAAGAACGGAGTCATAAAAAAACTGGACCCCAATCCCAATTGCCGCAAATCCAGGGGGATGATCTGTGCCAAAGGCAACGCCGGAATTCAGCACGTATACAACCCGGACCGCCTGAAGCACCCGCTGAAGCGCAAAGGCAAGCGCGGAGAAGGCAAGTGGGAGAGAATCAGCTGGGAAGAGGCTCTGGACCATACAGCGGAACAGATGCAGAAAATCGCCGACGAGTATTCCCGGTGCGGCATCATGTTTACCCCTGGAGTGGATGCCCAGTCCAGGTTTGTGGAGATGTTCGCTGAGGTGTTCGGCTCCTACAACTTCACCAATCACGAGTCCCTGTGCCTGCTAAGCCGCAACAGGGCCTACCTGGATACTTTCGGCGAGGTGCCCACAGCGGACGTACTGCACAGCAGATATATAATCATTGCCGGCTCCAATCCCCTGGAGGCCATAATGACCCCGGACACCCCGGATCTCGTCGAAGCCAGGAAGAACGGCTGCAAAGTAGTTGTCTTAGACCCCAGGTTCACCAAGACCGCTGCCCTGGCCGATGAGTGGCACCAGATCAAACCGGGCACTGACATGGCCTTTTTCCTGGCCATGTGCCACGAGATAGTCAAGGGCGAACGCTTTTGCTGCCCGGATAATACTCATGGGTATGACAAGTTCGTGGAGCATATCAAGGACTACACTCCTGAATGGGCGGAAAAGGAATGCGGCATCCCGGCCGAGGATATAAAACGCATATCCAAGGAAATCACTGAAGCCGCTCCCAGAGCCATGGTCTACCCTGGACGGCGCAGTTCGGATTACAAGCAGTCCACCCAGATAAGAAGGGCCATGGCCATAGCCAACGTTCTCCTGGACAACTGGGACCGCCCTGGAGGGCTTATGGCCACCAGGGAAGTAGGGGTCCGAGGCTGGGATTACTCTCCGCCTTTCTACCCGGAAAATCCGCCTGACCGGGCGGATGCCGATCAGGTTCCCGGGTTGTTCAGCGACATAGGTTCTTTTCAGCTTCTGCGCGAGGCCATTATCAAGCAGGAACCCTATCCCATCAGGGGCTGGTTTTCTTTCAAGACCAACTTTCTGCAGACCGGGGCCAATCGCCAGAAAACTATTAAAATGCTTGAAAACATTGACTTTTTCGTAAATATTGACATCATGATGAGCGATACCGCCTGGTATGCTGACATTGTTCTGCCTGGCAACAGCTTCCTGGAACGAGAAGACCCGGTGACGGCACTGCAGGGTTCCTCTGCCTGCGCCTGCGCTTTCCTGCGCGACCCGGTAATAGACAACATGTTCGAATCCAGGCCTCCCCTCTGGATTCTCCAGGAACTGGCCAAACGCATGGACCTGGAAGAGCATTTTGATTTCACCATGGACGAATACCGCGAAGCTCAGCTTAGAGACCTGGAAGGAGCCCTGGAAATCATGCGCCAGGACGGGATCTACTTCAATCCCAGCCAGGCTTACGGCATCTATGCCGGAGATCCCCTGAAGACCTTGAGCGGGGTCAAGGAAATCTACAACCAGCGCTACGAACAATGGGGAATCGAGCCCATGCCTGTCTACAATCCACCGCAGATGCCGGACAAGGACGAGTTCCGGCTCATAGTGGGACGGCCGGCTTACTTTACCCAGAGCAGGACCAACAACGAACTGCTCACCGAGTTCATGGAGGAGAACACTTTGCACATGAACCCTGATGCTGCACAACGCCTGGGTCTTGAAGACGGCGACCTGGTGGAAGTAGAGAGCAGTTCGGGCAAGGGCAGGCTCCGCCTGGAAATTGATGGAGGAATTGAGAAGCAGACCGTGTACATGGTCACCGGATTTGGCTCGCTGTCTCCACAGATGAGCCAGATTTACCAGAAAGGGGCCAGTATCGCAGAGATACAGGAGGATGCCTATGATGAAATCTGCGCCAACATGGCCATGCATGAGACCTTTGTAAACGTAAGGAAGGTGAGCTGATGAAAAAGAAATTCGCCATGGTCGTCGACTCATCGGTGTGCATCGACTGCAAGGCCTGTATGGCCTCCTGCAAGGTGGAGCACGGCCTTCCACGGGGCTACTGGCGTAACTGGATCAAGGAGAAGTCTCCTGACTTTTCCATGGGCAAGAACACCTATGCCCATTATCAACCGGGGGGGTGCATGCACTGCGACAACCCCACCTGCGTGCACGCCTGCCCCAGTGGGGCCACGTACAAAGAAGAGGAAACAGGCATTGTCCAGATCAACAAGGATATGTGCATAGGTTGCGGCAACTGCGTGGTGGCCTGCCCTTATTCAGCCCGGTACCGCCATCCCACCTTAAGGGTCCCGGACAAGTGCGATTACTGCCAGGACCGCCTGGCCATGGGACTGCAGCCGGCCTGCGTGGATACCTGTCCCACCAAGGCCAGGGTCTTCGGGGATATCAACGATTCCGAGAGTGAAGCAGCTACCCTGCTAAAAGACAGAGAGTGGGTCCAGATAAACACCGAACCCGAGGACACCGATCCCAATATGTACTACCTGGCCGACACCGAGCCCATGGACTGGCCCGGGGAAGTTGAATACCCCGCAGCCCATGCCACCATGACCCGTCTGGTGAACCCCCTGTTCAAGGTGGCTGTAGGGCTGTCAGCACTGGGCGCTGCAGTCATGTTTATAAAGCAGATCACTTCGGGCTCCGAGACCTCCGGGCACGATGAAAAAAAGGAGGAGGCATAATACCATGCAGGAAAAAATGATTCCGCGCCACGATAAAGGCGGCATTTTCATTCACTGGTTCAATGCCGTTTGCTGGATCACCCTGACCCTCACCGGGCTGGGGCTCATAAACGAGCACTGGAACCCCCTGGGAGGCTGGTACCCGGCCATGATGCGCACCATCTTCGGCAGTCCGGAAATGCTTTTGAATGTGCATATGTACCTGGGCCTTTTCTGGGCCATAGTCATGATAATCTACGTCCTGGGGCGCATTACCGAGAGCCTGGCTTTTGCAAAGGAAGCCTTCACTCTCAACCCTTCCCGGGATATGACCTGGATGGTCAAGAAAAATATCCAGCTGACCATGGGTGACAAGATGCTCAAAAAACTGGGCATGACTACGGACATTCCGCCCCAGGGCTTTTACAATGCCGGGCAGAAGCTCTTTGCCCAGATATCCATCATTGCCGGGGCCATACTTATTGTCACCGGGGTTATCATGTTTCTTTCCACCATGGTCCTGGACAACCCGACACCCGTAGCCTGGTCCAGGACCATCCACTATCTCTTTGCCACCCTGGCCCTGGCCGGACTTATCGTGCACATCTATATGGCAGCCATCTCCAGGGAGGAAAGACCGGCATTCAAATCCATGTTCACCGGCAAGGTCCCTGAAAGCTATGCCAAACATCACCATGAACTCTGGTACAACCAGATAAAAGACAAGATATAGCAGCAGAATCCTCCACAGCTGCCGCAAATCTTCCGGCGGCTGTGGCTCATAAAACACCTCCTTGCCGACGACATCCGGCAACCCTGCAGGAAAGGCGACTGCCTTTCCTGCAGGTACAACCCCCTGAGGGCTGCCAGAAAAAGGGCTTAGCCATGAAATTTTCCAGAATCACTTCATTTGTAATATCAGTCCTGGCCTTGATGGCTTTTTCAAACCCCCTTCATGCCGCAGAAGAAAAAGTCTGGTGGGAAGACGCCGAAAAAAAGGCTGAAGAACAAGGCTACAGGCTCATAGACACATCAGAACTGCACAGGCTCTACAAAGAAGAAGCGGAGATGACAGTTATCGACAACCGCTATGAATACGAATTCAAGCATTCAACCATCCTTCCAGGTGCAGTAAACGTCCCTTTCCGGCCCGCTGAACGCAGCAGCCTGGATTCAGGTAAAAAAGAACAGCTCATAAGCGCCACGGGCGAAGACAAGGAGCGCAGAATCATATTTTACTGCCGCAGCTTCAGGTGAGTGCAGAGCGGCATTGCGGCCAGGTGGGCCGTTCGTCTTGGATATGAAAACATATACCGCTACAAGGCAGGCATCATGGCCTGGGAGGAAAAGTATCCGGAGATGGTGGAGACCCCATGAGCAATGACAACATCCTGCCAGGCAGTATTACCGGTCTGGACTCCGCCGGCCGGCAGCAGATCCTGCAGGCCGTAGAGCATCTGATTCAGGTGTTCTGGAGCCGTGACGGTCGCAAAAACTGGGAAGAACTCTGGGAAAACTCCATTTCTGTATGGAACGGTCTGCAGGGCGTTGTCTTCAAAGGCACTCCTCGCATTGCCGCATACTTAGATGAAATCCAGTCCCGGGGACAGAAGCCTGAGACTTTACAGGAGCTGGAAAGCGTCTTTGTAGAAACATTTATAAATACTCACGGCGGAGTCAGCGCCCCTTTGTACCATTCCTGCTACCATGGAGAAGAACAGCTGCTGATGCAGCAGCCGGCCCTGGAAATGCAAAAAAGGCTCAGCGAGGCCGGTCTGGAACCCCAAAACCCTGGTGAGCCTGTGGATCATCTCTGCCTGGAACTGGAATATCTTTACTTTTTGATGAGCCTGTACCTGCAGGATCCTGACCCTGAAACAGCCGCGGAGATTGCTGACTTCTCAGGCAATTTCATGCTGCCATGGATCCAGGAATTCATGCAGCGCATACCTGCGGATGCACCGGGTGCTGCTTTTTTTGCAAATACCGCCGAGGCAATGCAGGATCTACTGCAGCTGCTTGGAAGGACTTCCTGATTTTTCCGGGCTTATTAAAATCAACTGTTCGGTTTAACCGGTTCAAACTGGAGACTGCTCATGAAACTCCCCCCCCGGATAATCGCCGACAAAGTTGTGGATGCCAGAGGCTTGAGTTGTCCCCTGCCCTTGCTGAAAACCAAAAAAGCCCTGGACTCTCTGAAATCCGGTCAGACAGTTAAAATCATATGTACTGATCCGGGTTCAAAAGACCATATCCCTGACCTGGGTCTGCGCAACGGCAGCAGTTTTCTTGGTATGGAGCATTCAGACGAGGATACCCTTAGCTATTTTATCCAGAAAGACTGAGCACAAGTCCTGACAAAACCAGGCCCGGTATTTTCAATACGCAAAAGCATAAAAAGGCCTGACGACTCCGGGACGGACTCAGGGCAGGCTCAAACCATCCTGCCCGCTCTTGAAAAAGCTGCCCGGATGGCTGTCAACAATTATTTATACAGGTGTTTAATCACCCTTGAGTAGACATTTACATCATATTACTCTCACACAGATCTGTCTACTTTATACGCTCAGCACGGATTGCTCCCCTCCTTGGTTAAGGAGGGGGCGGGGGTGGTTCGCTCTAAATGACCACTTCCTATTCTAGTCACTCTAATGTTTATCTGTACCCTAATGAGTGCTTACAAATAACTGCAATTCCAAGAAATTATTTCAGCATATTACTCTCACACAGATCTGTAACTTTATGCGTGCAGCACGATCTGCTCCCCTCCTTGGTTAAGGAGGGGTCGGGGGTGGTTCGCTCTAAATGACCACCTCCATAGTCATATCCCGACAAAAAAAGTCAGGTACGCAAAAATGGCACATGTATTGCTTAATCATATGTAAACAGAATCATCTGCTCAACCGGCTAACCTTTAAACCCATGGAGGTGCTTCATGTACCAAAGGCTCCAAAAACTGGCCCTGCCCGGGCTTATCCTTGCGCTGGCTCTTTTTCTTGCAGCCGGCTGCGTCAAGGATGAACCCAGGCATGTCGCCGGGTATGAACCCGGAGAACCCATCCCCACTGTTGAAGTGGAAACAGATGTCCCCAATCCCTTTCACACCTTCGTAGGCATTGATTTTGTCAAACCCATTGTAGCAGACAATGTGCTCAGGGAAGAACCCCGGGATGACGTCATGCTCATTGATGCCCGGCCCAAGCGCCCCCGTTTTGACCGTGGTCACATTCCTACCGCCGTGAGTCTGCCTGACGGTGAATTTGAAGAAAAAGCTGAAGATGTCCTTCCCGAGGACAAGTCAACCCTTCTCATTTTCTACTGCATGAACCCTGCCTGACGTCTCAGCCACGACTCCGCCTGGAAGGCGGAAGAAATGGGATACGAAAATGTAGTAGTTTTCCCGGAAGGTGATGAGCACTGGGCTGACCAGGGTTACAAGCTGTGGACCATCGAAGACATTACAGAGCCTGATGAAGCCGAAGTGGCTGAAGCTGAAGAAGCGGCCGAGCCTTCGGACATTAAAGAAGGGGAATTCCCCGGATCCATAGATGAAGACTTCTTTGTGGAACTTATGGAGACTGATCCCGGCAGCATCCGCCTTATTGATGTAAGAGACGAGGACGAATTCAGCCGCGGCCATCTGCCCCAGGCCGAGCGCATGAATGTGGATGAAATCCGGGCCAATATGGATGAGTTCGACGACGAAAAACCCATTGTCCTCATCTGCGCCACCGGCGCACGCAGCGGTGAAGCCTACTTCACCTTTCAGGATCAGCGCCCTGAGCTGGATGTCTACTACCTGGATGCCAACGTATCCTATGGTGAAGACGGCAGTTTTGAAATCGAATAACACCGACCTCCTCCTTATAACCTGATTCCCGGGAGCAAGGCTCATGGCTTAAAAAAGCTGAAAAGCCTGCTCCCGGAAATCCACCATACACCCGCAAAGACCTCATCCCTGACCTGCCCGGTCTTCACCTGCATGGCAAATTCTCTATTCAACACTACAACGAAAGTTTAACTTCATGCTCTTCATGCCCTTAATGGTTATTTTCTTCGTGAAAAGTGATCTCCTGGGCTGCACGCAAAGTTTCTCTGCAGTGCTCAGCTTAAGCAGGATAAATTTCTCCTTTTCCCCGTCCAGAGCAGTTGATTGTGACAGCCTCCACTGCATAACAACCAGTAGCCATGCAAGGGTATTTACCCCAAAAACTGCAAGCTGCTGCCTCCTTGCATATACACGCTTATACAACTGTTTAATCATTAAACATCACCTTAAACACTTTTTATAACTTTTTTGACAAAAAATCACGGTTTATAGCCATAAACTCACCCTCAAAACCCATGGCATGATCGTTGCTAATTAGCAGACTAAATTTGTAGGTAAATTATCCGGCTTCAGGAAAAGGCCCTTCCAGGCTGCTTGACAAACCTTTAAACCCAAAAGGAGGCCCGTTGTGGCAACCACTTTTTGGAGCAGCTTCCGCGAGGAAGCAAGGAAAGTGTACATCAAGGTTTTCCAGAACAGCTGGCCCATATGGCTGGCGGCTGTCTTTCTGGCAATCCTGGCTCTCATGATTTTTCTCTGGGACAGCATGTGGGGAATCACCGGTGGATTCAGAAACTGGGGCGACAATTTTTTCTATCTCATCGGCCTTTATTCCGAACGACCCACTGAACCCTGGATGAGCAACATGTCCATGTCCAATATCGGCCTGGTACTGGGAGCGCTGGCCGCAGCCTTGATGGCCGGGCAGTTCAAGCTCAGGAACTCCTCCTGGTATGAGTACCTTAAAGGTATCGCCGGCGGGGGGCTCATGGGAATCGGGGCGGCCATAGCCTCGGGCTGCAACATAGGCGGATTTTACAATGCCATCGGCATGTTCTCCATGGGCGGCTATGCCATGATGATCGGGCTGGGCATTGGGGCCTACATCGGCCTTCGCATTTTAATCTGGGAAATGATGAACGTGCCCCAACAGTTTACTGCAGCTCCCCCTTCCAGGGAAATGCCGGGAAAGGCGTTCATAAACTGGGGGAAAATATCGCCTTTTGCCGGTGGACTGGTCCTGGTGCTTATTCTAACAGCATTCTACCTGTATTCCGTGCAGGGAGAAACAGTACTTGGAGGCCTTTTGTTCTTCGGTGCACTTATCGGCATCACCATGCAGCGTGCCCGTCTGTGCTTCGCCAGGGCCTTCAGAGAACCTTTTATGACCGGGGATGCTGAAATGGTCAGGGCCATAGCGCTGAGCCTTCTCATCTACGGTATGGGTTCGGCAGTAATCAAGTACAACTGGATCCAGCCCGAAACCATGGGTGTATTTCATCCCTTCTGGCTGGGCAGTCTTCTGGGGGGCATCATTTTTGGAATAGGCATGCTTCTGGCAGGAGGCTGCGGTTCAGGATCACTATGGAGAGCTGGTGAGGGGCATATAAAGCTTATCATTGCTGTTGTATCCTTTGCCCTGTTCAATTCCCTGGGATTTGCCTTTCTGGAACGCTTCCAGGTCCAGGACTGGCTGGGATCGGGAGTATTCATGCCTGACGTGTTCGGCTGGCCCCTGGCCCTCGCAGTATTCGTACTCATCCCCGTTGCCTGGGCTCTTTGGGCCATCTGGAATGAAAAAAGCGAAAAATTTGTAATATTCTAAAAACATCTAAAGGAGGACATTATGGACACTTCCACTATCAATGCAGACAAGGTTGTCGACACCAGCGGGCTGAGCTGCCCCATGCCCCTGCTTAAAACCAAAAAGGCCATGAAAGAGCTGTCAAGTGGCCAGGTTCTGCAGGTAATCGGAACTGACCCGGGATCCAAAAACGATATCCCCGAGTTCGGAAACAAGGACGGCAATGAATTCCTGGGCATGCAGGACACAGACGAGGGCAAAACCAACTACTACATCAAAAAGGGGTAACCATGAAGGAAGTAACCGTGCTTATCCGGGATCCGGAACAGCAGTACGAGGGATTGCGCACCAGCCTTGGACTTCTTCTGCATGCCACCGGGGTGAACATGGTCATGCTGGACCATGAAATAGCCCAGCTGGATGAGGCTTTTGAGGACAACATGGGCTTTCTGGATGAAATGGAAGGAGAACGCTATTCCAACAACCAGGCCAATGTGGACAAGTACGAATTCAAGCCCATTGACAAAGAAGGGATCTACGAACTGGTCAAAAAATCAGACATAGTTATTCCCTTTTAAAAGCTGCAGGGATGCTTTGCTGCGGATCCGGACAGGCTTAAACAGGATCCGCAGCCCGGCCCTGACATTAGAAGGCAGTGCTTGATATTAAAGGACCCGGAATCGAAAACCTCGTGGAGAAGAACATGAATACTTTGCACATTTTAAAATCTGAACCGGATGAGCTTACCAGATACATCGTAGATGCCGACTGCAGGGACAACAACTGCCAGACGGTGGAAACATTCAAGCCCGGCACGGACTGGGAAAAAATCGTGGAGCAGATCTTTGAGGCCGACAAGGTCATCTGCTGGTGGTAAAAGAATCTGAAACTGAATTTATACCCTCTGTTCTCGGCATCGGCGGCAATCTGCTCCGCCAAAGCCCAAGGAGTTGAAAATGGATATGGACAAAGATCTGGCTTCGGCCATGGTTTCTCAGCGCTGCAACTGCTATGACAGTGCCCTGGAATCCGCCAAAAAGGTCGTGGCAAAGGAAAATCTCCCCCCGGATCAGATCGAGGCCACCAGGAACATAGTCAAATCCCTGGGGGCCTGGTACTTCCGACAGCACTGCATGGAAAAAATAATGGAGTGCTACGACCTTCTGCAGCGGCTTCCCAGGGTGGATTCAGAAAAGACTTCTGATAAAAGCGATTCCCTCCGGGGCCATGAAGGATCATCCAGGCAGATCTGCACAGCTTTGAGCCCTGATGTTCAGGAGATATTCGAAGCCCTGGGACAGCTGGAAGAAAACAGAAACAAGGACGAGGCCGAACTTTTAAGAGAAGCAGTGAACCTGCTGATTCTCAAGTATTCCATGGAAGAAAGCATCCGCGACAAGGTGCTTAGCAAGGCTGAAAAACTTTTTTCAGAATAGGGAGGATTATCTGTTATGAGCAATGATACACAGCAGGGTGCATCCGGTGAAAAAAAGCTTGGCATCCTGGTGCGCAAGGACCAGTACCTGGACCAGGTAATAAACCTGGTGGAGGCCGCATATAAAAAAGGCTTGGAA
This sequence comes from Desulfonatronospira thiodismutans ASO3-1, assembly GCF_000174435.1. Taxonomy (NCBI): domain Bacteria; kingdom Pseudomonadati; phylum Thermodesulfobacteriota; class Desulfovibrionia; order Desulfovibrionales; family Desulfonatronovibrionaceae; genus Desulfonatronospira; species Desulfonatronospira thiodismutans. The sequence continues at coordinate 774,437 of NZ_ACJN02000003.1, forward strand.
ACCCAGCTTTTTTTTACCGGAAAAAGCGTTATGCTGACACAGGACCCGGATTTTGCAAAACTGGTGGGCAAGGCCAACCGCATATCCGTCTGCGATGTAAGCTTTCGGGCCAATGAGCTTTCCGGGGAAGTTCCCGGAGTAAGCTTCAGGGACTTCGCCACCCAGGCCCGCAACGCTGAAATGGTCGGCGAGTGCGACCGGTATGTAGTTTTTTAAATTCCCGATTTTCCCTTGAAGGCAACCATCTCCTTGTTGCCTTCGACCTCCTCCAACCTCCTGCCTGCCGGCCCCTGAAAGCACAAGGGGCCGGCAACCAAAACCAGCAGGACTGCCTGAAACATAAGCCTATTGACTTTGAAAAAATAATTTTTAATCATTTCCAGCAAGGATGCTTATTTCCTTCCAGCGAAAAATGGTTGCTGAATCGCTCCCTTTTTTACATAACCGTACTGAAAACATGAACTTGCATCCGGGACCAGTTAATGTAAGACTTGAGTGTGATTTAACTGCCACTTGACAAGTCATAACAACCTGGACCCAAGCAGTCTTCCCCGGAGGCCATTAATGAATGAAACTCTCGCATCCTCCATGAGCCCGGCCTTTCTGGTGACAACATTAAGTGTTACTGTTGCCCTGCTGGCAACTATTGTCCTGTTCATAACCATAAACGAATATACCAGGCTGCGCAGGTTAAGACGCGAGTTTCAGGATTTCGAGGAAAACTGGAAGCAGGAGATGCAAAAGACCCAGAAAGCCATGCAACGGGTTGTTGCCAGTTATCAAATAAATGATCCGGATCAACGGATCAAAATACTGGAGTCCGCAGTAGCCATCGACCCCGGGGTCTATAACGGTTACAACGCCCTGGGCTATGCCCATCTGGATAAAGGCGACACGGCCGGTGCCGTGGATGCCTTTAAAGAAGCAATCCACCAGCACCCTGAGCAGATTGAAGGATATTGTGATCTGGCCAGGGCTTACCTTAAACAGGGCCAAGAGAGTCTGGCCAGGAAATACCTGGCCCGGGCCGAGCACATTGACGCTTCAGCAGTGCGCCAGGGCCTTCAGGGCGATGATTTTCTGGAACACCTGCTGGATAAATAATTACAACCTCCTGTAAACTTTTTTCAAGCCTTCCCAGCGCCTGAGCTGCAGGATGACTGGATCTGATTCTACTTCCCCTGCATTTACAAATCCACAATACTTCAAGTATCATGCCTTGCATGTAACTGTTCAGCACACTCTTCGCCTGCTCTCATTCTGATACCCGGGTGAAAAATCATGAAACAAAGAATCCCATACCACCTCATATCCGTACTTATGCTGGGGGTCATCTCCCAGATCGGCCAGGTTCTTCTTCTGCGGGAACTCTTGATGGTCTTTCACGGCAACGAGCTGTCCATCGGAATTATCCTGTCCGCCTGGCTGGCCTGGGTAGGCCTGGGCAGCCGCCTGGGAGCCCGGGTGGTGGACCGCTGGGGCCGTCCGGTGTTTCTTTTGAAAACCACTGCAGCAGCAGTACTTCTTCTGCTGCCCCTGACCATCCTGACCATCAGAACCCTGCGCGGTTTCTTTGATGTCCTCCCCGGTGCATACCTGACCCTGCCCGAGATGCTGGTCTCCTGCTTTATTGTCACAGCGCCCGTCTGCCTTTTGACCGGCTCGCAGTTTGTGCTGCTGTCCAGGGTATGGCGGGAAAGGGACAAAAGCTTGGACACCACAGGCGCAGGTAAGACTTACGTGGGCGAGGCCACAGGCAATATGCTCGGAGGCATATTATTTTCCTTTGTCCTGGTTCACCTTTTAAATCCCTTTCAGACATCCATGCTGGTTGCCGCACTTATGCTGGCTGCGGTAATGCTCATAGTACCTGCGCGCCCCAGCTTAAGGCCCCGTGCCCTGGCAGCAGTTCCTATAGTCCTGGCAGCCGCGGTTTTGCTCTTTTTCTCCCTGGATCACCTGGACCGCTTTGCCCATCAGATTCAATGGAAACAGACCGCACCACAGCACCAGCTGGTGGACACCCACGAATCTAAGCACGGCAATATCGCGGTTTTAAAACGCCAGGACCAGTACAGTTTTTTCCAGAGCGGGCACCTGATTTTCAGCACAGCCGGACCTGAAACCCTTGTTCCCGGCCTGGAGGGGCAGGAAGCGGTTAGCTTCGCCCACCTGGCCATGGTCCAGCATCAGGATCCGGAACGTGTACTGCTTATAGGCGGAGGGCTGCGGGGCACTCTGGCCGAGATACTCAAGCACCCGGTGGGTAAAATTGATTACATCGAGCTGGATGAAAAACTTGTCCAGACCGCTGCTGCTCACGTCCATCCCGGGTCTCTGGAGGTGCTGGACGACCCCAGGGTGAATCTCATGCACACCGATGCCCGCCTTTTCGTCAAAAGAGCCGGCCAGGAATACGACATGATCATTGTGGACAGCCCTGATCCAAGCACTGCGGCCATGAACCGGTTCTATACCCGGGAGTTCTTTGAGGAAGCCAGAAAATCCCTCAACCCCCAGGGGGTCCTGGTAGCCGGCACGGCCTCCACGCCGGACCTGCGGGGCACAGCCATAGCCAACCGCAACACGGCTGTTTTCCATACCCTGGACCGGGTCTTTTCCCATACCCTGGTGGCCGGAGACAGGTTCATGTTTTACTTTGCCTCAGATGATTCGGACCAGATTTCAGTGGACCCGGCCCGGCTGCAGGAGCGCTACACCCAGCGCGGCATTGAAGCCCAGGGATTCTCCCCGGTCCATTACCAGGTCCTGCTGGAAGAGTCCCAGCTAAGAAGGGTAAACTGGGTGGTGCGCCACCACGGCAGGAGTCCGGAATCACACCTGGAAGGACCGCCGTCGGTACCTGTTTCTCCCGGGCCGGTGAAGCAGCAGGCCAGGGCCCAGAAAGACCTGGATCCGGTACAGGACCGGTACTTCCTTAATACCGACTTTCGGCCCATCACTTACTTTTACACTCTCATGCACATAAGCGATCTCACCAGGAGAGACGGTGCAGACATACTCAAGCACCTGCTCCACGTGCAGCCATGGTGGATCCTTCCCTTTGCGGGAGCGACACTGTTGGCGGCCTGTGTTCTCAGATTCCTGGGGGCAAAGACCGGCACCAGACCGGACACCACTTTTGCCGTGACCGGATCAGCCTTCAGCACGGGTCTTTCCACCATGGTCCTGCAGGTGGGCCTGCTTTTTTCATTTCAGAATATATACGGCTTCATCTACGAACTGGTGGGACTGATAGTGGCCATGTTCATGCTGGGGCTGGCCCTGGGAGCCTTTATTTCCCATGGCCTTGGTCCGCGCAGGACCACCCTGGGCACCCTGCTTATGGTCCAGGGAATCATGGCCCTTCTGGCCGGACTCATGGGCGCAGCCCTGCCCCTTGCTGCTGCAGTGCAGCCGCCATGGCTCATCTTTGCCCTGTTCTCAGCCCTGACCTTTTCCGCCGGGCTCATAAACGGGGTCAATTTCCCACTGGCCGCCGGATGCTTCATGAAGCTCTGCCGCAGGCCGGAACATTCCGCCGGCAGGATTTACGGGGCCGAGCTTTTCGGGGCCTGCCTGGGAGCTGTCCTGGCCAGCGCACTCATCGCCCCGGTACTGGGCATCGTGGCCTGCTGCCTGCTCGCCGCCACAGCCAACGCCACAGCTTTCGCCGTACTCTGGATATCAAGAAGGGAAGAACCTTCAGGTTGACTTCTTGCAGGTACATCTTCCACAGGAGGTACTCAATTGTAGTTCCTGGCACCCCCTGACTGGTTACCATTTAATTATCCCCGGATTCAAACCCGGGCTCAAACTCCCGGGCCAGCTTCCGGGCTTTGTCCAGGTCCTCCTGTGAAAGCCTGGAAGCAGTCCAGCGCTTGTTTTCCTGGGCCTGGTCAAAACCTTTTTGTGCTGAAAGATAAAACCACTTGTAAGCCAGGACGTAATCCTTTTCCAAATTTCTGCCGTGCAGGTAAAAAAGCCCCAGGGCGTTCTGGGCCACAAAGTTGTCCTGTCTTGCTCCCTTTTCAAACCACTTATGAGCCCGGGCGAAATTCTGCCTGACACCCAGACCCTGGGAATAATGCAGACCCAGGTTGGTCTGGGCGTAAGCATTACCCTGCTCTGCAGCCAGGTAGAAAAACTCCATGGCCCGGTCATAATCTTGTTTTACACCTGATCCCCTGGAGTAGAGCTCTCCCAGGTTGTTCTGAGCCTCGTCACAGCCCTGCTCAGCCAGAGGCCTGTAAAGCTCTGCAGCCTCATGCCAGTTCCCGCTTCTGTAGGCTTCGTGGGCCTCCTCCAGGTCTGAGCACCAGGCATGCGGAACCCAGGCCAGCAGCAAGAAAAAAAAGACAGCTGAATACATGCAGGAACTGCGTGCATATTTCATTTTTATCACCTCATATTTTACTTGATGAACCTGTAAAAAATCTGGAAATGAATAATTCAGGAATCAACCTCGCGCATCGCGTGGTCAGCGTGACCTAACTCTTTTTTTTACTGACATCTGATTTCTGAAATCTGACCTCTGCTTTCTGACCCCTGACCTCTGAATTCTGCCCCCTTACTTTCCGGCGGCGTTTATCTTAGTCACCAGCATCCCTCCCACCAGCAGCTGCAGGAGGTGATAAAACATAAGGGGCAGAAGAATCACCCCCAGACCGGAATGGCCTTCAAAGATAAGATTGGCCATGGGTACTCCCGCGGCCATGGTTTTCTGAGGAGCGCAGAAAAGGGCGGCCATGGCATTCTGGTGATCGAAACGGACAATTCTTATCCCCAGCACAACCAGACCCAGGACCAGGGCCAGGAAGACAACCGAACCTGCACCCGCTGTCAGTGCTGCTTTTGTGCCTTCCTCCTCCCAGATGCCGTCCTTCCATGAGTTACAGAATGCCGCGTAGACAATAAAAATAATGATCAGGCTGCTTGTCGTGGAAAAGGTTTTTTTCAGGGCGTCCGCCACCCGGTATACAAAGGGCCTTAACAACTGTCCCGCCACAAAAGGCGCAAGAAGGAGCAGGGAAATATCCAGCAGTAACTGCCCCAGGGGCAGGGCCACCCCTCCGGCCTGAAGCCAGACGCTGACCCACAAAGGCGTGATGAGTATTCCGGCCACGTTGGCCAGGCTGGAATTAAACACCGCCCCGGCGACATTGCCTTTGGTCATGAAGGTATAGGCTACCGAGGTTGCTATGGTGGTGGGCAGCACTGCCAGAAAAAAGAATCCTGTGCGCATATCCTGAGAAAGCACTGGATAAGTCACCAGTATCATCCCCAGTGCAGCCAGGGGAATAAGCACATATATAAAAGCCTGAACGAATATATGCAGCCTCCACTGCATCAGTCCGTCCCTGATGGCGGCCATGGACAGAGTCAGGCCCTGGAAGAAAAATATAAGGACAACTCCCAGCCTGGTAGTGTTTTCGCTTTGAAGCACCCCTCCCCTGGCTCCGGGCTCAGGAAACAGCCAGGCCAGAAACACTGCCGTCACAAGGCCGACCATAAACCAGTTTTTTTTCAGCCAGTTCGCCACTGCTTGCCCCCTGCTTTATCAGTCATATTCATGGCACCTTTGTACGTGAAGCTTAAGCCCCCTGTGACCGGATACCCTGACCCAGGACCCGGCCTCTACAGGCTCGCCGTGGATACTTTTTGCGTTCCAGATCTCGCCTTTCAGTTTGACCTGACCCTCGGGGTCCAGGGTATTGACAACCCTGGCCCGCTCCCCGTGCAGCCTGGCCACCATGTCCGTGTGCCCGGGCTGCATGGCTCTCCTGAAAAAAGGGTAGAGTATCACGTCTTTGAACACCAGGATCGCCAGTACCAGCACCACGGTACTTACACTGATCCATTCCTGATCCCTTGCATGCATGAGAAGAATCAGGGCGATGAGAAATCCGGGCACCTGAAGTGCCACGTATCTGATTAAAGGTGTCAACAGAAAATGCTCTCTTTTGTATTTTTGTAATTATCAGTACCCTTCAATAAAAAACAGTTTCCACCAAAATCCCCCATTGTCAACAGCTGCTTGACCAAAGGCCGCTGACTCGGCATAAAGAATGCATTTTTGTCCTCCTGTCAATCGCCTCGCATAAAAAAAGACTTTCTACAGTCACATCTGGACAGCACCTGGAAAAATTTTATACCTTTTATTTCCAAACAACCACAACCTGCTCTTGGCTGACACCCAAACCTGCGACACCAGAACAAGATGTTTTTTTCTTCATCAACTAAGGTTGTCCTGCCGGGAAAAACAGGATACAAGTTGACACATGTGCAATTTTAGTCACGCAAGGTTAAGATAATATGTTTAAAAAAATAGCTTCCTTTTCCAGACTTTTCAGCCTGCGCCTGGCCCTGGTGGTCTACGTCGTTCTGCCCCTGGCATGCATTCTGGCCGTTACCGGCTACCTGGTCTTAAACGCTCTGGAAAGGCAGGTGGAACAGCAGATGCAAAACGACTTAGAACTGGTGGCCCGTTCCATCCAGCTGCCCTTAAGCCATGCTTTGGAACGCGACCGTGAGGGCAGCATGATCCAGGCCCTGGAGTCGGCCTTTGCCATCGGCAGGGTATACAGCGCAAACGTCTATGACAAGGACGGCCAGGAGATTGCTTCAGCCGGCAGAACAGACCCGGACCCGGAAAAGGACAAGCTGACGGAACTGGCCGCAGAAGGGGAAAGGCGCGGTGAATATGGCCACGTAGCGGGACGGGAGGTTTACTCCTATTTTGTTCCCCTTACAGACTCCGGCGGGCGTATAAGCGGACTGCTGCAGCTCACCCGGCGGGAAAGCGACTTCAAAGAGGACATAAGCGCCATCAGGACCAAGGGGGTTATGGGACTGGGAGTGGCTGTCTTTTTCATGAGCGCGCTGGTTTTATACGGCCACCACAAAGCCCTGGGAAAATACTTTACCCGTTTGACCCAGAGCATGTCCAGGGTCGCCGGGGGAGAGAGGAGGCATAGGTTCAAGCCCCAGGGCCCAAGGGAAATAGTGACCATTGGAGAACGTTTTAATTTTATGCTGGACAGCATAGAAAAAGCTGAAACCGAAATCAGGGAGCGCCGGCAGGCCCAGGAAGAGCTTCAGGCCAGGCTCAGGCAGGCTGAAAAACTGGCTGCACTGGGACAGCTTGCCGCCGGTGTGGCCCACGAACTGGGAACCCCTCTAAGCGTGGTCAGCGGAAAAGCCCAGAGAGCCCAGAGAAAAAAGGGGCTTCCCCCCGAGCTCAATGCAACCATGCAGGAAATCCGCCAGGAAGTGGAGCGCATGGAGAATATCATCAGGCAGCTTCTGGACTTCAGCCGGCGAAACGAACAGCAGAAAAGAAATGTCTCCATGAAACAGCTTGCCCGTTCCGCCCATGCTTCAGCGGAAGAAGAGGCCAGGAACACCGGTCATGAGCTATCCATCCAGGAGCCGGACAGGGAAATACACATCAAGGCCGACCCCACCCGCATAGAGCAGGCTCTGGTCAACCTTTTGAAAAACGCCCTGCAATCAAGTTCAAACGCCCTTGCCCGGATCTCCTGGGGAGAGGACAGCGGATGGGCCTGGTTTCAGGTGGACGACAACGGCCCCGGAATTTCGGAGGACATAAAGTCCAAACTGTTTGAGCCCTTTTTTACAACAAAAAGCGTGGGCATGGGGACAGGGCTCGGCCTTGCCGTGGTCCACGGCATCGCTGAAGAGCACAGCGGATATGTAGAGGTTGGGCAAAGCGATATGGGCGGAGCCATGTTTCGCATCTGGCTCCCTCTTTCTTAATCAAAAAACCGGGGAAGCCGGCCCAGGGAAAAGACCATGAACCAGGTTCAGATAAAGAACAGCAAATTGCTTATTGTTGAAGATGATAAGGGACTGGGGCAGCTTCTCACCGAAGAGGTCCAGGACAACGGCCTTGAAGCATTCTGGTGTTCCAGTGCTGAAGAGGCTCTTTCCATGATGAACTCCTGGAACCCGGACCTTGTGGTAAGCGACTTGAGGCTGCCCGGTATGGACGGACTTGAATTTCTCCAGAAAGTCCGGGACAACTTCCCGGATAATCAGCCCGATTTTCTTGTTATCACCGCATTCGGGACCATATCCAGAGCCGTGGAAACTCTCAAGGCAGGAGCCGAGGATTTTCTGACCAAACCCCTGGATCTGGATCACTTCATTCTTACTGTGGAGAGAGTGCTTCGAAACCGCGCCCTGCGCCTGGAAGTCAAGCAGATCAAAAGCCTGCTCAACTCCGACAGCTTTCATGACATGTATGGCCAGAGCAGGTGCATGCGCTTTCTTTTCGACCAGATAACCAGGGTGGCCCAGGCCGACGGTCCGGTGCTCATCCTGGGAGAGTCGGGTACAGGCAAGGAGCTTGTGGCCAGGGCCATCCACGGCGAAAGCAAAAGGGCTCAGAACCCGTTTCTGGCGGTCAACTGCGCCGGCATTCCCGAGCATCTCCTGGAAAGCGAATTCTTCGGACACAAGGCCGGCGCATTCACCGGGGCCAGCAAAACCAGGCAGGGACTCTTTGCCGAGGCCCACGGGGGCACCCTGCTTCTGGACGAGATCTCGGAAATGCCCCTCTTCATGCAGGCCAAACTGCTGCGCCTGCTGCAGGACGGCAAAGTGCGTCCCGTGGGGGGAAACCAGGAAGAGCAGGTGGATGTGCGTATCCTGGCCGCCACCCACAGGGACCTGGAAGAAGAGGTCCGCCATGGCCACTTCCGGGAAGACCTTTTCTACCGCCTGGAGACATTCACCCTGAGGATTCCTCCTTTAAGAGAGCGGGAAACAGACCTGGAACTCCTGGCTGAAAGACTCCTGCGCCGATTCTGCGTCCAGACGGGCAAAAAAATACAGGGGTTTTCACAACAGGCCCTGAACATCCTGGAAAAATATCATTTCCCGGGCAATGTACGCGAACTGCAGAATGCCGTGGAAAGAGCAGTAACGTTCTGCGACGGCAACGAAATTCTGCCCAGGCACCTGCCGGCGCGCATCCGGGACAACCAGTCCTCTTCCCAGGAAAGTCAGGCACATGTCTCTCAGCAGCTGTTCCAGGACCAGAACCTTCCCCCGTTATCCGAGGTGGAACAGCGCTACATCCAGCACGTGCTGGACAAAGTGGGGGGCAACAAGCGCAGGGCAGCATCAATTCTGGGCATAGGCAGGCGTACTCTCTACCGCAGGCTGGGAGAAGAGGTGAGCGGATAACGCCTGCACCCTGCACAAAACCGTCTCATGTGTCATATATACACATAAATTACCTGCATCCCTGGCACACTCAGCCCGGCCACGATCTGCAAAAAATCCTCTCAGCCATTGCCTGCAGCCTGCCTGCAAGCTCAATGCAAGACTGGCACACCACTTGCTTTAAATATTTTATGTGTTTCTTTGCTGCACAGGTAGTGCGGCACAACAATTAATTTATTTATTTGGAGGGTTGAATGTTTAGCACGAAAAGTTCAATTGTTCTCAGTCTGGCAGCAGCGGTAATGCTGATCCTCGGCTTCGGCCTGAACGTACAGGCCCAGCAGGAATACCAGCAGGAAGGCCAACAGCAGCAGTATCAGCAGGAAATGATGCAGCAGCAGCAGGCTCCTGACATTGATGTCAGCGATGCCGAACTGGACCAGGTTGCTGATGCCTACCAGGCAGTGACGGATGTGCGTGAGAAATTCCAGCAGGAACTGGGGGAAGTCTCTGATCCTGAAAGGGCCCAGGAACTGCAGCAGCAGGCTGGTGAAGAAATGGTAGAAGCTGTTGAAGCCCAGGGGCTGGATGTACAGACCTACAACCAGGTCATGGAAGCAGCCCAGGTGGATGAAGAACTCAGGAACCAGCTCCTGGAACGCCTTGAAGGAATGCAGTAATCGATTTTCAGGAGGTAACGGCAAATGTGGATTAAAGGAACGTTATTGACACTGGCTGCAGTACTGGTACTTGGTTTTTCCATGGGCTGCGAGCCAGAACAGGAAATGGACGCACCAGAAGGCTTTGAAGAACAGGCACCGCCTGAAGGCTACGATCAGCCTGCTCCCGAGGGCTACGGAGAACCAGCACCCGATGCCTACGAGCAGCCTGCACCCGAAGGGTATGAACAGCCCGAAGGCGAAGATCCCTACGGTGACCCGGGAGAAGAGCCCGGATTCTAAACAGTAACGAACAAAGATCGCTGACTTTTTTCAAAAGCGACATCAAGGCCCTCCAGCCAGCTGGAGGGCCTTTTTTTGCTGCAAAGCATATAAACGGACTATTTGCCGGTTTGCATCAGCGGCTGAAGCTTGACAACACACTGGAAATAATGATTGTGATTTGATTAGCAAAGTTGTTACAAAAAACATTTCAGTTTAAGAAAAAAATTTTATTAAGCAAGTCCACACCTGTTTTTTAGTTATTCATTTTTTACGGCATGCAAAAAGAGATACAAGATATAACATCCCGGGACACATCCACACACAGTTGCCCCGACCAGGAAAACGTATCACCCCTTTTTTTTGATAAAAGCGACTACGATCTCCTGCGCATGGTCAATGATGTCTACACCCGCAAGACTTACCCCGAGCAGAAAAGACTGCTGACCCCACATCTGCACCCTCACGGCATCAAGGAAATGGCCGCCCCAAGGGCGCAGCGCATAGCCTATTCCGTGATTCAGCTCCTGGAATCCCTGGAAAGCGGGGAACGACAGGACAGGATAAGCGCCCTGGGCTCTTTGCGCGACGAGGTCCTTTATACTTCCCACGGACACATGCGCATAAACACCGCCAGGGTTCTGGTGGAAATAATGAAAAACCTGGTCCGCAGCCACGGCGACTGCAGACGACAGCTGGAGCTGGCCAGGGACTTTGCCATGGTCTCTCTGGGCAAACCCCGCAAGGTCCGCTCGGAACTGAAGAGATACCATCTCCTGGAGATGCCGGAAGAGTGGAACCAGGTGGCTTTTGACGAGCATGTCCACGATGTAAACACCACCGGCAGAAAATCACCCACACATCTTATTATGGACGCCTGGATCAAAGGCATCCGCAGGCTCACAGTTATCTATTACAACCATGTTCCCCGGGAAGCCGCCGAAGAACTGCTGCAAGCGGCTTCCATCATGGACATCAAGGTCATGGTGGGCATAGAATTCACCGTGAAGCTAAGAGACAAGCCCGTGCGCATGGTCTGGGTGCCCCGGGGCTTCAGCGACTCCGGAGGATTTATAGATTTTCTGCGCTCCCCGCGCATCCGCCAGTTCATGGATCAGGGCCGCGAAATATCCAGCCTGACCAGGTCCTATGTCCTGCGCCTGCTGCATTCCTTCAACCGCAATCATCTTCCGGCAATCAACCAGGAGATGGGGCTGAACCTGGCCCCTCTGGACGAAAACAGCTTTCTAAAATCCGTGGGGCAGGGGCAGGTTTCAGTACACCACCTGGGCAAATACATCCACGAACTTATCTCTGCAGAACTGGCGGCAAAAAATTGTTACAGCCGTCCCGGGCAAAGTCCGGATCCTTCCGGAGAAGCCGATGACATGGTCCAGGAACCGGACATCTACGATATCATCGAAAACTACCTGCGCACTTCCCAGAACCCTGACGTTCCGGACATATTCGAGACTGAAGATCCCCCCGAGCTTTTGACCCTGACCCCGGAAGAACTGGCGGAAAAACTAAAGAGCCTGCATGCCAATTCCAACATCACCCTCAACCTGTGCGACCTCAAGGTAGAGGACGTCATTGAAATCCTTTTCGACTGCAAGGGCATGATCACTCACCTGGAGATCCTGAACCTGAAAAACCAGGTCCTGGGCCGGGAACACGACAAGGAAAGGATCATAAACCTGCAGAATGCCATCAACGCCGGTAACGTCATCAAACTGAAAAAATACCTGGGGCAGCTGGTGCGCGAAGCTGAAGAGCGCCAGAGCCTTGATTCCTCCAGGCGGGACAAGCTGGTGGAAATACTTTGCGATATATCCACTCTGCAGTCCTTTTATCAGAACCGTCCCCTCTACGGGTGCATCGGATCCGATTCCACCGGCCGTTCCGGTCGTGTTTACGGCATGGGCCTGATACTCTCGGAATCGCTTCCACGAAGCGCCCGCAGGCAGCTTGCGGGCGGGAGCAGGAATGACCACCAGAGACTGGACGTGGGCATAAAATCCCTGACTCAGGATACTTATATCCCCAAGACCCGCTACAATTTTCTCTCAGCCGGGGTCTCCAGGGTTCTGAAGAAAATCCCGGCCCTGAACAGGCTGGAATACCAGAGAGTGCGCGAATGGATCGTGCAGGACTACTACAGCCTGTCCCCGGAAAAGAGTAATATTTTCACCCTGGGGGGGATACACTCCCCCGGGGAGGACGGTCCCGGCGGAAGGCACAATGAAACTAAAAGAACCAGAGGCCTGGCCTCTCTTAAGTATCTAAATACCCGCATCAAGATCGCCTCCAAGATAGGCATTGGATTTATCCCGGCTTTTCTCACTTTTCTGCTCACCCACGAGTGGTGGATTCTCATGTATTTCGGGGCCGTCATCTGGTTCGGCATCACCGGGGTTCGAAACGTAATCCAGTCTGTTCTGGGCTGCGGGGGAATCAACAGGCCTTCCTTAGCCAAGTGGAGCACTTTTGTCAGCTGGGACCGTTTTGCCGATTCCCTGATGTATACGGGTTTTTCGGTCCCGCTTCTGGATTTCATCCTCAAGACCCTCATCCTGGACCAGGGATTCGGGGCCACCGTGGCCACCCACCCGGTAATAGTCTATGCCACCATTTCCCTGGTAAACGGCATGTACCTTTCCACACACAACTATTTCCGGGGGCTGCCCCGGGCCGCTGTCATCGGCAATTTTTTCAGGAGCCTGCTGGCCATTCCCCTGGCCCTGGTCTTCAACTGGTTAGCCGGGGGCATCCTGGCCTTTATGGGTGTGGCCGCCGTGGACCGCATCCTGCAGCAATGGGCCACCATCATATCCAAACTGGCCTCAGACACAGTGGCCGGCATCATCGAGGGATTTGCGGACAGGGCCCTGTATATCCGCCGCAGGATCATGGACTATCGGCGCAAACTGCAGCACCTTTTTGACACCTACGCCCAGCTGGAAATGCTTTTTCCCATGGACGACGTCCTGGACCTGCTGGAATCCACCCGGGAACTTATGCTTACCATTGAGTACGAAAAGCGGGACATGGTAAATATTATTATAGTCAACGCACTGGATTTGATGTACTTCTGGATGTATCAGCCCCGGGCCAAGGGGGTGCTCAAGCTGCTTCTAAGACAGATGACCCGTGAAGAGCGCAAGGTCTTCCTGCTGTCTCAGCATGTTCTTTTCAGGCAGAAAAGAATAAGCAGACTGCTGGTGGACGGACTGGTTGGAAAAAACTTTGCCCGGGCCCTGTCTTTTTACCTGGACCACTGGAGGGAATACTTAGAGGAGATAGAATACCAGGCCAACAAGTACCCCCCGGTTCAGGAAGACATGCACAAATATTCCATGCTGGAAAGCCTGTATCACCCTGCAGCAGGCAATATAAACCGTCCCCCGGATTACCATTGAAAAAAGCTCTGACCCGGGGAAAATACAGTGCTGCGGGCCACGTTGGGATTGCCAATTCAAGCAGTGTATTTTAATACTGTATTCAGGCTGTATGTAACTGTCCGCCCAGGCGGTATTTTTTGCGGCCCAAAATTTCCTGAAAGGCTCAAAAGCCCGGTCCGGCGGTTAATTTTTTGTAACCATTCAGGGGGTCCTCGGTGTTGATTACTGGCACAAGGCCTGGGTACTGTCCCCTGATTTCCTTAAAAAGCTGAACAGATACTCCTGACACCGACAAGTCATTAAAAGAGAGGTAATCAACCATGGCAAGAACAATCAAACTTACCCTGGCCATTGTGGGCATTCTTCTTTTCCTGATTATCCTGGCCATTATCATCCTGCCGCACATAGTTGATTTCAACAAGCACAAGCCCGAGGTAGAGGCAGGCATTTACAATGCCACAGGCTACGAGGTCTCCCTGGAGGGAGATATTGAGCTTTCTTTTCTCCCCTGGCTGGGCATAGATGTAGGAAAGGCCAGCGTGGCCAATCCACCGGATTTTGAAGACGAAAACCTGGGTTCGGTTGAAGCCCTGCAGATACGGCTCAAAGTATGGCCTCTGCTTCTGGGCCAGGTTCAGATGGACCGTGTGGTCCTCAAGGGTCTTAACCTGGACCTGGTAAAAGACGCCCAGGGCCGGCCCAACTGGATCGCTTCCAGGCCGGAGGAATCCAGAGAAGGCGTTATGCTTGGCTCTTCTCTTGCTTACGCAGGGGAAAACGAGCCTGCACAGCAGGATTCCGGAGACATTTTCATCCCGGCCCTGGACATCGCCGGGCTTGAAATCACCGACTCCAACATATCCTACAAAGATATGGGTACAGATGTTCACTTCCGTATTGAAGACCTCGACCTCCTTACAGAACGTATCAGGCAGGACGAGCCTTTTGATCTGCAGTCGGACATGAAATTCAAAAATTTCAGCCCGGAGCTGGATGGCAGAATCAGCCTCACCACACAGGCCCTGCTGCAGGGAGAAGAAAAATCCATCCGGCTTTCAGAGCTGGACATGGATCTGGATCTTTCCGGGGAACCTCTACATGAACCGGTAAAAGACGCCCGGATACGCGGGGACATTGTTTATGCCTTCGGTGCGAACAGCATGGAATTTTCAGAACTATCCATCCAGGCACTGGACGCCGATCTTAGCGGAAAAATAAGTGCCCGTGAACTGGACGCCGTCCCACAGATCAGAATCGACCTGGAGGGAGACAATCTGGACCTGGACCGCATCATGCCTCCACCGGAGGAAAACTCTGAGACGGGCAACAACCCCGGCAACAGCCCTAATTCAAATCCGGAAAATGACGATAAAAATAATATGGACCTGGGTTTTCTGCACGATCTCGCCCTGGAAGGGGAAATAAAGCTGACCAGTCTCAAGGCTTACCAGGCGGTAATCGACGAACTGAGCGCACAGATAACTTCGGGAAACGGGGAGATGGTCATATCTCCGCTCACGGCAAAACTTTACCAGGGCACTTTTGAGGGACTTCTTTCCCTGAAAGACGTGCAGGATGAAGCCCATATCGAGATGGACAGCTCCTTGAGGGATGTGCAGGTAAAACCTCTTCTGCAGGACGTGGCGGAAAAGGACTTTTTGTCCGGCACTGCCGAACTGGACAGTGAACTCAAGACCTTCGGAAAAAACACCGACCTGTTCCTGGAAAACCTTTTCGGCGAGGCACGGATTGAAGTACGCGACGGGACCATCCGGGGCATGGACCTGGACCACATGATCCGGGACGGCTTTGCTGCGGCCTTTGGCGAAGAAAGACCCAGCAGGGACGATGAAGAAACAACCAGGTTTTCCAGTTTCAAGGGCAGCTTTGATATAGCATCCGGCATCGCCTCCTCCCAGGATCTGGAGCTTGACTCTCCTGCCCTGGGCATGACCGGAGACATGCGCTTAGACCTTCCGGAGTCCTACCTGGAATCCCGGGCCAGAGTGACCCTTGCCGGTGCACTGAAAGAAGAAATCGAAGAAAGATATGCCCTTCCCCAGGCAGGAATACCCCTGCGCATCCGCGGCCCCTTTGACGACGTAAGTGTCGGCCTGGATATTGAGGATATAGTACGCGACCTCTTGCGGGAAAAGGGCGAAGGCCTGCTGCAGCAGTTGATGGACCAGATGGACCCTGAAAATGAGGAACAGGAAAACGGAGCAAGGGATATGCTGCAGCGTTTTCTGCCCAGATAAGATGCGTCTACAGAAAGTCTGCGGGAATGTATCCGGTCAACGCTTTACATGTGGCACGGGGACTGTCCCCTGCTTTCCTTAAAAGCGCTGTCTAAATAGATTCGAATATCTGCCACCTGCATCAGGGAGTGGTGAAGCATGACGGACAACAGGGACGGATCAGCCGGTTCTTCTGGCCTGGAACTTGTGGTTTCAGAAGACCGCATGAGTGTCAAAGTCAAAAACTATTCCCCACCTCCGGGAACCCAGTCAAATCTAAGCCTGGAGGACATCTATGCCGAACTGGCAAGACTCGACGTCCTGCTCAAACCCGATGAAGGCCTGCTGAACAATATACTGCTCAGGTCATGGTCCGGCTCGCCCATAAAAGACATGACCATCATGACCGGCATCATGCCCCGCAAAAAAGGGGCCAGCTTTTTCGAGCCCAGGGGCAATCTCTCACTGCCGGTGTTCAAGGGCACCCTGATAGGGGTCTATGCCAGGGCTGAACAGGACCAGTCGGGAAAAAACGTCTTTGGACGCCCTGTTCCTCCCCATAAGCTGGATCAGGAGTATTACCAGGAAATGGTTCTGGGTTCTGGCTGCAAGCTGGACTCCAAGTCCGGCGGAGTTCTGGCCAAGGGTTACGGCCTGGTGCAGATGGATCCCGGAAAAATAGATGTAAAGCCCCTTTTTCGCATTGTCGGCGAGAAAAGCCGGATAGTCAGCATTATCTTCCCCAGGGACTATTATGAGCTGGAAATCCAGATTGAGCAGCTCCTCAAAGCCCTGACTGACATGAAAGTTGCGGAAAGCATGGTGGAACAAAACGCCATTGAGACAGCCCTGGAAAACGCTCACAAAACCCAGTCCCCCCAGATAGCCGTGGTTGCCAGGGGAACTCCGGCAAAGTACGGCCGCAACGGTTACTTTGAGCTGGCCTCTTCACTGCAGCAGGAAGAAGTTGACGATTCCGACGTCACCCGCAGGGTTGATTACCGGGAGCGAAGCGTCTACCGCTCTGTTGCAGAAGGAACCGTCCTGGGCAGGATCCACCAGGCAACCCCGGGGCGCGATGGACAGGACGTGTTCGGCAACGTGATACCCGGCAGAGACGGCAAGGAATGCCCTCTGGGGCCGGGAGAAAATGTCCGCCTGGACCCCTCCACCGGAGAACTCGTGGCCGAATCGGCAGGCCTGGTCCTTTTTCAGGAAAAGCAGGTCTCTGTTCTGGACTTTTTGCAGGTCAACGGTGATGTGGCTCTGTCCACCGGCAACATCAAGCTGAACAAGGGCTCTCTGGAAGTCATGGGCACCGTCAGGGACACCTTCTCTGTGCGCTGTCCGGAACACCTGATTGTGCATAAAAACATTGAGGACGCCCAGGTCCTTGCCGGGGGCAACATCGAGGTCCAGGGCGGAGTGGTCATGAAAGGCTCCGGATACATCAAGGTCAAGGGCAGCCTTCGCTGCAAGTTTGCCGAAAACGCCAATATCATGGCCGTGGGCCAGGTCTCCTTTGCCAACAACCTTACCAACTGTACAGTTGTCTGCAAGGACAGGGTGGTTTCCCAGGGAAAAGGCAAGGTCATGGGCGGTAAGATCACTGCTGAAAAGGGCATGGAGGTCCGGGAACTGGGTTCCAGCTACGGTGTCAGGACAGAGGTGAACATAGGCCTGGTTCCGGAAGAGCTGCAGAGCCTTCTTGACCAGAAAAAAGAGCTGAAAAAACACAAGGACGAGATAAACAAAAAAATCTCTTCCTTTGACCTGAAAAAGTCCACCCCGGAACAGAAAAAAGTCATCAAGGAAATCATGAACGTCTATTCCACCATCCAGGAAAGGCTTCTGGAAACAGAAAGGCAGCTGGAGGAAAAAAGGGAGGAATTCAAAAAAAGCACCAGCCTGGTGCTCAAGGTCACGGACACAGTTTACCCGGGCACGGTTATCACCATATCCGGCAAGACAGTGCAGGTACAAAAAGAGCAAAAGGCCTGCAAATTCTATTACGACCCTGTTGAAGACCGGGTCGCCTGGAGTTGACCGGATTTTCCCGGCTAAAGTTTTCGGCCTTCTGTCCGATATATAAAATAAGCATAAAGGAGGCCGGCAATGAAGATAACCAATTTTGACATAAATCCCCTGGCAGCCCCAACTCTCAAGACCGGAGGGGCCCAACCCAAAAGCGCCGAAGAAACAAAAACCATTGTTCACCCTCAGACTTCGGCCCAGGATCTGGACGAGGACAAGATCCTGGGAGCAGCCAACTCCATCAAGGAATACATGAGTTCCATGGGGGTCAAGCTGAATTTCCAGTTTCAGGGTGAAGGCGAGAGCATCCAGGTGGAGGTGCTGGATCCGACAAGCGACAAAATCATCCGCAAGATACCTTCTGATGAGATCCTGAGCCTGGCCGAATCCATAGAGGATATGCTCGGAGTACTGGTAAACAAGGAGGCTTAAGACCGGCCAGAAAGTCCTGTTAAAGCAGGCCCCAGCTTCACCCCCTGCCAGGGACCGGGCCTGCCGGTTTTTTTAGCGCTGACACCTTTTTCGCAAAACCTGCAAAACCCTCAAGGCTATAACAGCCTGGAAAAAACAAAAAAAGCCAGAACTCCCGCTCCCAGCGGGATATACAGGTACAGTCACGGGGTGCAGCTCTCCCCGCCCTTCCAGGCCAGAAGCCCAAGCACAGCCCCGCCCACCAGAACAGCCAGCAACACGCTAACAGTCACAGACATATATGCTCACCTCCTTGTGTTTTCAATGCATGTTCACATGCACCCTACACCCAGCCATCCAGAACATCAAACTTCGCAAAAAGAGGCGTGGTCCGTGGAGGACCACGCCTCTTTCTCTCTTGTTCTGTAGCCATTCAGCCTGTCTGACTAAAAAGGAACCTGTGAATCAGGAACCCGGCAGTACGGTGCCGGCCAGGGACGCGGGATGTTCAGGAAACAAGGGAAAATATAAGAAACCCTGCCACCAGGACTGCCCCGATGATCCCACAGACCATAAGCAGCTTGCCCAGTTCGGGGGATTCCTCTGTCCTTGAAACTTCTACGGTTTCGCCGGTATTTTTATCCTTGAGTTGCACAGTCTGATTGTCTTCATACATCTGACGCTCGCTGTCAGACAAGTCATCAGGGATATTCATCTGCTTGTAGTCTACCACCCTTGCATCACCATTTTCTGTTTTGTTTGAAGCCATAAAACCTCCAGGTTATAATGTTGGACAAAAACATAGATGCCTCAATCGGGCTTTCGCCCGAAAATCATATCTTCAAGAACAACCTGGGCTGTCCATACTTTTATTAAGCAAATCCTTTTTGCAACCAATTTTTTGCCATGTATATCAAACAAAAAATTCGAATGTGTTCTGCATATTAAATTTAATAATTAACAACCATAAAAAATCGTGTCAACCAATAAACATAAAAATATTGTTCACAATTTCACATGCTTTAAATAACAATACTCTTTTAAAAATGTAACAGTTCAGCCCTTTTTTTGTATCTGTTTACGCAGTGGACATATAAACTGCTACTTTATAATTATCATATACAGTATAAATATCCGTGGACTGTATAATAAACAACAAAGCATACCCCTTAAGGTGTTAAATAAAATTTATTTTACACTACTTTCAACAGTCTTGAAAAAATACCACCAGAACCCTCCAGAACCAGGTTCTGGATGCACCTGCAAAAAAAGCACTGGTCCGAAATTTCCAATGGATCGGCAAGACCATGAAGGTAAACAGAACTTCCAGGCTCCCGACTTCAGGCCCTCAAAAGCCACAGAGCTGCAACGGCCAGGGCCAGGCCCAGGAAGCGGTAAGCATCCAGGCGCTCCCTGAAAAATATCGCCGCCAGCAGCACCGGAACAAGAAAGTTCATGCCGTTGACTACAGCCACAACGGATAAAGGACCAAGAGCCAGGGCACGCAGGAAAAGATAGAAGCCGGCCAGGTTGAGAAGACCCATCAACAGCCCGATACCCAGGGCCAGCCTTCCCGGACCGGGATCCTGGGAAGCGGCGAACATCCTTGGTGCCAGGGCCAAGGTGAACAGGGTGGAAAATATGTAGGACAGGGCCATAAAAGCCCATATATCGGTATAATCAGCTGCAAACTTGCAGGTAATGGCGGACAGACCTCCGGCCAGCATGGCCAGAAAGACCAGCAAGAGACCCCTGGCCCTGCCTGAAACCTGAAAGTCTGAATTTTTGTCCCTTCCCAGAATCCATACAGTGGCCAGGGAGAATAAAAGGCCAAGCACCTGCTGCAGAGCCAGGCTCTCCTGCAGGAAAAAAACCGCAAAAAGGACAACCAGGACGATGTTCATGCGGATCAGAGGATAGGCCACTGCCACTGGCACATACTTCAGGGCCTGGATGTGGCAAAGTGTGGCGCTTGCAAAGGTCAGGCTGTTGGCCAGGGATATGAAAACCAGAAATCCCGGGTCAGCTATCTCCGGACGCCGAATCAGGGTGACAGCACCCGCCAGCACACCCACAGTGGCCATAAAGACAAAGGTGGTCCTGAAAGTGCTGCAGTTTTTAGAAGCCGCCACTTTATACAGGAAGCGCTGAAGGCCCATGAGCACAAGCGCTGAAAGGGAATAAACATACCAGGTTTCCATAACAGGATGCCTTTGCACTGCAGAAAGGGTAAAACCTCTCATGCAATGCCCTCCCCCTTTCCAAAAGTCAACCAGGGTGTTAAGAGACGTCAAGAACTGTCTTTCCAGGCTGAATCCGCATATTAACATGCGGCTACCCCGGCGGAGGGGACAGGCACCGGCACTTTTTCGCCCCCTGGGATGACATATTTTCCCGGAAACTTGTTGCCGGGAACGTGTTCATGTATTATTTTGCATCGGATGATCCGGACCATTTACAACTTATTGCCTGCGTTCAAATTTTCGCAGGCGTATCTTTGCAGTCTTTCCGACTGCAGGGAGGTCTTATGAAAAATACACAAAGCAAGTTAAAAATCAGCCGTAATAAATTCATCAAAAGCGCCATGGGGGCATGTTCGCTCTGCGCTGCTGGCATTGCCGTGGCTTCTTCCAAAGTCATGGCCCAGACAGCCCCACCCGAGGCTGAGCAGCCCCAGACAGCCCGGATGGGCTTTACCAGCCCCAGGGAGGCTGCCTGGTTCAGCAGTGTGGAAGACTCCAAAATAGAGTGCGCACTTTGCCCCAATGGATGCCGGCTCAAACCCGGGGAAAGATCTCTTTGCCGGGTAAGAGAGAACCGCGATGGCAAGGGCTATACCCTGGCCCACTCCAACCCGGCCCTTATCCAGGAGGACCCTGTGGAGCGCAAACCATTTTTTCACGTCCTGCCCGGGACCAGGGCCCTGTCCATCTCCACCGCCGGGTGCAACCTCTCCTGCAAGTTCTGCGAGGTCTGGGACATGGCCCTGGTGGATCCCGAAGAGGTACACGCCTACGACATGCCCCCTGAAGCAGTGGTAAAACATGCCATGGACGCTGGCCTTAAGTCACTGAGCTACGCCTTTGGAGAGCCGGTAATATTTTATGAATACATGAAAAAAACAGCTGAAAAAGCACGGGAGCAGGGGCTTTTAAACCTGATGCACACGGCGGCCTACATCAATTCTGAACCCCTGCAGGAGATCTGCAACTCCGTGGATGCAGTCAACGTGGACCTGAAAAGCTTTGATCAAGAGTTTTACAGGGAGGTTGTCGGGGGAGAACTGCAGCCGGTCTTAGATTCCCTTAAAACCATCCGGGAAAAAGGCCTGCACTTAGAAATAACCACCATAGTTATCCCCACCCTGAACGACGACATGGAGATGATAAATGAAATGTGCAGATGGATAAAAAATGAACTGGGTCCAGACGTACCCCTGCACCTGGCCCGGTTTTACCCCCTGTACCAGCTATCGGGGCTGCCCAGGACCCCGGTGTCCACCCTGGACCAGGCCCGGGAAACAGCAATGCAGGCCGGGCTGAACCATGTCTACGTTTCCCGGGTGACCGGCCACGAGGGAGAAAACACTTTCTGCCCCGGATGTGGCGAAAAGATAATCAACCGGGTGGGCTTCGTCATCGACAGCATGGACATACAGGAAGGCAAATGCAGCCATTGCAGCCGGGAGATTTCCGGCATCTGGGCTTAAGGCCAATGAGCTCATTTAAAACAAGGAGAAAACCAGCTCACGCAACGGCGCTACGGCGCTAAGCTGGAAAGCCATAAGTGTTTTTTCTTTGCGCCTTGGCGTCTTTGCGTGAGATAACTCTTAAGCACTTAGCGCGCTGACGTCCTGGCGTGAGCAAACTCTTAACTATTTTTTACACCTTGGCGTGTGACAACTGAGAAAATCAGGACATCCTGCGCCTGTGCAGCCTGTACTGGGACATGGACCTTTCGTCCAAGTTTGTCAGGCCTGCTTCTTTGGCCCAGTCCATGGCCTCCACAAACTCCCGTGAGTTTATGGATCTGGCAATCTTGTCGTATTCAAAGGCCATATGTTCCACCCGGTACTGGGACATGATATTGACATAAGTATCTCTGGGCAGGTTCTCTGCCACCCAGTCTACAAACTCCCTGGTCCCGGCCACCCGGTTGGGCATGACTAAGTGGCGGACCATGACGCCTCTTCTGGCAACACCCCTTTCGTCTTTCTCCAACACCCCGACCTGGCGGTTCATCTCAATTATTGAATCCTGAGCCATTTCCGGATAGTCCCCGCGTCCTTCGAGAACGTACTTTGCAGACTCATCACTGCCCATGAATTTGAGATCCGGCAGATAGATATCCACTATTCCGTCCAGAAGCTCGATATTCTCCACGAGTTCATAGCCCCCGGTATTGTAGCACAGCGGAAGATTCAGGCCATTTTTCATGGCTATTCTTGTGGCGCTTAGAATATTGGGCATGACATGGGTGGGAGTAACAAGGTTTATGTTGTGGCAACCGCGCCGCTGCAGATCCAGCATCATTTCCGCCAGCTCTTCATCCTCCACTTCCCTGCCCCGCCCTTCATGGGCTATGGGCCAGTTCTGGCAGAACACGCAGCGCAGGTTGCAGTTGGAGAAAAAGATTGTCCCGGATCCGTTATCCCCCACCAGGGGCAGCTCTTCCCCGAAATGCGGTGACCTGCTGTGCACCACGGCCCGGCCCGGGGCCCGGCAAAAGCCTTCTTCGCCGTCAAGCCGGTTCACACCACACTTGTGGGGGCAAAGGGTACACTTCTCCAGTCGGGCATAGGCCTCATCCACCCTGTCCTTGAGCCTGCCCTCTTCTTCCAGCCGGGCATAAGCTGGAGTCCATTCGCTGTTGCCCACCCCGGGGTTTCCAGCCTCGGAGCACCCGGCAAAAAAGAATGTGCCTGCAGTTGCAAACACGCCTTTGACAAAATTTCTGCGGGTAATCATAACCTGCTGCCTCCTTGAATCAAAAAAGGCCCCGGACAGCACAAGCACCATTAATCATGCTGCCCTGGTTTGCACCTTTAATCATTTGTCACTCTTCTGTCAGCCATCACGTAACCATTCAGGGGGGCCTCGGTGGTGGCTACTGGGACTCACGCCTCTGGCGTGACTGGGGACTGTCCCCGCTAAGTACTAAGGCGGGCATTGCCCACAACCCAATAAAGAAAAGAGCTTTTTTGACAGGATTAACAGGATTAAGAGATTGATTAAGAGAAAAACATTTTTGTCCTGGCCGGAAGCCAGGCCAAAAGGTAATCACTCCAGCACTCACTTTTTTCCGGCACTCATGAAGAAGAAAGTGAGTGCTGGATGGTTAATGCAATCAGCGGCTTCCGGCCGCTGATTGCTTATCCTGTCAATCCTGTTAATCCTGTCTAAGTTTCTTGTTTTTTGTGACATGGTCTCAAGAGTAAATCACTAGCTGTGCAGGTTCACAAACTTAGTGTCTACAATTTTTGTATTGCGAAAAAGGTGTCGCGGGGACTGTCCCCGGGCCGTTTCCTGCGCTTTTTGAATGGTTACCCCATCACCATGTCTCGGCAGGATTCCAGACAGATTCTCATTGTCAGATAAATAATACACTCATCCGGGATGTAAATAAAGCGCAAACATCATTACTCAGCACATCTTATGTCTGACCTTTTTTACCCATTTCAGGTTTGACGCAAAATGGGTAAAAAGAGAGCTCAGTATTTTTGTGCAAATTATCCAAAAAAACTTGTCCGGAGCTGTTTTAATGGCTATTATGTTTTTCCCCGCAGGAGATATGAAAAAATGAAAAAATTTGTGACTCTGGCCATTATCCTCTCATTTCTGGGACTGATGGGATACAAGGTCTACCAGGACATCCTTTTTCCTGAACCCGCCTCCAATGGCCCGGGCCAGAGAGCTCAGGCCGTAAGCGTCGAGCCGGTACGCACCGAGACTTTGCTCCACCGTGCAGAGATTACCGGCACCCTGGTGGCTGAAACATCATTTCAGGTCGCCCCCAGGGTGTCCGGCAGACTTGAAAAACTGCACGTGGATATCGGAGACCGGGTGGCCAGAGGGGACATCATAGCAGAGCTGGACAGCGAAGAATTCGCCCAGGAGGTCCATATGGCCACGGCTGAACTGGAGCTCGCCCGGGCTGCACTGGTGGAAAGCTCCAGTGAGCTGGAGGTGGCCCGAAAAGACCTGGACCGTTCCCAAAGGCTTTTTGAAAGGGGCAATCTCTCCCAGTCCGAGCTGGACCAGGCCCAGTCTGTATTTGATGTCCGCCAGTCCAGACATGATGTGGCCCAGGCTCAGGTCAGGCAGAGACAGGCCGCCTTAGAGGCTGCCAGGGTCAGGCTGGAATATACCACCATCCGGGCCAGATGGTCCGGGGATGACCCCACCCGCCGGGCGGCCCGCCGCTTTGTGGACGAAGGCGACATGCTGCAGGCCAACGAGCCCATAGTCACCATCATTTGCACCAGAAATCTCAAGGCGGTCATAAATGTAATCGAACGGGACTATCCCTTCATATCCACCGGCCAGAGTGCTGTAATCAAGCCGGACGCCTTTTCAGACCTGCAGCTTGAGGGAACCATCATCCGCCTGGCCCCTCTGCTGGAGGATGCCACCCGTCAGGCCAGGGCGGAGGTGCTTGTGCCCAACCCGGACGGTCGTCTGGCCCCGGGAATGTTTGTCCGGGTGCAGATTGAACTGGGTCAAAGGCCGCAGGCCACAGCTGTCCCCTCGGCGGCCCTGGCCCGCCGCAACGGCTCCCATGGGGTTTTTGTGGCCCACAGGGACACCATGCAGGCACATTTCGTCCCGGTGCGCACAGGGCTTCAGGACGGCCGGCTGGTGGAAATAATTGAGCCTGAGCTGGAGGGCTACGTGGTCACCTCGGGCAGGCACCTGCTGGTGGACGGGGCTGACATTGTCGTACCTGAAGGATTTGAAGAGTGATAATTGGGGGATTTAGGGATTGGGGAATTGGGGGATTCAGGGACTTGGGGAATGGATGCGGGTAGAGGCAGCCTTGTTGGAAGCTTTGCATTTTTATAGGCTTAAATAGTCAGCCTTGCCTGTGGACCGCCATCGGATATCCGACAACAAATAACAGATAATAGATTTACCAACAAAGCCAGAAATGAACAAGCTCTCCTCTTTCGCAGTCTCCCGCCCGGTCCTGGTGACCATGGCCTCCTTGATAGTGTTGCTGCTGGGCCTGGTCTCCCTGTCCAGAGTAGCCATAGACCTCATGCCGGACATCACCTACCCCACCATCAGCGTGCGCACTAATTATGAACATGCCGGACCGCAGGAGGTCGAAAACCTAATTACCAGGCCTTTGGAACGGGCCTTCAGCGCCGTACCCGGGGTAGATGAAATATATTCCAGGTCGGTGGAGGGCTTAAGCGATATCCGGGTCAGCTTTGCCTGGGGAACGGACCTGGATGCAGCCGCCAATGACCTGCGCGACCGCCTGGACCGGGTCGCCCCGAACCTGCCCACTGATGCCGACCGGCCCTTTCTGCGCAAATTCGACCTGGCCAGTTTTCCCATACTTATCCTGGGGGCCTCCAGCCGCCTGGACCCCATAGAGGCCCGCCGACTCATCGAGGACGAGGTGCGCCACAGGGTGGAACGTGTCCCCGGGGTGGCCGCCCTGGAAATCCGCGGAGGCCTGGAACGCGAAATCCATGTAGACCTGCTGCCGGGCAAGATCCAGGCCCTGGACCTTTCCTTAGAGGAAATAAACCGGCGTATCCGTGAGGCCAACCTGAACTTCCCGGCAGGAGTGCGCGAAGAGGACCAGCATGAGACCACCGTGCGCATCCTGGGAGAATTCACCGACCTGCAGGAACTCTCAGGAACAGTCATTGCCCAGAGAGACGGGTCCACCATCAGGCTGGGGGACATCGCCGATGTCCAGGACTCCTGGGAGCGCATAACCCGCCTGGTCAGGGTCAATGGAGAACCGGGCATCAGGCTTACCATCAACAAGCAGTCCGGGGCCAATACCGTGGAAGTGGCCGGCCAGGTCCTGCAGGAAGTGGAGCGCATCAACCGTGAGTTCCCCCAGCTGGGCATATCCCCCATTATCGACACTTCCAGCTACATCCAGAGGTCCATCACCAACGTGGCCGGAACCCTGCTCTACGGCAGCTTTTTTGCCGTGCTGGTGCTGCTCTTTTTCCTGCGCAGCCTGCGGGGCACGGCCATCGTGGCCGCAGCCATTCCCATCTCCATCGTGGCCACCTTTATCATTATATATTTCGGAGGGTTCACCATAAACCTCATGACCCTGGGGGGACTGGCCCTGGGGGCGGGACTGCTGGTGGACAACTCCATAGTGGTCCTGGAAAACATCCACCGTAAGCGCGAAGGCGGCTCCCCACCGCCCCAGGCCTCGGTCTCCGGGGCCGGAGAGGTGGCAGCAGCCATCACCGCCAGCACTTTGACCACCATGGCCGTATTTCTGCCCATAATATTTATCCGGGGCATGGCCGGGGTCATGTTTACCCAGCTGGCCTATGTGGTGGGTTTTTCCCTGCTTTGCTCCCTGGCTGTGGCCCTGCTTCTGGTGCCCATGCTCTACTCCAGATGTCTTGGCCCCATGAGCTGCGCCGGGGGCAAAACAGGCACAGTCGGCGGCATAAATGCAGTATCTAAACGCTTTTTCGGCAGCCTTGAATCCAGCTATCAGTCCCTGCTGGACACCTGCCTCAGGCACAGGGCCCTGACCATCCTCACCGCCCTGCTGCTTCTAATCTCCAGCATGGCCTTGGTGCCCTACATCGGAACTGAGATGATGCCTGAGACCGATGAGGGGGAGGTGCGCATAAATATAGAAATGGACGTGGGCTCCAGGCTGGAAGTCCTGGACAGGGCCGCTTTGCAGGTGGAGGAAATCGTCAAGCGCCAGGTCCCTGAGGCCGAAAACGTCATTTCCTTTCTGGGCGGTGTGGGCTGGCGCTTTTCCGGCTCCCACCTGGGGGAAGTCCGCATAAGCTTGGTGGAGGAAAGTAAAAGAGACCGCTCCAGCCAGGAGATTGCAAATGACCTGCGCCGCGAGCTGAACCGGATTCCCGGGGCGCAGATAAGGACCAGGGCCGGCGGCGGGCTGTTTATCCTGCGCCTGGGCGCATCCGATGGCGACCGGGTGGAGGTGGAAATCCGGGGACACGACTTAGATACCTCTGCGGCCCTGTCCCAGAGAGTCCAGGAACTGGTGGAAGCTGTGCCCGGCATAAGCGATGCCAGTATCAGCCGCGAAACCGAGGCCCCGGAAGAAATCATAACCGTTGACCGCGCCCGGGCTGAAAGCATGGGAGTAAGCGTCTCCCAGGCTGGCGAAGCCCTGCGCACCGTGCTTTCAGGTTCCACTGCAGGCTACTTCCGGGACCGGGGAGAGGAGTATTCCATCCGGGTCAAGCTCAAGGACGCGGAATTCATGCCCCTTGATGAAATCTTAGACACCACCGTGGCCGGACTGGGAGACACCGGCATTGCCCTGCGCAACCTGGTGGACGTACGCCCGGGCACCGGACCCATGAATATCGAGAGAAAGGACCAGGAAAGGATTGTTACTGTCTCGGCTGACTTTGCAGACACCAGCCTGGGAGAGGTTGTGCGCGATATTCGAAGCCAGCTGGAGCTCATGCCCATTCCCCAGGGCTTCAGCATCGGTTTCGGCGGGGACTACGAAGAACAGCAGGAGGCCTTTGGAGAACTGGGACTGGGGCTTATCCTGGCCCTGGTGCTGGTGTACATGGTCCTGGCCTGCCTCTACGAGTCCCTGCGCGACCCTTTGATAGTCATGTTCGCCGTGCCCATGGCCATCATCGGCGTCTGCCTGATGCTTTTTCTCACCAACACCACCTTCAATATCCAGTCCTACATAGGGTGCATCATGCTGGTGGGCATCCTGGTGAACAACGCCATCCTGCTGGTGGCCCAGACCAACCTGCTGCGCCGCAGGGACGGCATGCTCATGCAGTCCGCCATCCGGGAGGCCGGACGCAGGAGACTCAGGCCCATTCTCATGACCGCCCTGACCACCATCTTCGCCCTGACCCCCCTGGCCATCGGGGCCGGAGAAGGCGGCGAGGCCCAGGCCCCCATGGCCCGGGCCATCATAGGCGGGCTGGCCAGCTCCACTCTGGTCACCCTGGTCCTGGTCCCGGTAATGTATTCCTTCATCGCCCGTAAAGACGATAAATAAAAAGGAAATCCAATGTACTCATTTATCATATTCTTAGCCCTGGTACTCATCACCTCTTCATTCGGAGCCATCTTCAGGCCAGGCCCCTGGTATAATGAGCTTATCAAACCTGCGCTTACCCCTCCGGGCTGGATATTCACTCCTGTCTGGATGACCCTGTACCTCATGATAGCCATCGCCGGCTGGCTGGTCTGGCAAAAAACCCGTTCCATCAAACATCCGGCCATTGTCTGCTGGGGGTGCCAGATTGTATTAAACGCCCTGTGGTCCTGGCTCTTCTTCGGGCTGCAAAGCCCTGCCCTGGCCTTAGTGAATATATTCCTGCTCCTGATCCTGATCCTGGCCTTTATCAGGTTCTCCTGGCCGATAAGCAGGCCAGCCTCCATCCTGTTCATGCCTTATGCCCTGTGGGTAGCCTTCGCCACCTACCTCAACCTGGGCATAGTGCTTTTGAATTGAGAAATATCAGGCATTCTTTTTTATTATCATATTGACATGATGAGCTACCGTGACTTAATTGTAATTTTATATCTGCGAAAAAGTAAAGAGGTATCATGTTCTGCTCTTAACACCAGTTGATATCCGCTTGCCAGCTTAATGAATGGAGTAAATCTTTGACATGCAACTAATTTACCTTGACATGTGTTGCTTCAATCGTCCTTACGACGACCAAAACCAGTCACGTATCCGACTGGAGACAGAAGCAAAGTTAATTATTCAGAAAAAAGTCAAGCAAAGAGAGTGTGGTTTACTCTGGTCATCAACTCTCGACTTTGAGTGCCAAAAAAACCCTTTCGCAGAACATCGCTTAGCTATTACCAGATGGCGGTATCTAGCTGAACGTATAATTTTCGCCACACCCGAGGTGGTTGCCACGGCACATAGATTTGCCAGTTTTGGACTTTCGAATTATGATGCACTTCATGTTGCCTCCGCAATAGAGGGGAAGGCGGATTTTTTTATCACCACCGATGACCGCATACACAAAAAAATAAGCGGAAATAGAGAAATACAGGTAGCCTTTCCAAACAACGCCCTCGCAGCACTGGAGAATTGGTATGAAGACTGAAATGGAAATTCGCATGCAGGGCATGCAGGCTTTAATCAACAAGCTTGGGCTGGTGGAAACAGAACGCTTTCTTGCAGCGGTCTCCAGGGATAGATTCAACTACACACAATGGCGGCGCACAGAATTACCCGAATTGACCATTGAAGCCATTGCAGAACAAGGAAATGAACTGGCGGACAAACTGAATGAAACAAAGAACACTTGAGGCTGACAAATTTCAGCCTCCATCCTGTTCATGCCTTATGCCCTGTGGGTAGCCTTCGCCACCTACCTCAACCTGGGCATAGTGCTTTTGAATTGAATCCTGCCACCACCATGACAGCTAATTTTAAGTTGCAATCAAGATGATTTCTCCAGACAGTATAGATATCATTCTAAGTTCGGAAAACCGCCCCACAGAAAAAGAATTTTACCACAGAGGGCACAGAAGGCACAGAGTTAAGATAAAGAGGGCTTTTCTCTGTGAACCTCTGTGATCTCTGTGGTGTCAAATATTTGATGACAACGGGCATAAAGATCATCTTGAATGCAAGTCGGAATAAACTCTTCCCCATGCCTCATACGCCATGCCCTATGCTCCATGCCCTATGCCCCATGCCCTCTGTCCTCTGCATATTCTCTTCATCGCCAAGTCGCCCTCTCGCCCCCTCGCCCCCTCGCCCAACTATACCCTTGCCTTTAAAGCCCATAAAGTATAGTTATCCCAGATAAACTGCACGCGCAGGGAAACCATGAGCACTGAAAACACAGCCAACTTCTATTCTGAAAACCTTCTGGTTCATTTCCGCCGCATTGACCGCCTCAAGCAGGAGGCCGGCGTTTATCTGTCCATGGATTTAAATCAGAGACAGCTCTGCGACCTGGAGCTTCTGCTCAACCGGGCCTTTTACCCCCTGGTGGGCTTTATGAACCGGGCCGATTATGAATCCGTCCTGGACAATATGCGTCTAACTGACGGCACTGTCTGGCCCATGCCCGTATGCCTGGACGTACCCGAAGCAGTGGCTCAAAAGTTGCATCCAGGCGAGCCTCTGGCCCTGAGGGATGAAGAAGGCTTCATGCTGGCAGTGCTTACCGTCCAGGAAGTCTGGATGCCGGATTTAAAGCGGCATGCCCGGGCCGTTTTCGGGACTTCCAGGCCGGACGAACATCCCGGCGTGGGCAAACTTTTTCAAGAGGTTCATCCGTGGTTCGTGGGCGGCACCCTGGAAGGACTGCATCTGCCCCTTCATTACGACTTTGCTGATCTGCGCACCTCGCCGGCACAAACCCACCGCATCTTCACCCAGAGGGGCTGGCGCAACGTGGCCGGGTTTCAGACCGAGCGGCACCTGCACTGCGCCCACCGGGAAATGATTCTTCGCGGGGCCCGGGAGGCCGGAGCCAACCTCTTTATTCATCCCGTGGTGGGCCGGGCCGGACCCAATGACCTGGACCACTTCACCCTGGTGCGTTGCTACCAGGAATTTATCACCAATTTCCCCAGAAACATGGTTCAGCTGGGACTCATCCCCTTAGAAAGACGTCTGGCCGGTCCCAGGCAGGCACTTTTCGAGGCCATCATCCGGCGCAACTACGGCTGCACGCATTTCATGATCAGTCAGGACCACGGCGACCCATTTGCCGGGGATTCCCGGGAACGCTTTTACCCCCAGGGTGCCGCCCAGGAACTGACAAAGTCCCTTGAAGATGAAATTGATATAAAGATGATTCCCCTGCAGCAGATGGTCTATGTGGAGGACAAGGCCCAGTATTTCCCTGTAAGCCAGGTGGAGCCGGATATGAAGACTAAGGAAATCTCCTCTGCCGAACTCAAGCGCCGCCTGGAATTCGACCTGGAAATCCCGGAATGGTTTTCCTTCCCCGGCGTGGTCCAGGAACTCAAAAAAGCCTATCCACCGCGGCACCGGCAGGGCTTTACCGTATTTATCACCGGTCTGTCCGGGGCCGGCAAGTCCACCCTGGCCAAGGTCCTTTACGTGCGCTTCATGGAAATGCGCGAGCGTCCGGTGACCCTGTTAGATGGAGACATCGTGCGCAAAAACCTGTCCAGCGAACTGGACTTTACCCGGGCCCACCGCAATCTCAATGTTCAGCGCATAGGCTTTGTGGCCTCGGAAATCACCAAGAACCGGGGCATCGCCATCTGCGCCCCCATTGCCCCTTATGAAGAATCCCGCAGCCTGGCCCGGGACATGATTACCCCTTACGGAGGCTTTGTGGAAATTTTCATGTCCACCCCCTTAGATATCTGCGAGCAAAGAGACCGCAAGGGCATCTATGCCAAGGCCAGGTCCGGGGCCATGAAAGGGGTGACCGGTATTGACGACCCTTATGAGCCCCCCAGGAACCCGGAAATAAACATTGACACCACCAACCTGACCCCCACTGAAGCCGCCCAGGAAGTCTTTCTCTTTCTGGAGGAGCAGGGATACATCAGGTAGCCTGCCATGCCGGGGGTACAGGTAATCGGCACAGGTCTGGGGTACGAAGACCTCACCGCCAGGCATTTAGAGATTATCCAGGATTCCCATGTCCTGGTGGGCGGACAGGAACAGCTGGACTGGTTCCCCGGGCACCCGGGCATCAAGCGCCGGATCACCTCCCCCCTGGACGACCTGATCCAGGACATCCGCAACTGGATGCTGGACAGGCAGGTAGCGGTCCTGGCCAGCGGCGATCCCTTATTTTACGGCATAGGCCGCCGGCTCATCCTGGACCTGGGAGCTGACCACCTGGAGGTCCATCCCAATATTTCAGTCATGGCCGGGGCCTTCGCCCGCATCAGGACGCCCTGGGATCAGGCCGCCTGGGTCAGCCTGCACGGCCGCAGCCACAGCCATCTGCTTGCAGCCTTAGACTCCGGCCGGCCTCTTTTTGTCTTTACTGATCCCAGAAACTCTCCAGCCAGGGCGGCCCAAATACTGGAGCAAAACAAAAGCGCAGGCTGGAGCATGTGCGTACTGGAAAGACTGGGCAGGCCGGACGAGCGCGTGCGCTGGTTTTCACCGGCGGAGGCTGCAGACGAAGAATTCATGGAGCCCAACGCCCTGATCCTTTTTCCAGCCCCTGAAAAACCTCAAGAGCCCCGGGTATTGACCCTGGGGACCCCTGATCATTTCTACCTGCACCAGCGGGGCATGATCACCAAGTCCGAAGTGCGGGCGGTATCCCTGGCCAAGCTGGGGCTTGAGCCGGGACACGTATTCTGGGATCTGGGCTCAGCCAGCGGTTCCATGGCCATTGAAGCAGCAATGTTCACCACCGGGGGGCGCATAGTAGCCGTGGAAAAAGACCCGGAGCGCATCAGCCATATCCGGGAAAACATCAGACGTTTTCAGACCCCTGGAGTAGAGGTCCTGCAGATGGATCTGCCGGAGGGCATCCAGGACCTGCCCCCGCCGGACCGGGTGTTCATCGGCGGAGGCGGAGAAGACCTTCCGGAAATAATCCGGCAGACAGCCCGTATCCTTAAGCCCGGCGGACGCATAGTACTCAACCTGGTGGTCTTTGAAACCCTGCACAAAGCAGTGGAGATATTAAACAGCCTGGATTTCAGCACCGAAGTCATCCAGGTTCAGATAAGCCGGGGCAGGCAAATGCCCGGAGGTGTCAGGCTCCAGGCCCAGAACCCGGTGTTTGTACTTTCAGCATTGCCCCGAAATGTTGAAGAGGCATAGGGCATGGAGCATAGGGCATGGAGCATGGGGCATAGGGCATGGGGCAGGTGGAGAAACACTGAGGAACAACGATAAAGCATCGGCTTAGCATCTTTAAACTCCAAGACAAAAGTTTAATCAAGACATAAAAACTGCCTCCTGCCCTCATTTTCAACCAGGGCACGGTACAGCTCCCCTCCTTGGCCAAGGAGGGGCCGGGGGTGGTTTTACAAAAAGCAACATTTTTTTAAACTGGAACACATAATACGTACATGACAAATTATCCGATAAAATTCGTAGGCGCCGGACCCGGCGACCCGGAACTCATCACCGTCAAGGGCTCCAGGGCCCTGCAGCAGGCCGACCTGATCATTTACGCAGGCTCCCTTGTGCCTGACGCAGTCCTGCACTGGGCTGGCCATGACGCCCGCAGGATCAGCAGCGCAGACATGCACTTAGAGGACATTGTTGACTCAATGACCCAGGCTCACTTTAATGGTCTTCAGGTAGTACGCCTGCATTCCGGAGACCCCAGCCTGTACGGGGCCATTTTCGAACAGATAAGCGCCTTAGAAAAAGCCCGGGTACCCTTTGAGATCATCCCGGGCGTCACTGCGGCCTTTGCCGCGGCAGCCTCCCTGCAGATAGAGTATACCCTGCCCGAAATCTGCCAGACCCTGATCCTGACCCGGGCCCAGGGCCGCACCCCGGTACCGGATTCCGAGCACCTGCAATCCCTGGCATCTCACAAGGCGGCCATGGCCATATATCTCTCCTCCGGCCTGGCTGAGCAGGTACAGCCCATCCTGCAGGAAGCCTACGGCCCCCGGGCCCGGGCAGCCATAGTCCACCGGGCCTCGCATCCGGACGAGAAGATAATCCGCACCACCGTATCTGACCTGGCCTGGCAGATGCAGGAACACGGCATAAAAGGCCAGGCACTTATCATCATCGGGGCGGCACTGGAAGACAGCCCGCAGCGTCCCGCCTCCAGGCTTTATGACCCGCAGTTCACCCACGGATTTCGTAAAGGCCGGCAAGAAGATTAACATGCAGCCCCGAAATTTTATGGCCATCTGGGCGGTTACCAGCCAGGGCGCAAATATATGCCGCAAAATCGCCAGGCAGTTCCCCGGTGCGCATATATACCTGGGCGACAAAGTAAAAGACCCTCCACCAGAGGCTGCACTTTTTCAGAGCCTGCAGCAGGCGGTAGAAGAAAAATTCGGCCGTTACCGCTCCCATGTATTTGTCATGGCTGCAGGCATTGCCGTCAGGATCATCGCCCCCCATGTAACTTCCAAACTTTCAGACCCGGCCGTACTGGTGGCTGACGACTCAGGAAATTTTGTCATAAGCCTTTTATCCGGCCACATGGGCGGAGCCAACACTCTGGCCCATCAGCTGTCCCGGGTACTGGGGGCGACCCCGGTAATCACCACAGCCACGGACAATGCCCGGGTGCCGGCCATTGACCAGACCGCCCGGCACCGGAATCTCTTCATGGAAAACCCCCAGGCTGTAAAGCAGGTGAGCATGGCCTTTCTGGCCAAAAAACAAGTTGACCGCTTTGACCCCGGAGGCTGG
This sequence comes from Desulfonatronospira thiodismutans ASO3-1, assembly GCF_000174435.1. NCBI lineage: Bacteria > Pseudomonadati > Thermodesulfobacteriota > Desulfovibrionia > Desulfovibrionales > Desulfonatronovibrionaceae > Desulfonatronospira > Desulfonatronospira thiodismutans. Next base: position 809,192 of record NZ_ACJN02000003.1, read on the forward strand.
CTGGACAAGGAAGCTGGAGCCTGGACAAACACTCTTGCAGAGCCCCTCTTTACCCGGCATCCGGGGATAATGGTGCATCACGACATGACCCCGGTCCCGGAGCACATCCTGGTCCTTCGACCCAGAAACCTTTATGTGGGAATCGGCTGCAACAGCGCCACATCCTTTGAGGAAATCCTGGAAGTTCTGCACACGGCATTTGATAAAAACCGCTTGAGTATTCAAAGCATAAACCTTCTGGCCACCATCCGGGAAAAGACCGGCGAACCAGGATTACTGCAGCTGTCAAAGCACCTGCAAAGGCCCTTGATCGGCATCACCAGGCACATCCTGGACCTGGTCCCGGACGTACCCAATCCTTCCCTGATGGTGCAAAGACACATGGGAGTAAAAAGCGTATGCGAAGCAGCAGCCATAATGGCAGCGGACAAAGGGACCCTGATGGTGCCCAAGATCAAGTCCGGCAACGTGACCGTGGCCGTGGCGTCCTGTACATAGTAGGCATCGGCCCCGGCCATGTCTCCCATATGACCCCGGCGGCTCAGCAGGCCCTGCAGGAGGCTCAGGCCGTCTTCGGATATACTACATACATAGACCTGGTGCGTCCCCTGGTGGAGGACAAAAAAATCGTTTCCACCGGCATGCGCCAGGAGGTGGACCGGGTGCGCAGGGCCCTGCAGGCTGCGCGTCAAGGCTCGGTATGCGCCCTGGTCTGCAGCGGCGATCCGGGTATTTACGCCCTGGCCGGGCTGGTATTTGAAATGTGCCGGGAAAACAGCATCCCCATAGGCGACAGCAAAGACAGCCTGAAGCTGGAAGTCATTCCCGGAGTCCCGGCCCTGGGGGCCGGCAGCGCTTTGCTGGGCTCGCCCCTGATGACCGATTTCGCCTGCATCAGCTTAAGCGATCTTCTGACTCCCTGGGAAGCCATTGAAAAACGTATCCAGGCTGCAGCCTGGGGGGATTTCGTCATTGTTTTCTACAATCCCAGGAGCAAAAAAAGAAACTGGCAGCTGGAAACCGCCAGGAAACTTATCCTGGAGCACCGCTCCCCCGGAACACCGGTGGGCCTGGTCACTTCCGCCACCCGCCAAGAAGAGTCCGTAAGCCTTTGCACCCTGGATTCCTTAGACTGCAACCATGTGGGCATGCAGACCACGGTCTTCATCGGCAATTCCAGGACCTTTATCTACGGCAGCCGTATGATCACCCCCAGGGGTTACCATGAAAAATACCAGCTGGAAATGAGGGAAGCATAACTGCTCTTCTTCCTGGCCAGGGGGCAAGTTGTCTGTTCTCCCTGCTTTTTTCGGGGTAAGAGCGGGAACAATCCATGCTGAATATTTACTTAATGCTTTTCATTTGCTGGGATATAAGATAAACAAGCCCCCAAGCAGCTTCAATTTATCAAAAAAATACGTAACTATTCAGCACCTGCGGACCAGAAGCCAGGGTCCGGAGGTTCGGCAAACTGGGCGTAAACTGTTTGAGCGACGTAGGAAGCGTTAATCAAAACCGTAAAACACCGAACCTGATTCAAAGCATGTTATAGGAAATATCCTGGTTATCAAACCCGTGTATAGGTTTTGATTTACGCTTCCTTGGAGCGAGTTTTTACGTCCTGTTTGCCGAATTTCCGGACCACTGGAGCTTATATCATTAAAGTGAACAGATACAAAAATACATCCACATCCAGAGGAAACAAAAATGAGCGATGAACCCAACAAAATAATCTATTCCATGGTCAAGGTAAGCAAACACTTTGACCGCAAACCAGTGCTCAAGGACATTTCACTGTCCTATTTCTACGGGGCCAAGATAGGTGTCCTGGGCATGAACGGCTCGGGCAAAAGCTCCCTCATGCGTATCCTGGCCGGAGTGGACCAGGACTTTGAAGGCGAAACCATTCTGTCCCCGGGATATACTGTCGGTTACCTGGAGCAGGAGCCCCTGGCCAACGAGACCAGGACCGTGCGTGAAATCGTAGAGGAAGGAGCTGCAGAGGCAGTGGGACTGCTCAAGGAATTCGAGGAAATAAACGCCAGGTTCGCAGAACCTATGAGCGACGACGAAATGAATGACCTCATCGAGCGCCAGGGACAGGTCCAGGAAAAGCTGGATGCCCTGGACGCCTGGGACCTGGAATCCAGGCTGGACATGGCCATGGACGCCCTGCGCTGCCCGCCCCCGGAAATGACCCTGGACAAGGTCTCCGGAGGGGAGAAAAGACGTGTGGCCCTGTGCCGCCTGCTGCTCCAGCGCCCGGACATCCTGCTTCTGGACGAGCCCACCAACCACCTGGACGCGGAAACAGTAGCCTGGCTGGAGCATCACCTGCAACAGTATCCGGGAACCATCATCGCTGTAACCCACGACCGCTATTTCCTGGACAACGTGGCCGGCTGGATCCTGGAACTGGACCGGGGCCGGGGCATCCCCTGGAAGGGCAACTACTCCTCCTGGCTGGACCAGAAAAAGGAACGCCTGCGCAAGGAAGAAAAAGCCGAGAGCCAGCGCCAGAAAACCCTGGAGAGGGAACTGGAATGGATTAAAATGTCCCCCCGGGGCAGACAAAGCAAGAGCAAGGCCCGCATCGGGGCCTACGAGCAGATGCTTTCCCAGGACTACCAGAAACAGCACAAGGACCTGGAAATATTTATCCCTCCGGGCCCGCGCCTGGGACAAAAGGTCATCGAAGCCAACGGGCTGACCAAGGCCTATGATGACCGCCTGCTTATAAACAATCTGGACTTTCTCATCCCCCCCGGGGGCATTGTAGGCATTATCGGCCCCAACGGAGCGGGCAAGACAACCCTGTTCAGGCTGATCACCGGAGCCGAACATCCGGACAGCGGAAGCATCGAGCTTGGTCAGTCAGTGCGCCTGGCCCACGTGGACCAGCACCGCGACGACCTTGTACCGGACAAGACAGTGTTCGAGGTCATAAGCGACGGACACGACACTATCAAGATGGGCGGGCGGGAGATAAACGCCAGGGCCTATCTGGGAAGGTTCAACATCACCGGTTCTGATCAGCAGAAAAAAGTAGGTTTACTCTCCGGAGGTGAGAGAAACCGGGTGCAGCTGGCCCGGATGCTCAAGCAGGAGGCCAATGTGCTTCTTCTGGACGAACCCACCAATGATCTGGACGTGAACACCATGCGCGCCCTGGAGGAAGGACTTCTGAACTTTGCCGGGTGCGTGCTGGTCATAAGCCACGACCGCTGGTTCCTGGACCGCATAGCCACCCATATCATGGCCTTTGAGGGTGACAGCCGGGTGGTTTTCTTCGACGGCAACTTCACCGAGTACGAAGCCGACCGCAGAAAAAGGCTGGGCAAAGAATCCGACATCCCCCGCCGTATAAGATACAGAAAGCTCACCAGGGATTAAGCCGGACATCACAAAAGACAACTCAAGACCACCAGTATTCAATGCACCAGACTGCATCAGTCGACAACCGGTCCCTGGACTACACCCTGAAGGCAGACGCCGAGGGGATACTGCACGCAGTGGTCCGGGGACGCATGGAAGCCGGCAGCATCGGCCCCCTGTGGAAGGAACTGGCCTCGAAGCTCAAAAAGAACCGGGCCGGACTTGTCCTGGACGTAGAAAAAGTGGACTACATGGACATGTCCGGACAGGCCCTGCTTCTGCATTTCTCCCGCCAGATGCAGGACAGAAACCTTTCTGTGGAGGTCAGGGGGCTGCGTCCCGAACTCAGGGAGATCCAGGAAGAGATTGACTGTTTCGATTGCCGTCCCAGGCCCATGCAGCGCAAATTATCGGCTCTGGAGGAACTGGGCCGGGCAGCGGTCAACCTGGGTCGGGATACCAGGCAGTTTTTCTCCTTTGTGGGCGAATTCGTGTCTTCCTTTGCCTACAGCCTGACCCATCCGGGGACCGTGCGCTGGAAGGATGTCCTCTCGCACATGGAAGCAGTGGGCGGCCGGGCGGTTTTTATCATTGCTCTAATGGGATTTTTAATAGGAGTGATCATCGCCTTTCAAACCGCCATTACCCTGAGGGCATTCGGGGCGGAGATCTTCGTAGCCAAGCTTCTGGGCCTGTCCATTGTCCGGGAACTGGGCCCCCTGGTCACAAGCATAATCCTGGCCGGGCGGTCCGGATCGGCCTTTGCCGCTGAAATAGGGACCATGAAGACCAACGAGGAGATAAATGCCCTGCAGACCATGGGTTTAAGCCCAGTGCGTTTCCTGGTGGTACCCAGAATGCTGGCGGCCATGCTGGTCACTCCGCTTCTATGTATTTTCTTCCTGCTCTTCAGCTTCATCGGCGGGGCCCTGGTCATGCTTTCCATGGATTTCACCCTGACTACTTACATACACCAGCTGAAAACTTCCGTGGGCATGACTGATTTTTTGGGCAGCATGGTCAAAGTTTTTGTCTTCAGTATCCTTGTAGCCTGGATAGGCTGCGTGCGGGGACTGCAGACCGGCTCCGGGGCCAGTGCGGTGGGTCGTTCCACCACCAGCGCCGTGGTCAGCGCCATAGTCCTGATAATCCTGGCCGACGGCATCTTTGCGGTTGTCTATTACATGCTGGGGATATAAAATAATCGGCAAAAAGACAGGGTCCGGGGGTTCGGCAAACTGGGCGTAAACTGTCTGAGCGACGTAGGCAGCGTTAATCAAAACCGTTAAACAACGAAATTAATTCAAAGTATGTAATAGAAAATTTTCCAGTTGATAAAAACTTGTAGAGGTTTTGATTTACGCTGCCTTGGAGCGAGTTTTTACGTCCTGTTTGCCGAATCCCCGGACCACTGGAGCATATACAAATATTATGGTGAACAGTTATAATGTGCCATCACCCACTGAGCACCCGGTATGCGTGCGCAACCTGTATATGGGTTTTCCGGGAGAGACCCTCCTGGAGAATGTTTCCTTTGATGTATACACCGGGGAAATTTTTGTCATCCTGGGTGGCTCAGGCAGCGGCAAGAGCACCCTGCTAAAACACCTGATAGGACTTTATTCTCCCCTGGACGGGGAAATCTTTGTCCACGGCCGCAACCTCACCCGGGCCACGCCCACTGAAAAAACGCAGATCATGAACAGCATAGGCATCAGCTACCAGAGCGGGGCACTGTTCGGCTCCATGACCCTGCTGGAAAACGTGCGCCTGCCCCTGGAGGAATTCACGGACATGCCCCTGGAGGCCATGAATCTCGTCTGTCGCCTGAAGCTCTTCCAGGTTGGCCTGGAAGGATACGAAAAACACATGCCCTCGGAAATAAGCGGCGGAATGCAGAAAAGAGCAGCCATAGCCCGGGCCATGGCCCTGGACCCGTCCATACTTTTCCTGGACGAACCATCAGCCGGACTGGACCCTCTGACCTCGCTGGATCTGGATGAGCTTATCCTGAGTATAGCCCGGACCCTGAAAATTACCTTTGTCATCGTCACTCACGAACTGGACAGCATCTTCAAGATCGCCGACCGCATGATCATCCTGGATAAGCGCAATAAAAACCTTGCAGCCCAGGGCAGCCCCCTGGAGCTGAGCCGCACCCATACGGACCCCTGGGTGCGCTCATTTCTTAAACGGGAGAAAATCGCCCAATGAGTACCCAGCCCAACTATTACACCATAGGCATCTTCGTAAGCATAGGCCTGGCCCTTTTTCTGGGGGCCCTGACCGTGCTGGGAACCGGTGCCCTGTGGAGAGAAACAGTAACCGTTGAGACTTACCTGGATGAATCCGTCCAGGGCATTGACAGAGGCTCCCAGGTCAAAATGCGCGGAGTTACCGTGGGCCGGGTGGACGAGATAACCTTTGCCGGACTCAAGTATCCCGGGTCCGTGGATCCCGGAGACCGCTACGTCCTCCTGAAAATCAGCCTGGAGCTGGACGAATTCGGGGTGCCGGACCAGGAAGCCTTTGAGAGGTTTCTGGAGCAGGAAATTCAGAAGGGGCTCAGGATCAGGCTGTTGCCCATGGGCATAACCGGTGCAGCCTATCTGGAGATGGACTACGTGGACCCTGCGCGCCATCCCCCTCTGCCCGTAAGCTGGGAACCCAGGAATCCTTATGTGCCCTCTGCTCCCGGCACATTCGCCCGCCTGGAGGAGACCTTTGAGTCCCTGGGCAACACCATGGCCAAGATAGAAGAAATGGATATTCAAAAGACTCTGAACCACCTGGACCATCTTATCCAGAGCCTGGACAAGAGCGTGCAGTCCTTTGACCTGGCCGGCATATCCGCCAGGGCGGAGGTCTTTATTGAGGAGTTAAGGGAAACCAACCGTAAAATATCCGGGCTCATCGGACCACTGGAGGACCCGGAGGAAAAGCGGACCGATCTGCATGCAGTGCTCAAGGATTCCAGACAAATCCTGCAGAAGGTGGATAAAGGCCTGGACCGGTTGCAGATAGACAAGGAAGGGGGGGCTGCGGATCAGATAGCCCGGACCCTGGACAACCTGCACCAGGCCTCAAAGACTCTGCCCGAAACCATGGACAGCATAGACGTCACCGCTGCCAGCCTCAAGGAGAGCAGCAAGAGCGTGGAGCGCCTGAGCAGCAGAAGCTACACCATGCTCAGGTCCCAGAACGAGGAACTGCGAAGACTTCTGCAGAACATGCAGATCATCAGCGAAAACCTCCTGGATTTAAGCCAGGATGCCAGAAAATATCCCTCATATATCTTTTTTGGAGATAAACCCCTGGAGAGCGAGATAAAATGATGACCAACAGCCAGAAACTCCTGCTCTGCCTGCTGTGCCTGCTTCTGCTGGCCATAGCGGCCTGCGCCCCCAAAAAGAAGCCGCCGGAAAGAAACTTTTTTGTCCTGGAAACAAAAAGACAGGCAGGCGAAACCTGGGATGAGCCCAGAGGAATACTCAGCGTTCGCGGCTTCGATGTCTCCCCGGGCTTTAGGGGCAAGGAGATTGTCTACAGAACAGAGCGCGGCCGGAGCCAGTCCGACTTCTACAACCAGTACTTCATTTCCCCGGGGCCCATGCTCACAGACGTGAGCAGGCAGTGGCTGGATGACTCGGGCATGTTCGAAGCAGTCATATCCATGGGCAGCCACAAGGAAGCGGACTATATCCTGGAAGGATCAGTGACCTCGCTTTACGGGGATTTCCAGGAAGGGGATGAGCCGGCATCCGTTCTGCGCATGCAGTTTCTGCTCCTTGAGGATGACCGGCTGGATTACCACATGCTCATGCACCGCACATATAAAGAACGGGTCACCCTGACCGGTTCGGGAGCAGAGCACGTGGTCCAGGGTCTAAACAAGGCCTTGACCAGGATACTCACCAGGCTGGAAAAGGATATGGCCGCGGCCATGGAAAACAGACGGCAATCCCGGCATCCAGGGGGCTTTTTTCTCAAAAATGCCCCGGTTGGTTTGCCTCTCCTGGATATCGGTGATGAAGAGCTGTCTTTCTATAGCTGGATGATTAAAACGAGCAGTACGATACAGAACTGAAGGCTCTAATGCTGTGCTTCTTCAGGATGCAGGTCTACCAGGGAGATGTCCAGTCTTTTTCCCAGGACAAGCGCAGCCTTGTTGATGGTATGCAGGGTAATGTTGGAGGATTCATCGCTTAGCAAGCGTTCCAGGCTGGATCTGCTGGTACCCATTTTCCGGGCCAGCTCCGCTTTTTTAATGTTTTCTTTGTCCATGAGTACTCTGATCTGGTGCGAAATTGTCTTTTTCAGAGCCATGAGCTGAACTTCTTCGTAGATGCCTTCTTCCTGCAGGAATTGATCGAATGGTTGGCCCATATGTTTTGAGGCAGTCATTTATATTTCCTCCATCTCTTTTTTTCGTTTTTTAGCCAGGTCAAGTTCCTGTCTGGGAGTCTTGCGGGTTTTTTTGATAAATCCGTGCAAAAGCACCATCTGTTCCTCTTTGATAAAGAAAAGAACTCTGGCGGTTCTGCCGCCGGTCATGCGGCTGCGCACTTCAAATATGCCGTCTTCCAGGGATTTGCACTGTGAAGGGCCTGCTGGCCAGTTAAATTCCAGGTTGGCTATGTCTGACCCGATCTCTATCTTGTCCTGCTTGTTCAGGGACAGCAACCACTCTCTTACCGGCATTGAGCCGGAGGTTGTGGCATAGAACCTGGCAACAAGAACCTTTTGTCTTGGCATACCTACCTCATGTACCGTTTAAGGTACTTCAGGTCAACATAAGGTTTTTGCATTTTTTGCTAGATTCCCGGCATCCATACATGTACTGATCTGCCATCAAGGCTCTATGCCTTAGCTGTTCATCATCCTTTTGACTATATTTCTGCCTACCAGCCAGAATACGAAGAGGATGACCGCACCTAAGCATATGGCCGCGTATAGTCCGAGCAGTTTGTTTATAGCCTCAGCATGCATCCAGAAGAAATAAAAGGCATACCCTACAAATACATTCCAGACAAACGTACCCATGAAAGTGTAGATCAGAAAACGCCTGAAAGGCATGCGAATGATTCCAGGCGGGACTGACACCAGGCTCCTGATGGTGGGGGCCATGCGACCGAAAAAAACCACCCAGTGCCCCTTTCTTTCAAAAAAATCAAATACCTGTTCCAGATCGTCAACTTTAACCAGGTAATACCGCTGCGCTCTCCCAGCCAGATAAAAAAGTCTCTCCCGGCCCAGGAGCATGGACAGAAAATATATGCATACAGAACCGATGCTTCCCCCGATACTCACCAGCACTATGATCAAAAATACTGTCAGCAGGGGCTGATCCGCCATGGCCGCGGTAACAAAGAGCACGGCTTCCGGGGCCAGAAACAGGCTGGATATGAAGATTAGCCAGTAGTTCTGGCCAAAGGCGGCTATGGCTTCTTCCATATTTGCAAAACCCTAAATGGACAGATCCAGCAGACCGGAGAGGATGGCTGCAGCCAGAAGCCAGACATAAAAAGAAAACACCTTGAGCCTGGCCTTGTACAGGAAATAGACCACCAGCTTCAGGGAAACTATCCCCACCAGAGCGGCCACCACAAACCCCATAATCAGAGCAGCCGGGCTCACTTCTCCCAGCCCGCCCAGTCTGAACACTTCCACCCCCTGCAGAAGAGTTGCCGCACATATGGTGGGAATGGCCAGGAAAAAGCTGTACTCTGCTGCCCAGCGCCTCTTGAGCCCGGTGAAGAGGGCAAAGACAATGGTCATGGCGCTGCGGGAAAGACCGGGCATCAGGGCCATACCCTGGGCCAGGCCGATGACCCCGGCCACTCCAGCGTTGATCTTTTTAAGGCCCCTTCGCCTGGGCTTCAGACGGTCAGTCCACCACAGCAGAGCCCCGGTGAGAATCAGGGTCACCCCGACCATATACGGGGTTGCGAATATATGCTCAAAGGCGGCCTTGAAGGAAAGACCCAGCACTCCGGTGCACAGAACGGAAAACATGCCCAGAAGAAAAAGGCGGGGATAAAGAATGGAATTCTCCCGGCCCCCTTTTTTGGCCCAGGCAAATGACTGCTGCACGCATCTGACGCAGAATACCTTCAGGCTGGACCAGAAAACCACAACAATGGAAACCAGGGTGCCCACATGCACCACCAGGTCAAAGAGAATCATCTCTGGTGAGTCCGGCGGGGGCAGCGGATGGTCGTGGCGGATGAGCCAGTGCTGGGCAAGTACCAGGTGGGCCGTGGAACTAACCGGCAAAAACATGAATATGCCCTGTATGACTCCAAGCAGTGCGGCAACAAAAAGGGTCATGCCATCTCCCGGGTACTTATCTGCTTCAGTGCGCCGCTGCTGTCTGCTGTCACCCGGCCTTCAAAATCCAGAAGCACCGCCCGCACATTTATCCCCCCGCCGGCAAAGGCCCGGGCCTGCTCTGCCATTAACTGCACAACCCTTTCAAAAATTTCCGGGCATTCATCCTGGAGCATAAAAAAAGCCTCTCTCGCTGTATTGGCACCGGCCACCCTTTGGGACAATTCTGCAGCACTGCATATCTCCAGCACCATCCGGCCAAGATCTTCCAGGGCCAGGCGCGATCTGGCCGCATGGGTATGGGGCGCGCCCTGGGCCATCTTCACCGCCTTGCCGAAAAATACCACCAGGATGGCTTCTTTGTGTCCTTTACGTGCGGCCCGCTTCATGCTTTCTGCAAAATAATCCCCGATCTGGACAAAGCCTTCCTCTGCCAGTTCCGGAAAAATTTCCTGGGCAAAGCGCTCCGACCTTCGGCCCGTGGTGCACACCACCCTGTCCAGACCGCAGGCCCGGGCCACCGAAAGAGCTGAATCAATGGTGGCTATGTAGGCTGCATGAGACATGGGCCGGACCACACCGGTGGTGCCCAGGATGGAAATGCCGCCTGTTATGCCCAGCCTGTGATTAAGGGTCCTTCTGGCAATTTCTTCACCCCGGGGTACAAACACCTCCACCTGCAGGCCATGTTGAACACCCGTCTCTTGAAGCACTTTCTCCAGGTTCTCCCGGATCATGTGCCTGGGGCCAGGATTGATGGCCGGCTCCCCCGGCGCAAGCTCCAGGCCGGGCTTGGTGATGTGCCCGACTCCCTCACCGGCGCAGATGGATATTTCATCGGTGTTTTCCAGCCTGCTTACCCTGGCCCCAATCTCGGCTTTGTTGGTCACGTCGGGGTCATCCCCTGCATCCTTTATCACCGAGCACCAGGCAAAGTCTTTGCAGTCTATCCCGCAGGCATGTACCGGGATTTCCAGATCATCCCCGGTAATAAGCCGCACCCGGACCTGCCCTGGACATGTACCCTGCAGCAGAAGACCTGCCGCAGCCATAGTCGAAGCTGCAGCAGCCGTGCCCGTGGTGAATCCGCTTCGCAGACGGCGCGCTTTCTTTCTACTCATGGTTTTCCGGCAGATGGTGAACCGCTGATACTCATAGGCCGGCAAGTCCTGCATGAAGGAGGCAAAAAAATCCAGACCACTTCTTAAACTCGAAACTATTTTGAGCCGGCCATAATGACCAGGCTGTTGACCACGGCCGCAGCCACGTTGGAGCCACCCTTGCGGCCCAGGTTGGTAATAAAGGGAATATCCAGCCCTGCAAGCTCAGCCTTGGACTCGGCTGCATTGACAAAACCCACAGGCAGCCCCACCACCAGTCCCGGCCTTGCCTTGCCTTCACGGATCAGCAAAATCAGGCGCAAAAGCGCAGTGGGGGCGTTGCCCACCACGTAAATCCCCCCCTGCATGTCATCCAGGGCCATGTCCACTGCAGCCTCGGCCCTGGTCGTTCCTTTTTCCCGGGCCAGGCGGGCAGCATCCGGATCATCCATGTAGCAAACGGCCCTGCACCCCATCCCGGCCAGGTCCTTTTTGCGCAGCCCGGCCAGGACCATGTTGGTGTCAGTGACAATGGTCCTGCCGGACTTGATGGCTTCCACTCCTGACTCCACAGCCAGGGGGTGAAAGCGGATACTTTGCATATACTCAAAATCAGCGCTGGTATGAATCATCCTGGACACCACGGCCCACTGACCTGCAGAAAAGGAATGTCCTCCAGCTTCTGAGGCTATGATCTCCATGCTCTTTTGTTCAATTTCCTGAGGAAGCATTTAGAATTTCCCTTGTTTTATAATAATATCATTACTGCAGCAGTTGCTTTGAAACTTTGCCTTCTGCGGCAGTTAACCAGAGCCTGCGTCGCTATTCTGAAAACATAGGCCCTGCTCATGGCGAAATCAAGCACAAAGTGCCCTGCCGCTACCCGGCCCTGCAACAAAGAATCCTGATGCCTGCACTGGAGGGCAGGATCAGATATCATAAAGAGTGAACAGTTGCCATGACCAGGCAAACAAAAAAGCCCTGCATTCAAACAATACAGGGCTTCTTACATTTCTGTCAGTCTGTGGCTATCAGGACAAAATTCCCTGACTGGCCTGGACCAGGAAGTCGAATATATTCTGAGGCATAACACCGAGATAAAGCACTCCCAGGGCCAGTATCACTGCTATGGAAGCTCCCACGGGACTGAGGGTGATCCTGGAGGGCACCACCTCGTCCAGGGTATAAGCATGGCGTACCAGGTTCAGGTAGTAAAAGATAGCAATAGCTGTATTGATGACCGCTATAATAACCAGCCAGTAAAAACCTGCATCCCAGGCGGAGTTGAATAGAAACAGCTTGCCTATAAATCCTGCTGTGGGAGGCAGTCCCACCAGGGCAAAAGCTGAAACCGCCAGGACAAAGGCCAGTATGGGCGAGCTGGAATAAAGCCCGCGCAGATCGCTTATGTATACATTTTTGCCGTCATGGGAAATGCGGGTGATGATCCAGAACAGGGTCAGGTTCATGACCATATACACCAGGGCATAATAGGATGCCGCAGCCAGACCGTATGCCCCGCCGGCAACAAGTCCCATGATGATAAACCCTGCGTGGGCAACGCTTGAATACCCCAGAAGACGTTTGACATCCTTTTGAACAAGGGCAACCAGATTACCGAAAGTCATTGAGATAGCGGCGAAAATAGCCAGGATGGTCTTTACTTCCATACCGGGATTAAAGGCCATGAGCCGGACCATGATGACAATGGCCCCTACCTTGGGCAGAGTGGCTGCAAAAGCTGCCGTTTCGTTGCTTGCACCCTGATATACATCCGGGGCCCAGAAATGGAAGGGGAACAGGGCCAGCTTATACAGAAAGGCCAGCAGGAACATGGTCAACCCGATGAGGGCCATGGGCTGATTGGTAAAAGACCAGTCCAGAGTCAGCAGTTCGTTGATGTAAGTGGTGTGCTGGGCTGCAAGTATATAGGATATGCCGTATAGCCCGATGGCAGTAGCCACGGCACCAAAGAGCACATACTTAATGGCCGCTTCAACTGCTCTTGGATCCTTGTTTCTGAATGGCAGCAGAATATACAGGGCAAAGGAGGCCAGTTCCAGAGAGATGTAGATTGTAAACAGCTCTACCGTGCTGGACAATAAAAGCAGGCCAAAGGCGCTTATAAACATGAAGAAAAAGTAGTCAGCCCTGTTGGCTTTGCCCAGGGATCCCACCCGCAGTGCATTGGCCGCGCAGATGGCCAGGCCCAGGAAGATTATGGTCTTGAAGAACTGGGACAAGCCGTCGATTCGGTATGATTCATAAAACATGTACTCTACGCCCGAAGGGGAAAAGAAGGCCAGGACAGCCCCAAGCAAGGCAGCAAAGGGCACCCACTGGATTTTGTCCTTCAGACTGTCGCTTATGCTCTGGACGAATAAAACCGCCAGCAAAGCCACCATGTACAATTCTGGAATTATGAGTTGAGGATTGAAGTTAAGCAAGGCTTGTCTCCTTTTATCCTGCCTGGGCAGATTTTATCCGCTTGTATCTATTTAAAATCCTGGTGATCAAACCTGTTAAAAACAGCATCTGAATGTGTAACCTGAACAAACTCTCCGCTTGATGCTTCAAGCTCCAGCACCATGCCGGATACTATTTCCGGAGCTGGCTCCGGTACCGGTTCTACCCTGATGTCCTTCTCAGCGTGAAAATTATCCAGGAGGTTTTCTATGGACGGACTGATAAAACTCAGAGCCCGTCCCGGCGCAACACCCAGGTATATGACCAGCAGGCCCAGGGGTACAAGATAGACCCACTCCCTGGTGTTCATGTCCGTCCAGCCCTTGACGCTGCTGGGACTGCCCCAGCCGACATTGAGGAGCAGGCGCAGGAGATAGACCAGTCCGAGGATGAGGCCGATTACAAAGAGCACCCCAAGTATATAGCTGGCCTCAAAGACTCCAAGGAGTACCAGCAACTTGCTGAAAAACCCGTTGGTGCCGGGAAAACCGAAAGCAGCCAGGCCAAAGAGCAATAAAAATCCCGTATAAGCAGGAAGATACTTGCTCACCCCCATATTTTCTGAGAGTTCACGGCTGTGGCTGCGCTCATAGATAAGGCCCACAAGCAGAAACATGGCCCCCGTGATTATGCCGTGATTGACCATGTGCATGATTGCACCTTCAACGCCTCTGAAGGCGAAGACAAAGATGCCCAGGGTGACAAACCCCATATGGGCGACTGAAGAATAGGCAATGAGCTTTTTCATGTCCGACTGACCAATGGCCAGCAAAGAGCCGACAATTATGGAAATCAGGGCCAGAGCAATCATGAGCGGTGCAAAAAACTCACTGGCAGCCGGCGTAATGGGCAGACAGAAGCGCAGAAAGCCGTATGTTCCCATCTTGAGCAGAATGGAGGCCAGAAGAACACTGCCCGCTGTAGGCGCTTCTACGTGTGCTGCAGGCAGCCAGGTGTGAAACGGGTAAAGCGGGACCTTGATGGCAAAGGCCAGGGCCATGGCCAGAAAGGTCCAGAGCTGGAACTGGAAGGCATACCTGTGCTCCATGAGTTCAGGGATGGAGAAGGTGCCTGTATTGATGAAAAAGGCCACTATGGCAGCCAGAAACAAAGTACTGCCGGCCAGGGTGTATAAAAAGAATTTAAGGGAGGCATAACGCCTCTGGGGACCTCCCCAGACGGCGATCATGAGATACATGGGTATGAGCATGGCTTCCCAGAAAATGTAGAAGAGAATGAAATCCAGGGCGCTGAAGATACCTATGCAGGCCGTGGTCATGAGCAGAAGACAGAAATGAAACTCCTTGACCCTCTGCCCTATGTACTTCCAGGAACAAAGCACGCATATGGGCAGAAGCAGCACTGTAAGCAGCACCATGAGCACGCTGATCCCGTCAATGCCGAGGTAGTAATAAATATTCCAGGCCTCTATCCAGGCATGTTTTTCCACGAATTGAAAATTGGCGGTCGTGGTGTCGAAGCCCAGCAGTATAGGAACGACCAGCACGCATTCAATAAGACTCACAACCAATGTAAAAAGTCTGATATTACTGTCTCCCCTGAGAAAGAAGAGCACTACCGCGGCTATGAGCGGAAAAAATATCAAAGCGCTGAGCACGGGAAAACCTGTGTTAAGCATGGTCGGCTACTCCGGCAAACGGTTTATTGATTATATATGCATTCATTTTATTTTTTGCGGCTTCAGTGTCATGACAGCCAGATAATGCCGCATACAAGCAGGGCAATGATCACTGCCAGGGCCAGGTAATCCTGAATCCTGCCGTTCTGCAGCCTGGACAGGGTGCCGCCGGCGCTGTTTTGAACATGGTAGGCCATACCGTCCAGGAATCCGTCAATTCCCTTTCTGTCGAACCAGACCGAGATGCCGGACAGGCCGAATACCCCGGAAGGTGTCAGCCTGTTTATGGCTGTGTCCACGGCTATTTCCACCTTTTCGGCCACTGCCCTGGCCGCTCCCATTACTCCCTTTACAAAGAGCCAGTTGTAGAAAGCGTTGATGTACCATCTGTTCCACAGGAAGGCGTGCACCAGCTGTACCACCCTGCTGTTTTCATACACAGCATCTGCATCCCATTTTCTGGCGATGTAGAACATGTAGGCCGGTATTACGCCTATGAGCACGCTGCCTATGGACAGAACCATAATAAGAGTCTTGTCAAAGGAAGGAACGCTTAAGACGGTGGAGTGTGCCAGATCCTGTACTAACTGCGTCTCGAAGAGTCCGTACAGGGCATATTCCACCCTCATGCCCATAAGCCCGAAGATGACAATCCCGGCCGCCAGCACGCCGCAGGCGAATGTCTGGGGAAAGTAGCCCTCGTGAACGTGGTTGTGGGGCTTCTTCAGCTCCTGTTTGATATGCCTGCTTTGCTTGCCGTGAAACATCATTCCGAAATAGCGCGTGGAGTAAAAGGCGGTGAATATCACCGATACCAGCACTATCAGAAAGAGCACTATATGCTGGGATTCAAGGGTGGCCAGAAGTACGGCCTCCTTGCTCCAGAATCCGGGCAGAGGCGGCACACCTATAAGTGAAAGGGTGGCCAGGCCCATGAAAAGCCAGGTGTAAGGCAGAAACTTCCTCAGGGCGCCCATATCATTAATATAGATGGAGTGGGCTGCATGGATCACTGTACCGGCGCACAGAAAGAGACAGGCTTTGAACATGGCGTGGCTCATGAGATGAAACGTGCCTGCGGCGTATCCCTTGACCAGCAGATCCTGGCTGAATCCGGCCACACCCAGGGCCAGCATCATGTATCCTATCTGACTCACGGTGGAGTAGGCCAGAATCTTCTTCAGCTCCAGGGCCACTAAGCCCTGGCTGGCCGCCAGGAATGCTGTTATGGCCCCTATCCAGGCCACTATAAGAAAAAAGTACATGGCCTCATCCACACCTGCTGTCCAGTAGCCGTAATAGAAAATGGGGATGAAGCGGGCGATGAGAAACACACCGCTCTTGACCATGGTGGCGGCGTGGATGAGCGCTGATACCGGTCCGGGGCCGGACATGGCCTCGGGAAGCCATTCATGCAGTGGAAACTGGGCTGATTTGCCCACTGGACCGGCAATGAGCAGAATACTCACCAGGATGATCATCCCCGGGGTGGCAGCCATTTCAGGTATCCATTCCGGGGCGGTCTGGTACAGTTCCAGGACATTGAAGGTCCCGGCATAGAAATACATGATAAGTATGCCCCCCAGCATGAGCATGTCCCCCACGCTGGTGACGATAAAGGCCTTGACCCCGCAGGCCGAAGGGGTATCGAAGGAATACGGCTCAGGGCCGCCGATCCAGTATTTCTTCTCGTCGCGGTAGTAAAAACCTATGAGGCCGTAACTGCAAAGCCCAACAAGCTTCCAGCCGATGAATATGATTATCAGGTTGTTGGCCAGAACCAGGAGCAGCATGCTGCCGATAAAGGCATTCATGAGCATCCAGAAGCGCATGATCCCGGGATCGCCCTTCATGTACCCAACACAGTAGACCATGATGAAAAAACTGATCACGGCCACCACATTGGCCACGATTATGCTTAGAGGATCAACCAGAACCCCGAAGCTGACCGTAATGGGTGTGTGCAGCCAGACAAGCTGCGATTCCAGAGGCAGGGCCTCTGCGCTGAAGAGCAGCGGAAAAAGCATGAGCGCACACACTGCTGCCAGAAAGGAGAAAAAGACTGCTCCAAAGTTCATTACGGAGGTGCTTATGCGGGCCAGAAACGGGGTGACCAGTACCCCGATGAAGGGAAAGATCAGGCAGAGCCACGCAAGCTGAATGTCCATATTCGTACCCACCTCAAGGTTTATAGTTCGTATCTCTTGGCTGCAGCTCGCAGCCTGTGGTTCACCCGGGAACCAGTGGTTACATGTTAGCTATTGCCGTGCTGATCACCGGCTCAAAGAGTTCCATGACCAGGGTCGGATACAGCCCGAGAAACGCCGAAAACAGGATTATGACAATTAAGGGAGCCAGCATGACCCAGGGCGGATCCTTGATATGATCATCATTGGCCAGTTTTTCAGGCAGTGGCCCGAAAAATATGATCCTGGTGAAATGCACGGCATAGGAAATACTGAGTAAAATGGCCAGAAGCCCGATAATACCGATGACTAAGCCGAAAGTGTCACCGCGCTCGAATATTCCGGCAAACATGACCACTTCCGCTGCAAAACTGCTGAACGGTGGTATGCCGGCCAGCATCATGCCGCCGCTTAGAAAAACCAGGGCTGTAATGGGCATCTTGGCGCCCAGCCCGCCAAGGTATTTAACATTTCTGATGTGAGTCATGTACACCACAAGCCCGCAGGCGGAAAAGAAGACCGTCTTGCCCATAATATGACTCAGGAAGAAAAACAGCCCGCCCTCGATGCTTGCAGCGGTCAGGGCACCTATACCCAGCATGGAATAAGCACTCTGACTGATGGTGGAACAGGCCGGGATACGCTTCATGTCCCTCTGGGCCAGGGTCAGCAGGGAGCCGTAAATCATGGTGATGACAGCCAGGACCATGATATAGGGACCGAATACCTGAAAGTCTTCCCAGAGCGGGAGCACAAGCATGCGCACAATAATGTAGGCGGCTATATTGGCATATACTGCCAGAAGTCCGGCTATACAGGTAGGATGTTCCGCATGGACCCAGGGCATCCAGACATGCAGGGGGACAATGGCCAGCTTGGCGATCATTCCCACCAGCACCAGCAGTATCGCCCAGAAGGCCAGGGGATCACCGGACATGGTATGTATCTGCTCAATCTGCAAGGAACCGGTCTGAGAGTAGATTAAGGCGACTCCGGCCAGAAAGAAGAGTGCGGAAAAAATACCCCACACGGTACATATAATGGCCACCCAGACCCGCTCATAATAGCCGAAATAGGCCATGAGGAAAAACAGGAACAGGGTGAGAACTTCCAGGAAAAAATACATGAGCACCAGGTCACTTGCGAAACTGACCCCCATAAAACCCACGGGAAAGAAAAGGAAAAGGTAGTAAAAGCATGCGTACCAGCTGATCTCGCCCCTGTTTCCTATGGTGTCGGGATACAGGACCTCGATGCGGTGATATATGTATTTGATGGAGTAAGTGCCCAGGGCCAGGCACAGCAGGTTACAGATAAAGGCCACGGCTATGCTTAATCCGTCAGCAACCAGGGTAATGCTGATCTCCGGGCTCTTGAGGATCTGGTAGGTCTCCGTAATGGGGGTGCCTTTGTAAACCTCAAAAAAAGCCAGAAGCAAAAGAAAAGTGGTGTATGCAAGTCCAGCTACAGCCACCCATCCGGCTTTCATGCCCAGCTGGAACCTGAAGAGCAGGATCACCAGGGCCACCAGTGCCGGGACAAAGATTATCTGTAGTAGTATTGAGGGAATCATGTCATATCATCCTTATTTGGGCTAGAGGCGATATCATTGCGCTGCTTTGGATCCCAGGACATTATTTATCCTCGCATAGTAATCAGTTTTCCGGCCTCGACGTTTTTAAAACGTCTGGACACAACAATAAGAATTGCCAGTAAAAGAGTGGCTTCGGCAGCAGCTATGCCCATAACCAGCAGGGCACCCACCTGTCCCAGTTCATTGGGGGCCGGTGTCAACTGCGCTGAAGCCATGATGCTAAGGCCTGCTCCGTTGAGAATCAGCTCTATTCCCAGCACTATCCCCACCAGCGTCCTTCTGTATGCAATGCCGAAAATGCCCAGGCACAACAGAAAAATGGCCACCAGGTGGTAGATGGTCATTACGCTCATTTTTTCCTCCTCATTTCAAATGCCAGGATCACTGCTCCGGCCATGGCAATGGTCAGAAGCAACGAAATAAGCTCAAAGGGCAGAATGAAATCCTCCAGGAAAAATCGTCCCAATACGCTTATTTCCGTCTCTTCAGGTACAAGGAAGGAAGGCGGGGCCGAACGTATGGCAGCGGTTGCCAGCATCACTGCAGGCACCAGTCCGGCGAGTCCGGCGTAAACATACTTCCTTCCAGGGCTCCTGCCGGTCTCGTCGCCTCCGGGCCAGGCATTTGTAAGCATTATGGCAAAAAAGATAAGTACGCTGACGGCTCCTACGTAGATAAGTATCTGCATCAGGGCGATGAAGGGAGCTGCCATGAGAAAAAACAGCCCGGCCACGCCGAAGAGGGTCATTATCAGCCCAACAAGCGCCCGGACCAGACTCTGGGACAGCACCGTCATAAACCCGCCGACGACAATTATGGCGATATGCCCGAATAGCACCGCCCATGCCAGTCTTTCGTATTCCAGATTTTCCATTTACTGCTCCTTTTTCTGAGCCTGATATTGCAGTCTGGACAGCAGGTCGTAGACAAACTCCTGCCTGGTGAATCCGGCTACATAGACGTCGCTGGAGTACCTCAAGGCCCCGGAAGGGCAGCTCTCAACACACAGACCACAAAGGCAGCAATAATTGTAGTCCAGAACAAAGGACTGCAGTTCAGGCTTGGCCTTTTTGGGCGGAGCTTCTTTTTTGCCCTCGGGCTGAGTCTCAGTTTCGGTCCCCGGAGCCGCCTTCTTTTCCTCCGCCGCCTTCTTCTTGGGCTTGCTGGCCTTGAGGGAAATGCAGGCACCGGGGCAGATGCGCACGCAGTTGCTGCAGGCTATGCACTTGGACTTCGTGGGATCTTCATCGCTTGGAACAAGCTCTATATGCCCACGGTAGCCATCCAGGTTGGTAACCTGACGCGGGTAATGGACGGTTATCTGGGGAGACTTGAAGTTGACCGCAGTCACCTTCATCCCCACCAGAAGGCTCCACATGCCCGACAGGGTTTCGCTCAAGCTTTTGACTATCATAAGGCAATCACCGCTAAGGTTATCAGAAGATTAAGAACGGCCAAGGGGATCAGCCATTTCCAGCAGATGTTGAGCAGCTGATCAAAACGCACCCTTGGAAAGGTCCACCTGATCCAGATCATGATAAGCAGCAGGACATAGACCTTGGCCAGAAACCACCATATTCCGGGAGCACCAGGTCCCTGGAATCCGCCCAGAAAAAGAATGGCCATGATACAGGCTGCCACCACCATGTAGGCGTATTCCGCCAGAAAAAAGCAGGCAAAGGCCATGCCCGAGTATTCGGTGTGAAATCCAGCGGTAAGTTCGCTTTCGGCCTCGGGCAGGTCGAAGGGGTTCCTGTTGGTTTCGGCCAGGGCACAGATGAAAAAGAGAATAAAGGCCAGTGGCTGATATACTATGTACCACTGCCACGGCCATGTCCCCTGTCCGTCGGCGATGTCGAAGAGGTTGAAGGTCCCGGTCATGAACACAATGGACAGGACCACCAGGAGCAGAGGAATTTCATAGGCCACACCCTGGGAGATATCCCTGGCCGCCCCTATGAGGCCGTATTTGTTCTGTGAGGCCCAGCCGGCCAGACACAGGGCCAGGACGTTGATCCCGGTAAAAGCCAGGATCAGGATCAGGCCCACATTGGTATTTATTACCTGCAGATGCGGCCCGAAGGGAATGGCGATAAAGCAGACTATGGCCGGGGCAATGGATATCATCGGGGCCAGCCAGTACAGGAAACTGTCCGCCCCCTTGGGGGTGAATATCTGCTTGCCCACCAGCTTGAGACCGTCGGCAATGGGCTGCAGAATTCCGTGGGGAAAGCATGGGGGACCCACTTCGTAAGGACCGGGCCTCCTGTGGATAAAACCGGCTACTTTCCTTTCCAGATACACCAGGACCACTGCGTTGAGGCCTACAAAGGCCATGATCGCCAGAAGCCCCACAAAAATGATAATAAACGGCGTAGGTATTGCTTCTATCATCTGTCTATCTCCGGTATTACCAGGTCAAGGCTTGCCAGAATCGCGATGGCGTCCGAGATGAGCGTTCCCTGGGCGACTTCGGAAAAGAGGCTCAGGTTGGAGAAGCCGGGGGCCCGCAGCTTGAGGCGATACGGGGACTTGCCCCCGTCGCTTACCAGGTGCATCCCTATTTTCCCCCGTGCCCCTTCTAAAGCGAAGTATACATCGCCCGCCGGAGGCTTGGGACGCTTGGGGGCTTTGGGCAGGATATAATCGCCTTCAGGCAGGGTATCCAGGGCCTGTTCGATTATTTTGATACTCTCCTGTATCTCATCCATGCGCACCAGGTAGCGGCCCATGGAGTCGCATGTGTCGTAGGTAGGTATGTTGAAGTCGAAACGGTTGTAAATGGAGTATGGTTCTGCGCGCCGCACATCGTAAGCCTGTCCGGACCCCCGCAGTACCGGTCCGGTGGCTCCGTACTTGCGGCAGGTATCAATGGGGATCTCTCCAACTTCTTCCATTCGTTTGCGCAGGATGAAGTTGTCCGTGACCAGGTCTTTGAACATCTTGGCCCTATCCTTGAGCCTGGCGCATTCGGCCCTGGTAGCTTCAATGAACTTGTCGTCGATGTCCGCGGACACCCCGCCGAAGCGGTAATAGCAGTAGGTCAGCCTGGACCCGGTGTTGCGCTGCATAATGTCCTGGATCCTTTCCCTGTCGTCAAAGGCGTACATGATGGGAGTAAACGCCCCAAGATCCAGGAGAATGGCCCCCCACCACAGAAGGTGCGAAGATATCCGGTTGAGTTCACAGGTGATGACCCTGATGTACTCGGCCCTTTCCGGAACCTCGATGCCCATAAGCCTTTCCACGGCAGCCACATGAGCCCAGTTCCAGGCCAGGGCGTGCAGATAGTCGGTACGCCCGGGGTTGGGCAGATACTGGGGGTAGCTCATCACCTCGGCCATCTTTTCGTGCATGCGGTGGATATACCCCAGGACCGGCTCGGCCCTTAAAATATACTCACCGTCGATTTCCAGCAGAATGCGCAGTACTCCGTGAGTGGATGGATGCTGAGGCCCCATGTTCAGGACCAGAGTATCCTCGCGCTCTGTGGGCTGGAACCTCTGGGAATAAAAATCCCCCTTGGTGTCTAATCTCAGATCAAGGTTCATGATTGATCCCTGCTTGGTTTGTTGGAACAGTTGGTGATTGCCTGGATAAATTCCTGGCTGTCAGCGGAGACGGGGCTGTGTGCCCGGTCCGGATAAATCTGGTGCAGGTCCTTGAGTGCAGATTCTTCTTTGAGCAGAGGCGGTGGTCCGTCATGGTCCGGAGCCAGCAACAGTGGCAGCAGATTGGGATGACCCTTGAAGCGCACCCCGAAAAAATCGAAGCACTCCCTTTCATGCCAAGCCGCTCCGGGATAAATATCGTAAATGGAAGGGACTTCAGGATTTTCCTTAGAGATCATGACCCGGATTCCCACCCGGCCTGGCTGATCAAAACGATCAAAGTGATAGACCATCTGAAAGCCCTCCTGCATATCTACACAGGAAACGTCTTCCAGAAAAAAGCCGGCCTGATCCAGCTTGCCCACGGCATTCAGGAGGTCCTGGGGGGTCACGAAAAAATCGGCGTCATAACCGGTATATGCAGGACCCTGCGGCTCTTCCTTTTTGGCTTCTTTCCCGGCGGCTTTTTCAGCTTTTTTTGTTTTCTCGGCCGCCTGTTCCGGCTGGGCGTTTTCTTCGCTCATCAACTTACCTCCTTGGGCAGGGTGCAGAGAACATTTTCAGGCGCTGGTCTGCGTTATGATCTGCTACAATTTCAGCATGCTATATAAAAGTATTACTTCAAAAGCAGGTAAAAATGTAAATTACCATTGTTCGCTTTTAGTTGCTGTTTCAGGCACAGGCCACCAGCGTCTGCCGGTGATTTTCTTCTGGACCTGAAAAAGCCCCTCCAGCAGGCCTTCAGGCCTGGGCGGACACCCCGGCACATAGACATCCACCGGTATTATGCGATCCACTCCTTCCACGATACCGTACTGGTTCTTGTAGACAAAGGGACCGCCGGAGATGGCGCAGTTGCCCATGGCAATGACCCACTTGGGAGAGGGCATCTGTTCGTAGAGCATTGTCACTAAGGGTGACAGTTTTTTATTGACTGTACCGGCGACGATCATCAGATCCGACTGCCTCGGAGACGGTCTGAAAACTTCAGCCCCGAAACGGGCCGAATCAAACCTGGCCATGCCGAAACCCATCATTTCTATGGCGCAGCAGGCCAGCCCGAAAGTCATGGGCCATAGAGACATGGCCCTGCAGATGTTCAGAATTTTCTGAACAGGTGCATGGTCGATTATGGGTTCGTCATAGCTGGTGTCAGCATATGCATGTGTTAGGGTTTGATTTTCTTGGGCCATGTAAAGACTCCTTTTTTCCAGAAGTAGATGACTGAGGCGAACAGAATAACGATAAAGATCAGCAGCTTAATGAAGCTGACCAGATCGGGCGCCTCAACATAGTGAGTGGCCACCGGAAAGAGGAAGAGGACGTCCACGTCAAAGGCCAGAAATATCAGGGCGTAGAAGTAGTAGTTTATCCCGAATTTGACCCATGCGGATCCATGAGGAATCATGCCGCATTCGTAAGGCATCCTTAATTTTTCGGCCCGGGCTTTGGGGGCCAGGAGGTGGGAAAGGAGAAACGGGACTACTGCAAAAAAGACAATGCCCAGAACAAAGAAATAGATTATCGCTATATGTAGCCAGGAAACGCTCATAACGGCCTACTTCCTTTTGCGTTAGACATTTGAAGGATGGAACACAGCCGGTTCATCATCGTGGCAAAACTGATAAAGACGTAGACAAGAACCTATGGTGATGTCAACCAAAAAAAGAAACTTTTTTAACAATTCTTTCAAAAAAATAGACTTACTTGTGCATTGTTTCACAAAAGACGTCCTGCAAAGCTATCAAGGCGGGCGGTAACTTTGCATCGATGTGCGGCAGCTGGCCTCTATTCACAACTATTTTTGTATTGATAGCAGATACACAAAAAACATGTTGATGCGGTATACTTTGTGACAACAGTGTCATTTGCATACACTCCAGTGCGCCGGACTGCACCAGCCTGACATCGGGGTCGGGACGAAATCAGTATCGATAGACCAGGCCATGTGCAAAGCCCCCGATACTTTCGGTGCCGTCACCGGTAAAAGCATTATTGTGGCGGAAAATTGCTGTTTTTTCCTGACTTCATGATCTTCATGACCGTCATGATAGAGTGTTTTCTTGCCCTTGCAGATATGACTGCAAAAAGTCGAAAATCAGATGTATGACCTTCAAAGCACCTTTCCAGCTCTTTGCTTTCTGCCCGCAACCCGTCTGAGCACGGCTGTCCGGCCTTGTCATCCGCGCTGGGAAAAACAGATTTTAAAGTCGTCTCCTGGAAGAGGACCGTCCGTGTCATCGCAATGTTTTGCTTAAGTGTTCAGTAGTCGCGCTTCCAGAAGAGAAACACCCCGCCGTCGGCATCGGCCTCCACACTTCCTTCCAGGGATATCCTCGGGGTAAGCTCAACCTCCACCGCCACTTCGTCAGACCCCGGAGCTGTCCCCTTCTTGACCTGCATGTAAACCCTTTCATGCACATATCTGCCCAGGCCGAACTGCAGTTCTCCTTCATCGTCCCTGGTGACCTGGATGTCATCCACTCCCACCAGGGACCGCACCTGGTCCATGACTCCCGGACCGGCCTCCCCTGTTGCCAGAGTACGTACGGCATTCAAAAGGGTCAGCGCCTGAAAGGGGGTAAGATCTGAGAGGTCCCGTCCGAAAAGAATCCAGGCCAGGATTTCGTCCTCATGCATGGGCGGATCTGACTCCAGGTCCAGATCCGGGTTCAGGGCGCGGCCGTGAATACGCACAGTTATATTCCTGTCCCTCTGGCGGTAGTGCGCCCTCATATCCAGGGTGGGGTCCGGGGGATATGCCCCATCAAGATAAACCTGGGAATCACGGTCCAGATCGAACCTGCGGTCAAGGAATGTAAAGCGGCCTCTTACAGGGCTCAGCTCCCCGCGTATCCTTGGTTCATGGGCCTTGCCGTCAATATAGAGGTGTCCGGCCCATTCAGAGTCAAGGCCCCGCCCTCGCACATATACACGGGCTGGAAAATTGAGCTCCAGGTCCAGATCCACTGGATAGTCTTCCAGATCCATCTGCCTGGGCGGGGGAGGCAGATCACTTGGAGGCTTGTTCTTTTCCGTTACATCAATGTGCACCACGCCTGGTGGGGACCCCGGAGGCAGGCGCGCGTCTATGCTTCCAAAGGTCAAGGACCCCTTTACTGAAGCCCGGGTCATATCCCCGGAAAGCTCCAGGTCGCAGGAAGTTATATTGACTACAGCCAGCGGATGTCTCAAAATATTGGTATTCTCAATCTGCAGATCGAAATCCCAGGGCATTTCCATTTCCGGATCCAGACCAAGACTGCCACTGCCCCTGATCCTGCCCGCCTCACCATCACTTGCTGCAAGCTCTTCCAGGACTACCTGGTCGTTTCTGCCCCGGATCAGCGCATTGATATCCTTTAAGTAAACCCCGGCCACTGTATGCTCAAAAACGCCGTCATCCAGTTCTATTTTTCCGTCCAGCTCAGGCTCATGCAGTGTTCCGGATATATCCACCCCTGACTGTAAAATACCTGAAAGGGTAAGCTCCGGCGGCAGGAAAAGGGGAGCCACCTTGGCCAGTTCAACATCGGAAACCAGCCTGCCCTGCAGGACAGCCGGATCCTGCAGTTCAAATACCGCCGGTTCAAGGGAAAAGACAGCAGGGAGGCCAAGCTCCAGACCGAGAAGTTCATCAGGGCCCTGAAACAAAGCGGCTTTGAGCTGCACTGCACCGTCTTCCACAAGCAGGTCCGCATTCACGTCCAGACGGGGCATATCTTCCATATCCGGGTGCCTTGATCGAAGCTCGCTTAGCCCGACCCCTGCTGTGACCACCGGCCCGGCAGGATCTCCATGCACCTTGAAATCACCGGTCAGCCGGCCCTCAACAACTTCGAAGGCCTCCAGGGGAAGCTGGCTCAGTAAAATATCATGCAGCTCTGCCTCAAAAAACACTTCTTCAGAATTAAGGCCGCCGTGAAATTCCAGCCGGCCGTCTCCCCAGGCCAGCTCACCCGGACTTATGTTTATTTCTTCATCCCCCACCTTTACCTGAAAGGGCTTTAAAAGGGAGAAATCTTCAAAGGCATAAATGCCCTGCAGCACATCCAGGTCTATCAAATGATCCCCCCTGTCTAAGGAGTATGAGGCATCAGCCTTGAGCTCCAAAGGATACACAGCCCGGCCCTCCAGACTGGTGACAAGGCCTAAGTCCGTATCCTGCCCCTGCACTTCAGTCTCCCATGAGCTGAGATATGCCTCACCCAGGTCCAGGCCGGCCAGGTTCAGCTCGATATTGTAGTTCCTGTCGGCAAAAAGGTCCTGTCCCTGCCCTGCAAGCTCCAGGTAGACAACGCTCATGCTGTCAACCAACAGGTCCATGGCCTGAAAATCCAGGGTCGCGTCCTGCCTGTCCCGGGTTTTGTCCAGGAAAACACTGCCTTGAAGATCGCCGTAGATTTCCAGGCCGGCCAGCCCGGCGAAGGCGGACAGTTCCGGGACATCCACGTCCAGCGCACCTTGAGCCAGAAAAGTATCCAGATCCAGATCCAGGTCCCCGCGCACGCTGGAATCAAATCCGGATAGAAACAGGTTGGCCACCTTGAGATTTTTTTCAACCAGCTCAAAGTCGGAGCCAAGCTCCACACTCCCCTGCTCTGAATCCAGTGAGGCCTGGACTTTTCCCGAAAAACTCTCCCGGGTATAAACCGAATCCACGGAAGCCTGGATATCCATGAGATCCAGGTCCGCACCAGGCTTAACCCCGTCAAGACCGGCATCCAGATTCAGTTCGAGCTCCTCGGGGCCGCCCCTGGCCGTGGCCCTTGCAGACAGGCTGCCGCCCGTCTCCCGGTCCAGGGTCGCTCCCAGAAACTCCAGGCTGGCCATGTCCAGGCCGGCCTCAATGTCCATATCCATTTTTTTCAGGTCCACCAGCCCGGATGAAAAAAACTCGGCCTCCTTGGTGATGAGCTCCAGTTCTTCAAGCTCAAGGATGTAAGGTTCAGACATGGATGCTGCAGCTCTCAGGCCCGGCTTGTCACCCACGAGAGCATCAAGAAGGTCCTGCCCGGAGCTGAACTCTTCACCGGAAAGGGACAACTGCAGGTTGTAGGTCTCCTCTGCAATATTTCCGTGAGTATCGGCCTTGAAGTTTAGAGAACCTGCAAGCTCCAGGTCCGCAGCTTCCTCGGGCATGAGATTTTCCAGGGCAGAGATTTTGCTTTCCAGTGCAGCCTCGAAATTTAGATCATCAAGGTCAATCCGGCCCCGGGCAAGGGCTTCCAGATTCCGGGAGACAAGCCTTAGCTCCTTAAAATCCACCAGGCCGCTGTCGGCGTAATCCACATCAAAACCGATTTCCATTTCGCCGGGAAGCTGCGGATAATGTTCATACCCCAGCCCCTGGAGCATTACCCTGCCCCGGGCCAGGGCCGTGGTGCCGTTTACTTCACCGGGATATTCCAGATCCGCCTGCAGGTGAAGACTTGCCAGATCCAGGTCATGCCCCTTGAGTTCCTCCAGCCAGAGGTTCACCTGGCCTCCCGGAGAGGTGACCGGCCCATGAAACTCTGCTTCGAGCTCTGCAGGACTGGTGGAAGCAAACTGTGCCTTATCCAGTAGAGGATTTAAATCTTGTACCAGCATCTCAGCGCTGCCCTGCATAAACATTTCATCCAGGACAAGCTCGGCCCGGGAGTCAAGACTGAACTGCTCCGAGTCCAGGTGCAGGCTCTGCAGGCTCAACAGGTTTTCAGCATAATCCATGCTCAGTTGCGTTTTCAGATGCAGGGGGTGGCCTAAGTAAAAATCCAGGGGCTCGGGAGCTATTGCCGGGCTTATGGAAGCTTCTGCATCGGCCGAAAACTCCAGGCTCTCCTCCAGGAGCTTCATATTCATGTCCATGGCCAGGTCCAGAAGATCTCCGCCCCTGACCGTCAAGCTGCCCGGCCAGTCCTGGACAGGTCCCGTGCCTTCCAGGACAAGCTCCAGGCTGTCGGGCATATCTTCTGCAGGAACGAGTGCAGGCAGTGTGGCCGAATCGAAAAAACGCAGGTACAACTCCAGCTCATGGGAATTGTGAGAAAAATCCATGGACATATCCAGGCTGGTTTCATCTTTGTCCAGCCGGCTGATATTCAGGCCGTCCACGGCAAATCCTGTCTGATACGCCGACAGCGCCCCCTGCATAAAGAACTCTGCTTCTTCCCCCAGGACCTCTTCACCCATGCGCGCTCTGTCCAGATACAGGCTTTCCACGATAAGAGGCGGCAACGGCCATTTCCATTCAAGCTTCTTTTTAAGTTCATCAGGCACTTCAGGTTCTTCCATGGGCTCAGTGTGCGGAGCTCTGGACATGTAAAGGGCCGCGGCTCCGAGTTTTCTCACCACTATCCGCCCCTGAAAAAGATCCCCCAAAGACCAGTCAAGCCCTGAATCCTGCAATTCCAGCCAGACACCGTCTTTATCGTGTATTTCTATGCTCTGGACCTCGAAGTTGAAAGGAATTCTGCCCGAGATACCGCTTATCTCGACCCGGCCGTCTTCCCAGACCAGGACCCGGTTCAGGGTGGACTCCAGATGCTTCTGCCCGGAATCTGTCTGCAGCCAGGCCAGGGCCGCCCCCACAAGGAGCACCAGCAGCACCAGCAGGATGCCCAGGGCAATAATTCCACGTTTTATATATCTTTTCATCTTAAATGATGCACCTCTGATCTCTGATCTTTGACATCTGACATCTTAAAAAGCCTGCCCGATGCTCAAATAAAGCTGATATGCCGAGTCCTTGCTTCTGCGGTTCAGGGGAAAGGCAATGTCAGCCCTTAAGGGGCCGAAATCTGTATAATAGCGGTAGCCGATACCTGTTCCCCACCTGAGATTTTCAGAAAAATCCGGGTATGAATCCTCGTAGGCCTGTCCGCCATCCAGAAACATCACCAGACCTGAGTTGCGGCTGAGCTTGAACCGCAGCTCCGTATTGACCTCGGCCAGGGCCAGCCCCCCTATGGGATCACCATCCTCCATGGGCCCCACCTTCTGGTAGGCGTATCCCCGGATGGAGCCTCCGCCTCCGGCATAAAACCGCTCGTCCGGAGGCACTTTTCTTTTGTCTTCCGCCCCGATGGCCCCGTAGGCCACCCTGTTGGCCAGAACGATCCTTTGAGGCCAGAGCTCCAGGTAATTGCTCAGGCTGGCATAAGTCTTGAGAAACCTGGTTTCCAGATCCATGGTGTCCAGAAAAGGAGTAAGCCTGAGGTTGAAGCGCAGGCCCTGGGAAGGGTCCAGTTCATTGTCACGGGCATCATACAGGAGGTTGCCCGGGAAAAAAAGAAGCCCCAGGTCTGTTTTCTCTCCCATCTGTTCAACCTGGGCCAGTCTGTAGCCTGCTCCAGCGCCCACGGATAATTCACGGGTCAAATCGCGGTCCACGGTGCCTGTGGCGGATATGCTGGTGGCATCATAGGCGTCCTGGTATTCTTCCCTGTAGCCTGATTTGAGGATGAGGCGCTGATCCGGGCGCATGAAGCTGGGAATGGTATAGCTTCCGCCCAGAAAGCGCTCCACATCCGAAAGCTGCAGATCCGCTTCCAGTGTCTCCCCTTTGCCCCTGAGGTTTCTATGTACCCATCCCAGGCGCAGTTCCGGTCCTATGTCCGACTGGTACCCAATACCGGCCCTGAAGGTCCTGGGAGACCTCTCACGCACACGCACCTGCATGGGCAGCAGGTCTTCTTCATCCAGTTCATATCCATGGTTCACCTCCACCACGGAAAAAAGGCCGGTGGCCATAAGATCCCGGCGCAGACCCTCCATTTGCGGCGCTCTGAATTCATCTCCTGTTTCCCAGGGGACCCTTTCCAGGACCACTTCCTCCTGCACCCGTTCCAGGCCGACTATTTCCATGTCCCCGAAACCGGCCCGGGGACCGGGATCGAAGGCCAGATATACGATTGCGCTGTTATCTGCATGATCAATGACCACCTCCTGGACCCGGGTCCTGGGAAAAGGATGGCCCCGGGCCTTTAAATAGCTGTCCAGCTTTCGTGTGGACTCCTTGACCGTGGAAGACCGGATCCTTTCACCCTTGTACAGGCCGAGCACTTCAGGGTCGGGCACTTCCCCTTCCCAGTCGGAGTCCTTGGGAATGATCTCCACATCTTCAATGAGAAATTCCGGGCCCTGGTTGACCTCAAACACTACACGCACAGGGGTCTCATCTTCATGGATGGTGTAGGTGATGTCCGGGGCGTAATATCCAAAGGACCGAAGAGCTCCGACAAACTCCGGGATGTCGTCCCTGACTCTTCTTTTTAACTGAGAAACGCTCACCAGCGGCCGTTCTTTAAGGGCGACGGTATCCGATACCTGGTTTAGTATCTGGCGCATGCGCGAATCAATGTCCCCGCGGAACTCGGTCTCATATGAGGTCGCTGCCGGGTCCTGCTCCTGCTGGTCCGCGGAGGCATAGCCCTGCAGGCCGTACAGAAGCAAAGCCAGAAAAAAAAGGATGGAGATCTTGGTTGTCATGGGGGGATAATATTCAAGAACACTTGCCGGGGCAAGGACTTGTCGACCTGAACCCAAAAATATTGGTGACTGTTTTCACTTACTGCTCAACAGAATCGCCCGGAAGGTCCATGTCCATCCAGGACACAACCGGGCTATCCGATATAATTGGGTATATTATTGAACAGGTCAGTGGTGAAGGTGACCATCTTTTCCATTATCCAGGGAAAGGAAAACAGAAGAGCCAGAAATATGGCAATAATTTTGGGGACAATGGTCAGGGTCATTTCCTGGATCTGGGTGGCGGCCTGCAGGATACTTATGGTTATGCCCACTATCATGCCGATGCCCAGCATGGGCAGGGAAATCATCAAAGTGGTCTCGATGGCGTGCCTGGCAAAACCTACTACAAACTCGGGTGTCATAATGCTGACTCCATGTCGGGTTAGAAATTCTTTTTTGTTTATAACTCTGGACGATCAGATACTATCGCGTAACACTCTTAATTTGCCGCACTTTTCAATATCTCAAATGTCCATATATACTTAAGACACATCCACTTGAAATCATGCAGTTTTTTATATAGCTCAGATAACTGTTCACCAAGATAATGATCCATACCACTCAACCCCCGAATCCCCTGATCCCCCAATCCCTCAATCCTGAATTCCTCAATCCCCCAATCCCTCAATCCTGAATTCCTCAATCCCCCAATCCCTCAATCCTGAATTCCTCAATCCCCCAATCCCATAATAAGCCGTCAGACGAAGCTGTTGACCAGCGACCCCACCAGCAGGTTCCAGCCGTCCACCATGATGAACAGCAAGACCTTGAAAGGCATGGAAATCATCACCGGGGGCAGCATCATCATGCCCATGGACAGAAGAATACTGGCCACCACCATATCCAGGATCAAAAAGGGTATATATATGAGAAATCCGATCTGAAAAGCCGTCTTGAGCTCACTGATCATAAACGCCGGAATAAGCAGCATGGTGGGCACATCTTCTCGGCTTTCGGGCCTTTCCATCCCGGTGATGGAGTAAAATACGGAAAGGTCACGTTCCCGGGTATGCTTGAACATGAACTCCCGCATGGGACCCTCCGCCCTGGACAGGGCCTCTTCATGGCCGATTTCTTCGTTGAGATAGGGCTGCAGGGCAGTCTGGTTTATTTCCGACCCGATGGGAGCCATGATGGCCACGGTGAGAAATATGGCCAGGGCCGCCAGCACCTGGTTTGGAGGCATCTGCTGGGTGCCTATGGCGTGCCTGATAAAGGAAAATACGATGATAATGCGGGTGAAGCAGGTGATGGTCAAAACTATGGCCGGGGCCACAGACAGGATGGTAAGCAGGAAAAGTATTTCCAGGGCGACAGCAATGTTGTCCGGCTGAGCCTCTTCTCCGGAAAGCTGCAGCGACAGGGAAGGCAGTACTGGGTCCTGGGCCTGCGCCAGTACAGGCCACAAGACAAAGGCCAGGCTAAGTACTGTCCAGGTCAGAGCTTTTCTGATTAAGCACCTTGGAAAAATCTTGTTCTTGTTCATGGTCCGCATCCATTTCTTTTAACAGATTGATCTGGGTGTCGGTGACCCCCAGTACCAGGTATTTATTCAAGAAACGGACCACAACGATATTTTTCCTGGGACCCAGGCTCATTACGGCCTTGGTCTGTAGATATTCCGACCCTGACCTGCCTAATCCGGCCTTATGGCCGTATTTTTTCAGCAGGTAATACAAAAGAAAAATCAGGGCGAGAATAAGAAACAGGGCTGCAGCCATTTTAATCCCGGCCAGGCCCATGTCCATGGAATTTCCAACTGCGTTATCCAAGCTGCTTGATCCTTTCAACAGGGCTTATGATGTCTGTAAGCCTGATTCCGAACTTTTCATTGATGACCACGGCCTCCCCCCTGGCTACCAGCTTCCCGTTTACCAGCACCTCCATGGGCTCGCCGGCAAGCTTGTTCAGCTCTATCACCGAGCCCTGGCCAAGCTGGAGAAGCTCGTTTATGAGAAGCTGGGTGCCGCCTAACTGGGCAGTCACCGTCAAAGGAATGTCCAGGATGAAATCCAGGTCTCTCTTGGTGCCTTCGGGCTTCTTTTTGGCATCCTCTGTCAAGTCTTTGAACTGGGCCTCCTTGCTCTGAGAGGACAGGGACTTCTGCTTCTGCTCATCCTTGAAGCTTTCCTCTTCTTCAGAAGCCAGGGCTTTGGCCCATTCATCCGCCAGATCGTCCTGGGACATTTCAGAGGACTCATCCTCCTGCTGCTGAGCGGTTTCCTTTTCCTGGTCAGCGGAAGGTTCATCCTCCTGCTCTTCCAGGGCCTTGGCCCATTCTTCGGCCAGTTTATCCTGATCGTTTTCTTCTTTGTTGTTGGGGCTCATAATCAATCCTTGATTCTAAAAGTTGGTCTCCTCTTCCTGGACCACCTGAAACGCCTTGTTGCCCTTGGTGAATCCCGGAACTCCGTGGAATTTTAAAACACCCTGCACGTAAGCCTTGAGCAGATCCTCCTGGTCGGTGTCCAGCATCAGAATATCCCCTGCCTCCATGTTCAGAAGCTGCCTTCCGGTGATCTGAGTTTTGCCCATGGTTACATTAAAGTCCACGGGGATTTCCAGCAGTCTTTCCTTGAAACGGCTGAGCCAGGCATGATCCACTTCCAGACGCTCAGACTGGTATGAGGCATAAAGCTTGGAGCGTATGGGCTCTATGGTGGCGTAGGGCAGGCAGACCACCATGGAGCCTATGGCGTTTTCCAGTTCCACCTCAAAGGTCACCACCACGACCACGTCGCTTGGAGGTACTATGGTGGCGAACTGCGGATTGACCTCGGACCTGGTGAGCTCGATGTTTACCTCATGTACAGGGCGCCAGGCGTCTTCCAGGTTGGAAAGCAGCATCTTGGACACCTTGACCACGATGCTTTGCTCAATGGGAGTAAAGTCCCGGCCCTCTATCTTGGGCTGCGAGCCTGTCCCGCCGAAAAAATTTTCCACCAGGGCGAATACCAGCCTGGTGTCGATTATCATTAGAGCGTTGCCGCGCAAAGGATCTATCTTGAAAATATTAATGCTGGTGGGCACCGGCAGGGAGCGCATGAAGTCCCCGAACTTGGACATGTCTATGGATATGGGGTTGAAATCCACCCTTTTGCGCATGGCATTGGCCATGGTATTGGTAGCCAGCCTGGCGAAGCGGTCGTTGATAATTTCCAGCACCGGCATACGGCCCCGGATTATGCGGTCCTGATTGGACAGATCAAAGGTTACTACCCCGGAGTCCTCTTCAGGCACATCGGTTTCAGTCTCAACTTCCCCGCCCGTGAGCCCCTGCAGCAGGGCATCCACTTCTCCCTGGTCAAGTATCTTGTTCATAAATAATCCACTGCCTCACTGCACCACAAACTCTGTAAAATAAACCTTATATACCTTGTTCTGGCCGATGACCTGGTTTATGCGCTCCACGATCTCGTTTCGCAGGTTGATTTTCCTGTCCATGGTGCGCAGGTCCTCAAAAGTCTTGCTGGACAGCAAAAGAAGGATGGCATCCCTGACCTGGGGCCTCTGGTCCTCCAGCTCATTGGCGGCACTGCGGTTCACCGCCTCCACCTCCAGTGTGGTACGCAGATATCTGCGCCCCAGGGGGTCCGCCAGGTTGACCACGAAGGGTTCCAGCTCCACCATGACCGTATCCCTGGGCCTTTCGTCCTGCTCCGGGGCATCCGGGTCATCCGGTTCACTGTCCCGCTGCTCCATGAAGTAATTGTAGCCGAAAAAGCCGGCAGCACCCAGTACTCCAAGGATGAGCAAAATAAGAATGAGCTTTAGCCACAGAGGCCGCTTTTTCTTTTCTTCCTTGCCGTCTACATTATTTACGTTCTTTTTATCTGCCATAAGATTTTCCGTTTAATCATTATAATCTGTATATTGTTTGAGAAGTTGTAAAGAAGCAGATTTTTTTTTACCCTGGACTTTTTACGAATGCCCGCCTGCGTGCTTCCCTGCATGGCAACCCGCATCACATATATGTATCCGGGGTCTTTTTCAGCAGAATCTCCACCCGCCGGTTGCGCGCCCTGCCCTCTTCGGTCTCGTTGTCACCCACCGGGAAATGCTCGCCGTAAGCAGACACAGAAAGTCTTTGCTGCTTTACATCATTTATGAGCAGATACTCCATGACAGCCATGGCCCTTTCCGCGGCAAACTCGTAATTATCCATATGGATTCCGGGGATATTGTCCGTATACCCGGCCACGTTCACCGGGGCCGGCCAGGCCTTGACCAGAGGAATCACCTGGTCCAGAATCTGTCTGGCCTGGGGCTGCAGACGGGTCTCGGCAAACGGAAACAAAAGCTCCCCGGTCATCATCAGGGCTATTCCTTCCGGCCGCATCAAAATCTCCAGGTTTTCCTCCAGGGTACTTTTACTGATCTCCGGAGGAAGCTCTTCCTCAGGAAAAAGAAGGTCCTTGATGCGGTCCTCTTTCTCCAGAATCTCCCATGGATTCTCCAGTACATCCTCTATAATGACGAATTCGTCCGGAAGCCGACCGGCTGTCTTGGGAGTCAGAAAACCTGTATCCTGCTGAAATACTGTCACGATTTCCTGTACATACTCCCGGTCTAAGGAGGCCATGCTCAGGACCAGGACGAAAAAGGTCAGCATGACGGTCACCAGGTCTGAAAAGGTGAACATCCAGATGGGCTTGGGTGCGCCGCCCTTTTTGGATTTACGTCTGGCCAACCTTATACTCCGTAAGCCTTAACCCTACAGCAAAACTTATGACTGACCTCCGGGGACTGTCCCGCACCTACTTGGGAATGATTTCATGAAATCGCTGGAACTTGCTGAGAAATCAAGTAGGTGCGGGACTGTCCCCAATTAAGATACGATATGATATTTTATAAGTTTCGCTGTAGGGTTAAAGATCAAAAATAAAATCCCTGTATTCGACCTCGTCCGGATCATCAGGCACCCTGCGCCCGGCTTCCTCAGCCTCCAGGTGCTTCCAGGAAGGATTACGCCTGTCCAGGACGATTTCCACTCTGCGGTTCTGCCGCCGGTTGGCCTCGGTACGGGTGCCGTACCTGGGCTGAAACTCGCCGAATGCCTCCAGACGGACCATTTCCGGGTCCACCCCCTGCTCCATGATGTAGCGGTAGACATTCAGGGCCCGGTCCAGGGACAGACGCCATGTAGGATTTATAATGACGTCATCCTTCAGGGCCTGCCATCCGGCTCCAAACTCGTCCCGTACCAGGGATGTATGACCGGCAAGCAGCACAGGATATTCCAGATCCTTGAGTACCGGCACCACCTTGTCCAGAACCTCTATGCCCTCACTGGAAAGCTCAGTTTCGCCGGGTTCATAAAGAAGCTCGGTATTGATGGAAAAGATCTGCACAAATCTTTTTTCCAGAAAATTAAGGTCCTTTCGCTTGTCATCCCACAAAAGGGGCATCAACTGCTTCAAATCCCCGACGTCTTCATCGAATGGCCCGGGCTCCAAAGCTCCCTCGATCTCCATAAGATCCAGGACATCCACTTTGCCGGGGCCCATTCCCTTGCCGAATGTACCCTGGATGGCCCCCATGACCATTTCGATCTTGCGCCGGTCCTCAAACGAAGCATAGGTAATGAGCAGAACAAAAACAGTAAGAAGAAGAAGCATCAAAGACAGAAATGGAAGCAGCCAGGGTTCCACATCATCATCTTCTTCTTTTTTTTTCCTGTTGGAACGCGGCATATCTTTAATCCGAACTGCGCCTTATTTTTGGCGGCAGGTAACTGTTAAACTTTTCTTCTATAATCCTTGGGTTTTCACCTTTGGATATACACAGGATGCCTTCAAGCATCATTTCCTTGACAAGTATTTCTTCCTTGCTCCTGGTCTTTAATTTGCCGGACATGGGGACAAAAAGGACATTGGCCAGAATTACGCCGTAAAATGTCGTAATCAAAGCAATGGCCATGGCCGGACCGATGGCAGCCGGGTCGTCCAGGTCCTGCAGCATGAGCACCAGTCCGATAATTGTCCCGATCATGCCCATGGCCGGGGCAAAGGCCCCCATGGCCCCCAGTATGTCCGCCCCGGTCTGATGCCTGTCCTCAATATGTGATATCTCGGTCTCCATGATCTCCTGGATGGTCTGGGGTTCCATTCCATCCACAGTGAGCTGCAGTCCTTTCTTGAGATAAGGGTCGTCAACTTCCTTGATCACCGGCTCCAGGGAGAGGATCCCTTCCCTGCGGGCCTTGTTGGCGTATTGTATGAACTGCTCGGTTATAGACGCAGGGTCTTCGACTTTTTTCATGAAAGCGTGCTTTATCACACCCACCAGTCCCAGCACATGTCCCAGGGGATAGTTGACCATGGTTGCACCTATGGTCCCCCCCAGTACTATAAGAGCCGCCGGAAAATTGATAAAAACAGCCGGACTTCCGCCCAGGGTGATGGAAGTAGCGAACAGGCCGAACGCGATGACTATGCCGAGTACAGTGGAAATATCCATGAGGACCCTGTTATTATTGTCGTTTTAGCCCTTTTCCGGGTGAAATAAATACTGCCATATTCTTTGGCCCAGATCTGGTTGAACCTGGTAAACAAAAAAAGATACAGGTGATTAAAGTTCTCCTGCAAGGTTTATCGGCCCAGGGCCGTATTTTGTTTAATGTTTATCCCGCGTAAGCATTGAAGGTGCACCCGGGTCTTGGTCCAAGAAGCAGGCTGCCTACCCGCACCAGGGTGGCCCCCTCTTCCACCGCCTGGACAAAATCCTGGGACATGCCCATGGACAGATGGGGAAGCCTTCTGCCTGTTTCCTGCTCCAGAGTGTCCCGCATCTTTCTCAGTCCTGTAAAATAGGGCCTGGATTCTTCAGGGTCATCCGCCAGGGGGGGCATGAGCATAAGCCCCTGAACATCCAGGTGATCCATCCGTCCGGTCTCTTGGATAAGTTCCGGTACATGGTCCGGATCTACACCGGCTTTTTGCACTTCTCCGGCCAGGTTGACCTGGATGAGCACCGGCTGGACAATCCCCAGCTCTGCAGCCTTTTTTTGCAAGGCCCGCGCCAGTTTTACGGAATCCAGAGAATGCACCAGGGAAAAATGTCCAGGAATGAACCTGGCCTTGTTGCTCTGCAGGCTACCTGTAAAGTGCCATTTTATTTCCAGATTTTCAAGGTCTTTGATCTTTTCCAGTCCTTCCTGGACATAGTTCTCCCCGAAATGTACCTGCCCGGCTGCTGCCAGGGCCCGGATCCTGTCCAGGGGCTGTCTTTTGGAAACAGCCACCAGGGTCACTTCCCTTGCCGGATCAGCACTTTTTTGCAGGGCCATTTCAATTTTTTTCCTGACTTTGTCCAGGTTGTCTGCCATTTGCTGCCTGGCTTCCTCCACAGGTAAATCCCGGCTCAACATATTTCTTTCTCCTGATGAAAAGTAAACTCACCCGGCTCTGTGTCATCCTGTCCCGGAGCCCCCAGCCTGGCAAAGATCAGGTATCCTGTATGCGCAACCATGCGGTCTTCGGGCCTTAAACGCTCAGGCACCGGCTTGTATCTCCTGACCAGAATTTCCAGCACCTCCACTGAGCTGAAGGAGCCATCCTGCATGGCTGACAGAAGGCTGCTCACCTGATTCACCGTAGGCAGCAGAAAACCCACCGGAGCACCGGGAATCAAGGCCCCGGGGATATGCTCCAGGTACTCCCAGGGGGTGCGCACGTCCAGAAAAAGAGCATCAGCCTTTTCAATGCCGAATCCCTGCTCGATATCGCCGTCTGCGATCTGTACCCTTGACTCCAGTCCTATTTTTTCCAGGTTTTCCCTGCACAGGGAGGCAAACTCCTGCCTTCGCTCAAAAGAATAAACCCGCCCGGCGTCCCCGACAAACCAGGCCAGGGCCGTAGTAAGAGCCCCTGATCCGCACCCCGCCTCTATAACCCTGCATCCTGGGCCGATGCCCAGCTTGATGATAATATATCCGATATCCTTGGGATATATTATCTGGGTACGGCGCTTGACCGATTTGATCAGATCGTACAGGGTGGGCTTGAGCACGGTATATGCCCTGCCTAAGTGCGTATGCACCACTGCCCCGTATCCCTGGTGCACGACATTTTGCATTTGAAGCTGGCCGTCATTGGTGTTAAGGACATCTTCTGTCTGCAACACGCGAAAGTAACGCTTGCCCTTGGGGCTGACCAGCATTACCAGTTGTCCTGGTTCAATCATTAATTATCCTCCGGGTTGACTTGGATCAGCGATTATTGAAATATTCTTTTGCAGGCTTTAAACCAGAATTCTCGGGCGGCACATGTTTTCTGGCAAAATATAACAGGCTTGAGCAAACAGGGATCCATCCTCTGTAATGATTCACCAGGGGAATGCTTTTGCCGGGACCAGAATCAGGATCGAACCAGAACCCATTATCCATTAATCCCTCAATCCACAGAATCCATTATGCCCTGTTTTATATATGATCTCAAGACTGCAGATTCGGGCCGAACATCCACAGGAGACCTGATCTCACATGGCTGATTACCTGTTTGGACCGGTCATGTCCTCCAGGCTGGGCAGGTCCCTGGGCATTGACCTGCTGGGGGACAGGATATGCTCATTCGACTGCCTGTACTGCGAATCAGGCCCAACCACGCAAAAAACCATTGTCAGGCGGGAGTATGCAGATTCCGGGATAATCCTGGCCGAACTGGAAAAGTGGCTGAATGACAACCAGGGGGATAAGCCGGATCATATAACCCTGGGGGGAGAGGGCGAACCCTGCCTGAATCTGCAGCTGGGCAAAATCATCCGGGACATAAAAAAAATCGAGCCGGACATTCCCCTGGCAGTCCTGACTAATTCCTCACTTCTGGGGGACCCTCAGGTACGAAAGGAACTAAGGAATGCAGATGTTGTTTTACCCTCTCTGGACACATTGGTCCAGGAGGAGTTTATACGCCTCAATCGGCCCTGTGCCGGCCTGGACATCCAGGAAATCGCCAGGGGACTTGAAGCTTTCTGCAAAGAATTTTCAGGAAGGGTCCTGCTGGAGATCCTTCTGGTCCCGGGGATAAACGATTCCCGGGAAAACATGGAAAAAATCACCGTTTTTTTAAAAAACCTGGACCATGAACGGGTGGACCTGTCGGTAATGAGCAGGCCCGGAGCACACATGCAGCTCAAAACACCGGATCATGAGACCCTGCACAGATGGCAAAAAGCCCTGCATACCCCTTTGACAGGGGCGGAAACGGGCACAGGGCCCGGCACCAGGGGCAGAGCTGCAAGCGTTTCCACCATAATGGATTCCATCCGCCGCCGGCCCCAGACCCTGGAACAGCTCTGCAGCGCACTGGGGACCGCCCCGGAAGAAACATCTGCCATGCTTGATGAGCTGGTCCAGGAACAAAAAGTCCGTGCCCTGGGGCACAGGAAAGAAAAATTTTACACCTTAAAGGAATTTTAAATGAGCAATGCCCAGAAAAGAAAAAGAAAGATGTTTTTAAGCGTTCTGCCCGGGGAGCAGATCGAACTGGTCCTGGCCCTGGACGGGGTGATCCAGGAATACTACGTGGAGATGCTGGGGCAGATCAAGACCAAGGGCAATATCTACAAGGGCAAAATTCACAATATTGACCAGGCCCTGCAGGCTGCGTTCATCAACTACGGAACAGGCAAGAACGGCTTTTTGCAGGTGGACGAGGTTCACCCCGAATACTACCAGGCGGAAGTAAAGCCGGGCAAAGGCCATAAGTACCCTCCCCTGCAGAAGGTCTTAAAGCCCGGACAGGAACTTCTGGTCCAGGTGGTCAAGGAACCCACCGGCAACAAGGGCGCTTTTCTAACCACATATCTTTCCCTGCCCGGGCGTTATTTCGTGCTTACCCCTGGCCGCGAACAGCTGGGCATCTCCAGAAAAATCGAGGACGAAAAGGAAAGGGAAAGACTCAAGGGAATCGTGCAGGAGCTCAAGCTTGACGAAGGTCTGGGGGTCATAGTCCGCACCGTCAGCGAAGGTCAGAACAAGACATCTTTGTCCAGGGATCTGCAGTTTTTAAAGCGCCTGTGGAAGGAAGTACGCAAAAAAGGGGTGGCCGAAAAAACCCCTGCCCTTATTTACGAGGAAAAAGACCTGGCCTTCAGGGCCGCCCGGGATTACCTCACCGAAGATGTATCCGAGATCTGGGTGGACAATGAAGAGGTGGCCCAGCAGGTACAGGAGTTTGTAAACCTGATATTTCCCAGGCGTAAAAAAATGGTCCGCATCCACAGCGACCCTGAAAAGACCCTGATGGAACGCTTCAACCTGGAAAAGCAGATCAGCCAGATCTTTTCCAGGGAGGTGGAGCTGCCCAGCGGAGGACGCCTGGTTTTCGACCAGACCGAAGCCCTCATGGCCGTGGACATCAATTCCGGAAAGATAGGCGGAGAAAAGGATTTCCGGGAAATGGCCTTCAAGACCAATCTGGAAGCCGCTGAAAACATCCCCAGGCAGCTCATGCTGCGTGACGTGGGCGGCCAGATTGTCATAGACTTCATCGAAATGCGGGACAAAAAACACATAAGCCAGGTGGAGAAGGCTCTGCGTGCCGCTCTCAAGTCGGACAAGGCCCGCACTGATGTAAGCCGCATTTCCAGATTCGGCCTGATCCAGCTGGTACGCCAGAGACTGGGTATTTCCGCCCTGTCCGTGATCATGGAAAGCTGCAGACACTGCCAGGGTACGGGAACCATCCGCAACCTGGAGTGGCAGGCCCTGCAAGCCCAGAAGGAAATTTACCGCCTGCTGCGCAGGAAAAGCTGCCCCTCCCCCCTGGAATTTCCGGTGGACCAGGATCTGGCCGTTTATCTCTTGAACCACAAACGGGACAAACTGGTGCACATGGAGCAGCAGTTCGACAACCAGGTCCTGATTACACCCAGGGAGGGCTGAAGGCTTGCCCTCCAGGGTGCTTCTGCATATCTGCTGCGGTCCGTGCTCGGTGTTCCCGGTGACTTCTCTTCTGGAGCAGGGCCATGAGGTAATGGGATTTTTTTACAATCCAAATATCCAGCCCCTGCAGGAATACCTTTTGAGAAGGGAGGCCGCAGAGCAGGCTGCCGGCGAGCTTGGCATCAGGATGATTTTTCAGGATCAGGACGTGGATCCCCGGGTCTTTCTGCGCCAGGTGGCCTTTCGCGAAGACAGAAGATGCTTTCTTTGCCATCAGATGCGCCTGGAACGTACACTCTCAGCAGCCCGCAGAGGCGGCTTCAACTTTTTCTCCACCACCCTCATGTTCAGCAGAATGCAGCCTTTTGAACAGATCCTCGCCCTGGGCAGGACCCTGGAGACTGAAAAATGCCGATTTCTGGACCAGGATTTCCGCCCAGGCTGGCAACAGGGAACAGAAAAATCCCGGGCCATGGGACTTTATCGCCAGAATTACTGCGGCTGCATCTACAGCGAGTTTGAAAGATTCAAGAGCAGCCTGCCACAAAATGAACAGTAGTTTTCACCGCTACTGCAAACCCCTTTGTACGGCTTATGCTGCTCTATATTCACGTTCCTTTCTGCCGCACAAAATGCGCCTACTGCGCTTTTGCCTCCCAGGAGTATATCCAGGAGCCCGCCGCTGTCTACCTGCGCCTTGTGCAGCAGGAACTGGAGGTACGCAGCAGACAGATACAGCACAGAAAAGTAACCAGCATATACATGGGCGGCGGCACCCCCACTGTACTCCCAGTTGCATCCCTGGCCCGGATTGTGGACGCTGTATACAAAAACTTTGACCCCGTGCCTGGATGCGAATTCACCCTGGAAGCCAACCCGGAGAACATCCTGGAGATGGATGACCTGCAGGTCTTTTCTTCCATGGGCATAAACAGGATCAGCCTGGGGATGCAGAGCCTGGATGACCAGCTCCTGGGTACCCTGGAGAGGGGCCACGATTCCAGGCAGGCCATAAAAGCCGCCCGCATGATCCGCCAGGCAGGCTTCGCCCTACTCAGCCTGGATTTCATCTGGGGGATTCCCGGGCAGACCCTCAAGGGCTGGCTGGGTGAACTGGCTCATGCAGTTCATCTTGCACCGGACCATTTATCCTGCTACGGCCTGGGCCTTGAGCCGGGCACCAGGCTCACAGCCCGGATCCGGGCCGGAGAACTGGAAATGCCGGAGGAACGTGCCCAGGCCAGAATGTATATGCACGGTGCCGAATACCTGGAGTCCTGCGGATTTCTGCAGTATGAAATATCCAACTTCGCCCGCATGGGATACAGCTGCAAGCACAACCTGGGCTACTGGGCAGGAGAGCCCTTTCTGGGAGCAGGCCCTTCAGCTGTATCCACAATAGACGGCACCAGGTGGCAAAACCCCCCGGCAATCCGCGATTACCAGACCCTGGGGGGAAAAAATTTCAGTGACCTGGAATTTGAAAAACTGTCTTACACCCGTAAAGTAAATGAACTGGTCATGCTTTCCCTGCGGACCTCCAGGGGGCTCAATCTACATGATTACAAACATCTCACAGGTCAGAGCTTCAGCCGCAGGTACGCCGGGATAATCAAGGCCCTGCATCAGAACAACCTGATACGCATGGCCCACGGCTATCTGCGCCTCACCAGAAACGGCATGCTGGTCAGCGACAGCATCCTGGAAAAATTCATGGAGTAGCACTACAATAAAACTTTTTTTTCAACCATTAACAATTAACTGATAACTTTTAACTCGCAAGATGAACAGCACAAACAAGATAATCACAGCCCCCGACTTTGCAGAAAAAAGACACAGCCTTTTGCGTCAAAAAATTGTATTCACCAACGGCTGTTTTGACCTCCTGCATGCCGGTCACGTGGACTACCTGGAAAAAGCGCGCTCCCTGGGGGATCTGCTGGTGGTGGGTGTAAACAGCGACTCATCAGTAAAGCGCATCAAGCCGGGTCTTGACCGACCGGTGAATACCGAAACCGACCGGGCCAGGGTCCTGGCCGGCCTGGGCTGCGTGGATCAGGTAATTATCTTCGGGGAGGACACTCCGTACAGTCTCATAGAAAAGGTACGCCCGAACATCCTGGTCAAGGGAGGGGACTGGCCAGTGGAAAAAATCGTCGGCCGGGACATTGTCCAGGGCCTCGGCGGGGAGGTGCTGAGCATCCCCTTTATCCGGGACTGCTCCACCACCGGTATCCTGGAAAGAATCAAACGCGGCTTCTGACAGAGCGGCTACTTTTTCTTCCCTGCCTGTTTCTTTTTGCTGCCGCCCTGGGTGGTCTTGCGGGTCTGAGCGCTTTCCTGAGCCTGGCTGCCGGGGCCTGATTCATCCAGGTGCAAAAGAGCCTGCATCTGCTGAAAACTCTGCTGCAGGGTGAATTTCTCCTCGATGTCCTGGCGCAGAAAATCATTGATGGGCCTTACCAGCCGCACTGCCTGATCTATCTCCTGGTTGCTGCCCTTGACGTAGGCCCCGATATTGATCATATCCTCCACCTTTTCGTAGGCTGCCAGAAGGCGGATGACCTTTTGCCCGGCTTTGACCACGTCCTCCGGGGTCACGTCTTTTCTGAGCCTGCTGACGCTTTTTAAGACATCAATGGCCGGAAAATGGCCCTGGTCAGCCAGTTCCCGGGTGAGCACGATATGCCCGTCCAGGATTGAACGTACCGCGTCGGCCACGGGCTCGTTAAAGTCGTCTCCTTCCACCAGTACGGTATAGATGCCGGTGATGCTGCCTTTACCGCTCTTGCCTGTTCGTTCCAGGAGCTTGGGCAGATGGGAAAATACCGTTGGAGTATATCCTCTGGTGGTGGGAGGTTCGCCAGCGGCCAGGCCCACTTCGCGCGCAGCCATGGCAAACCTGGTCACGGAATCCATCATGAGCAGGACGTCCTTGCCCTGGTCCCGGAAATACTCAGCCATGGCCGTAGCTGCATAG
The DNA here is from genome assembly GCF_000174435.1 of Desulfonatronospira thiodismutans ASO3-1. Taxonomy (NCBI): domain Bacteria; kingdom Pseudomonadati; phylum Thermodesulfobacteriota; class Desulfovibrionia; order Desulfovibrionales; family Desulfonatronovibrionaceae; genus Desulfonatronospira; species Desulfonatronospira thiodismutans. The sequence goes on from NZ_ACJN02000003.1 coordinate 853,872, forward strand.
GCCGCCCGCATCCTGATGAGCGGCCCCTGATCCGAGGTGGCCACCACCAGTACGGACCTGGCCATACCTTCGGGTCCCAGGTCCTTGTCTATAAATTCCAGTACTTCCCTGCCACGTTCTCCAACCAGGGCGATGACGTTTACATCGGCTTCCGTGTACCTGGCCATCATGCCCATGGCCGTACTCTTGCCCACGCCGGAACCGGCCATGATCCCCACGCGCTGGCCCTTGCCCAGGGTGAGCAGTGAATTGATGGACTTGATGCCCACGTCCAGGGGCTCGTCTATCCTTGGTCTTTGCATGGGGTTTAAGGGGGCAGCGTAAAGAGGGTAGTATTTCTGGGGTATGATTGAGCCGTCGTCCTCAAGGGGGGTGCCGAAGGCATCCACCGCCTTACCCAGGTACTTGCTGCCCACGGGGAACAAAGGCGGCATGGAAGAATTGCGGATCAGGCTGCCTGGTTTAATGCCGCGCATATCCCCGTAAGGCATAAAAAGTACTGCCCCGTCTCTAAACCCCACAACCTCGGCATTGATGGCGCTGTCCTCGTGAGCCTCGTCGGGCAGAAGCTGGCATATGGCCCCCAGGGGGGCCTTGAGTCCACGGCCTTCCACCACCAGACCCACCACCTTGGTTACCTTGCCGTAGGTCATCACCGGGTTCATATCCCGGACCAGATCCAGGCACGCCCCGGCATCCAGGCTCATGAGCCGTCCTCTTTCAAGGAAATCTTGTCCACCACTTCCCTGACCTTGCTGTACCTGCTGTCCAGGGTGTTATCCACCATGCCCTGACCGCTTTCCAGCACCAGGCCGCCCTTTTGGATCTTTCTGGAGGCTCTGACTTTGCATTTGCCAAGTTCTGGATGCTCATCGCCGGCCTTTGCCAGCAGGTTCTTTATCAGTTCCTGGTCATTTTCATGGACTTTAATGGTCAGCTCCCTGGACTGTTCCATCTGCTCCAGGGCTTCACGCAGAAGAGACTCCATCACCCGGGCATAGTCATCATCGATCTTCTGACCCACTACCTTTTCCAGGCCTGCCTGCATGACCATGACCAGGTTTTCCCGGTGCCTTTCGCATATATCCTTTTTTTCCTTGTGCATCTGGCTTAAAAATTTCTCAAACTTCTGGGCCAGGTCCTTTTTCTGCTTTTCTATTTCTGCTTTGGCATTTTTCAGGCCTTCTTCATACCCTTGTTTCACCGAGTCCTCGCGCATCTGACTGGCTTCCTGCATGGCCTGGTTCAATATTTCCGAAGCCTTTTCCCTGGCCTTTTCCTTGACCCGCCCCAGAAACTCCTGCTCCTGGTCAGGAGTAATGGTCCTGGCGGCACTTTCAGCCTCCCGGTCCATCTCCTCCAGGCCCCTGCTCTGCAGGCCGAAAATAACCCGGCCCATCCTGGCTTTGCCGGTATTATCAGACAAGGACATCCCCTCCTCCTTTGCCGGCTATAACTATGCGGCCCTCAGCCTCCAGTCGGCGCACGGACTTGACAATATTCTGCTGGGCCGCCTCCACGTCGGAAAGCTTGGCCGGCCCCATGATTTCCAGGTCCTCCTGGATCATGCCCGCGGCCCTCTCGGAAAGATTGGAAAGAAACTTGCTCTTTAGTTCTTCTGAAGAAGTCTTGAGGGCCATGGTCAGGTCTTCGTTGCTGATTTCCTTTAAAAGCTCGCGCACCGCCCTGTCGTCCAGCGCCTGGATATCCTCGAACACAAACATGAGCTGGCGGATATCTTCGGCCATCTGCGAGGATTCTTCCTCGATATCCGAAAGGACCTCCTCCTCCACGCTTCTTTCCACAGAGTTGAGTATCTCGGCCACTGCCTGAACCCCGCCCACCTTGCGGCCTTCTTTGGCTCCTATGGCTATAAGCTGGTTCTGCAGCACCTTGTCCACCTCCATGAGCATGTCCTCGGGAACAGCCTCCAGCCTGGCCAGACGCATGAGCACTTCGGTGCGTATCCCGTGGGGCAGGTTCTGCAAAAGTTCAGCGGCGTTTTCCGAAGGCAGATGCCCCGTAATAAGCGCCAGGGTCTGGGGGTGTTCGTTGCGCAGAATCTGGGACAGAATCTTGGGACTGACATTTATCAGTTCCCGGAAAGGAGCCGGTCCGGTGTCAAGCTCCAGGGCGTCCATGACGTACTTGGCTGTGTCCGAATCCAGAAGCTTGGTAAGCATTCGCTTGACATGATCAGGTCCTCCCATGAGCATTTCCTTGCCCGCAACCAGGGTCTGGTTGAATTCCTTCAGGACCTCCTCGGCCTTTTCCTTGGGCACGGACTCCATCTCCAGCATGGCTTTGGACACGCTGGTGATCTCATTCTTGTCCAGGCGCTTGAAGACTTCGGCCGTAAAACTGTCTCCAAGGGCCAGGAGCAGGATGGCTGTCTTCTGGACACCGCTCAACTTTTCCGGAGGCACTTATACCCTCTCCTCTTTAAGCCATTTCTTAACTACTGCAAAGGCCTGGTCAAAGTTCTCCTCGGCCAGCTGGGAGGCAAAGACCTTGATGCCTTCCACACGCTTCTGGTCCTGCATGCCTTCCACTTCCTCCTCGCTCATGCCGGGAGCAAGGGCTTCTCTCTCGCCGCCCTCGGGCAGACCCTCGGCTTCCTCTCCCTCTTCTTCGGCAACCTTGGGCTTCAATATGGTCATGATAATGGGCCTTACCACAAGAAGGAGGAAAAGTAAAACCAGCAGGGCGTTGAGCAGGGGCTTGCCAAAGGTCTGGAAATACTGGGCCAGGTTGTCCATAAGGGTAGGTTCCGGCTCTACTTCGGGGGCGCCGAAATCAACACTGCTGACCTCTATGGAATCTCCGCGTTCCTGATCAAAGCCCACCGCCCTTTCCACCAGCTGCTGAATCCTCTGCATCTCCTCGTCAGCCAGGGGCTCGTAAACCATTTCCCCGGCATCGTCAGTAACATGCTGCCCGTCTACCAGTACAGCTACACTCAACCGGTCCACGCTGCCCACTGAGGCCACTATATTGTGCTCTTCACGGCTGATCTCAAAATTCGTGGTCCTGTCGGACCTGGAGGTCTCCTGAGTGGTGGCCGGCCCTTCAAATCCCTGCTGAAAATCCGGCTCAGGCACGCCTTCCTCCATAAAGGTCCCGCCACTGCTTTCCTCAGTGGATCTCTGTTCACTGCGGACAACGCTTCCGTCAGGATCAAAAATTTCCTGCCTGGTTGTGCGCCTGTCGAAATCCAGGTCCGCATTCACTTTGGCTATAACCCTGCCCGGACCTGCAAAAGGCGTCAGCATATGTTCGATACGCCGTTCCAGGTCCCTTTGAAAATTGAGCTGGTATTCCAGCTGAGTGCTGCTCATACCGTCCAGGAGATCTTTCTGGGGCTCGTAGAGTACCCTGCCGCTGGTGTCTGATATGGTCACCCTGTCGCTGTCCATTCCTTCGACACCGGTGACCACCAGGTTGACAATGCTCTGGATCTGGCTGGACTCCAGCCTCTGCCCGGACCTGAGCTGAAGGACTATGGAGGCCGAAGGCGGAGTCTCTTCTTCAATAAAGAGACTGCGTTCAGGCATAACCAGGTGCACCCTGGCGTGTTCCACCTCGGAGAATTCTGATATGGTCCGGGCCAGCTCACCCTGCAGGGCCCGCTGATAATTGACGTTCTGCACAAAGTCAGTCTGGCCTATGCCTGTATCGTCAAAAAGCTCGAAACCCATACCTTCCCCGCGCAGGACACCTTCCCCGGAAATGGCCAGACGCATCTTGTGCACCTGGTCTGCGGGAACAAGAATGGTAGTGCCGTCATCCTCGAGCTGGTAGCGCACGTTCTCACTTTCCAGGATCTCCACCACCCTGGAGGCATCCTCGGGATACAGATCCGAGGACAAAACCCGGTAATCCGGCCTGGTGATGAAAAACATCAGAAAGGCAAAAGCAGCAATGACCGAAAGGCCGAGCCCGGCCACCAGAATGCGCTGGGGCACCGAGCTGCTGGACCACAGACTGGTAACTTTTTCCTGCAGATCTTGAATGAACGGGGGCATGCTGGAATCCTTTATCTGGTTCAGGGTTCAGGTTTGGTGATCTTAATCGAAAACAACAGGCAAAATTCTAAAAAGGCATCTGCATCAATTCCCTGTAGCTCTCCATGACCTTGTTTCGAACAGCGGAAGTCATCTGCATGGCTACACCGGCCTTTTCCAGGCTGATCATCAGTTCATGCACATTCTGGGTTTTTCCGGAAGCAAAGGCCTCTATCATCTCTTTTTTATCGGTCTGGAGGTTATTTACCTCCCCAAGAGAAGACTGGAGCGTGTCCGCAAAATCATTGTATGCCTTGTTGCTGCCTGAAGCAGCTTTCCCTCCGGCCATGTTCTGGCCGGTCTGCATAGCATCGGTGTAGGCCTTCAGGGCCATGGGTGAAACTGACATGTCTCTCTCCTTGCTTTCAGCCTTTTATCCGGGCGGCAGGCACAGTTTTTTTGGACCGGATTAACCCCGCCCGATTTCCAGGGCCTTGTTGAACATGTTCTTGGTGTTGGTCACAGCAGACACATTGGCCTCGTAGGTTCGCATGGCGGTCAACATATTGGCCATTTCTTCAACTACATTGATATCCGGGGTCTTGACGTAGCCCTCCTGGTCTGCATCCGGGTGGGCCGGATCGTAAACCATCTTAAAGGGGCGCTGGTCCGTCATCACCTTCTGGGCCTTGACCCCGCGAAGCTCCCTTTCCAGCTCGGTCTGCATGGCATGGCCGAAAGGCGTTTCCAGTGGAGTGGACCTGAACAGCACGCTTTTACGCTCATAAGGTCCGCCTTCAGGGGTGCGCGTGGTATTGGCATTGGCCAGGTTCATGGAAATGACGTTAAGATGGGTGCGCTCTGCACTGAGGGCCGATGCGCCTATATCCAGAGATTTCATGAAACTCATTATTGTCCTCCTTCCCTGATTACAGTTTTAAGTCCCTGAAAATTTTTCTGCTGCACCATGCTAAGGGCATTGTACATCAAGGTATTCTGGGACATGATGGACATTTCCTTGTCCAGGTCCACGGCGTCTTCCCCCTGGTAAACCCTGGGCTCCATGCTTTTTATAAACTGAGCATTAAACCCCTGGGGATCAAAAGCGCCTGATACATGCCCGGGATCGGTCCTGGCCATCTTGCCCCTGGCGTCAAGGTTCAGGGCTGATTGCAGCTGCTCTTCAAACTCTACTCTCCTGGCCTGGTACCCCGGTGTTTTGACATTGGCCAGGTTGGAAGAGACAACATTTTGACGCTCAAGGCGCATGTCCAGCACCCTGGAAGTCAGTTGGATGTGATCGCCGAATAAAGCTTTCATCTGTTGTTCTCCTTTAAAATATTTCTACTGCTGTTTCTGGTTTAATGTTTCAAACAATCAACCTTAGCTCCTTTATTAGCAACTCCTGTTCCATAATACCGGCTGACCTCCTGCCTGTTCACCAGCCGGGCCTTTCGCGGCCTTTTCCCGGCTGCGAGTTAAAAGTTATCAGTTAATTGTTAATTGTTATCTGCTCCAGGACCTGGCAACAAAATCCTTCTCAGGGAATACAGGCATACATTTTGCTTCAAAAGAATCATTCAGAAAATTTTGACCAACAACCACGGAGGAATGTCATGGACAACAGTCTGGATTACCAAATCAACAAGGAGCTGGGTGAAAGCTACCTGTTCATGGGAGAACTGGATAAAGCAGAAGAGCACTATAAAAAGGCGGCGGGTTCCAACGGCGTGCACGCCGAGCCCTATCTCGGCCTGGCCACCATAGCGGTTCAGAAGGGAGAACTGCAGAAGGCCCACTCCCTGTACTCCAAAGCCAGCAGCGTGGAAGCCAGCGACAAGGCCCTTGCAGGCCTGGCCCTGGTAGAAGCTGAAATAGGCTCACTGGAAAAGGCCTTTGAACTCCTGCAACAGGCCCTGACCCTCAAGCCCTCCAACCTAGTGGCCCTGCTGGCCATGGTGCAGGTCGGCCATGGGCTGCAGAGGCTGCAGGAAGTGCTGCCCTATCTGGAAGCTTATCTGGAAGTTGAGCCTGAAAATAATGACGTCAGGTTTGCCCTGGCCGGCTGCCTCAAGACCCTGGGCCATGCCAGTGAGGCGCAAGAGCATGCGCGCAGGATCCTGGAGCAGGACCCCGAAAACACCGCGGCCGGTGAACTCCTGGCAAATGTTGCCTGATTTTTTTTGCAGGCGCAGATGACAGCTGTCTAAGATAAGCAACTGTTCAGACTGCAGCCTCTGGACAGTATTGCGGGCAGAGTATCTGCTCCGTAACCATTCAGGGGGCTCCCCGATGGTGATTACTTGCACCAGGCCCAGGGGACTGTCCCCCGCTATGTACTAACTGTGCAAGCTCACAAAACTTCGCGCATGTACTTTTTGTATTGTGCTGAAAAAGGTGTCGCGGGGACTGTCCCCGGGCCGATTGAGGCACTGAATGGTTGCTCAACTCCCGGCTTGAGCATTTTGACGAACAAAGACTCAACTCCAGGCTTGAGCAGAGTCAAGAGCACTGTGCCCACTCCCCTCCTTGGGCAAGGAGGGGCAGGGGTGGTTGTATGAAAACCACTTCCACTAAACTCCCCTCCTTGGGCAAGGAGGGGCAGGGGTGGTTGTATGAAAACCACTTCCATATTTTGCCGGCACCTGACTACCCGGACCAAACGCTTCAGGCATAAGCTGCAAACCATTCTCCTTTTCCTCCCCAAGACCATCCAGGACCGGGTTTACTGGAAATCTTAAATCCGGTCCGCAATTGCCCTGCCGGATACTTGTCTTTTGCAAAACTTTTTGGCATTCTTTTCAAAAAAGGAGAGAAAAGCAAATGCAGTTATTGCCTGTAAAAAGAGCGCTTGTTAGTGTTACGGACAAGACCGGGATTACGGAACTGGGCCAGTTTCTGTCGTCCATGGAAGTGGAAATTATTTCCACTGGAGGAACCAAAAAAATGCTGCAGGACAGCGGTGTAACTGTGACCTCGGTCAGCGATATCACCGGGTTCCCCGAAATTCTGGGCGGCAGGGTCAAGACGCTGCATCCCCATATTCATGCCGGGGTCCTGGCGGACAAAGACAACCCGGAGCACATGGATACCCTGGACTCCATGAACATTCAGCCCATAGACATTGTCTGCGTGAATCTTTATGCCTTTGAACAGGCAGTCCAGGACGACCCCGGGATTGAAAAGGCTGTTGAGCAGATCGACATCGGCGGTCCCACCCTTTTGCGGGCAGCCGCCAAAAATCACGCCAGCATCTGCGTTCTGCCCGACCCGGAATTTTACCAGCCCTGCATGGATATGCTCCGTGATAAAAAAGGTATAGACCTGGACTTCAGGATTAAAACGGCATCTTTTACCTTCGCAAAAACCAGCCGCTATGACCAGGTCATCTCGGGGTACTTCAACCAGAAAATATAACCCTTACGCTTAAACCAACAAGACGGAGATTACTTATAGCTCACAAACCTTTTGGAAATCTCACCGGCCTTAAGCCGCACCAGCTCAAGGCCCTGTCCAGGCTTTACTTCCGCAAGTTCCCTGCATCTTCCGGGTTTACCACGGAGCAGGCCAGGGAACTTGCCAGCCTGACCCACCAGACAAAAAGACAGATCGGCCTGATCATAGACCGCCGCGGACATGTGCTCATGGTAATCGTGGGCGACCAGGGAGGCATACTCATTCCTGCCCTGGACCGGCTCCGGGAGAGCAGCGGCAGGCTCCGCGGGGTAAGACTGCTGCATACTCATATGGGCAGCACCTGCCTCACCGACGAAGACCTCATGGACATGGTGTTTCTGCGTCTGGATTCCATATCGGTCATCACGGTGGATCCCCAGGGATTTCCCGACCAGTTCCAGTGGGCCCACCTCATGCCTCCCAACCGCGAGCGAACCCCCTACAGGATTTACCCCTCGCTGCACTGGAGCAGGGCCGGAGCAGACCATCAGGCCAGCGTGGAATCTCTGGAAAAAGAACTGGGCAGGGAAGGCACTGCACAGGAAGTATCTGCCGAGGGCAATGCCCTCCTGGTCAGCGTGGACACCCGTCCCAGGCAGGAACAGGAAAGGTCCCTGCAGGAAGTGGCTGCCCTGGCCGGGACCGCCGGCCTTGAAGTGTCGGATACACTGATTCAAAGGGTCCACAGGGTCAACCCCAAGTCCATTATGGGTAAAGGCAAGGTTGCCGAACTGGAAGTCATGGCTCTGCAATCCAATGCATCGGTTATCATATTCGACCAGGAACTGAGCCCCACCCAGCTTCGAAACCTGACCTCCATTACCGACAGGAAGGTTATTGACCGCACCCAGCTTATCCTGGACATTTTTGCCCAGCGGGCCACTTCCAGGGCGGGCAAGCTGCAGGTGGAAATGGCTCAGCTCAAATACACCCTGCCCAGGCTCATCCAGCAGGACCGAGCCCTTAGCCGCCTGGCCGGGGGAATCGGTGGAAGAGGCCCCGGAGAAACCAAGCTGGAGCTGGACAGGCGCAAAATCAGGGACCGCATTACCAGGATCAAGGACGAACTGCAGAAGCTGCGCAGACACAGGGAAAATATCCGGGCCAGACGAGTGGAAACTGATGTCCCTGTGATTTCCTTAGTGGGCTATACCAATGCCGGCAAGTCCACCCTGCTCAATACTTTGACCCGCAGCAGGATCCTGGCCGAAGACAAGCTCTTCGCCACCCTGGACCCCACCAGCCGCAGGCTGCGCTTTCCCGATGAAAGAGAGGTGGTCCTCACCGACACTGTGGGATTTATAAAGGATCTGCCTGAAGACTTGCGCGAGGCTTTCATGGCCACCCTGGAAGAGCTTTCCCTGGCCAGGGTGCTGGTACACGTGGCTGACGCCTCCCACCCCGAGGTGGAGGAGCAGGTGGAAGCGGTGCAGGGCCTGCTAAGGCTCCTTGAGCTTGAAGACAAGCCTTTGGTCATGGTTTTGAACAAGTGGGACCTGGTAACCCAGGACAGAAAAGAAATCCTGCAGAACGTATTTCGGGATGCAATTCCCGCCAGCGCCCAGGAAGAAGAAACCCTGACTCCCCTTGTACAGACCCTGGAAAGACTGCTTTAGACCTGCCGGTTTTCACCAGTGGTGCTTGAAAAAGTTGGCCTGATCCTGGTGGGGGCGGGTCTTGTCTTCTATCCTGGCCAGTTCATCGCTGGAGAAAGCTTCGAACTCCCTGGCAATGCGGGCGTTTTCCTCCACCTCTTCTAAGCTGGAGATGCCTATGATGGCTGTACTTACTGGAAAACTTAAAGTATATCCCAGGGCTTCCTGCATGGAAACGGCACCTCCGGGTTTGAGAATGCGGCTGACTGCGGTTACCTTCATGGCGATAATTCCCATCTGCTTTTCTGCCGCCTTTTCCAGAAGATCCTCCTGAAATGGCCGGTAATGTATGTCTCCAGCGTTGAGGGTGAGAAGGACAGTGTCGAAATCATGGCGGGTTATGCCCCGGATAAGCACATCCGGGTCCTTGTGCCCGGTGATGCCCATGTTGCGGATGACCTTTTCCGATTTAAGCTTTTCCATGGCCCGGACCGCCCCCTGCCTGCCTAAGGCCTGGTCCACGTCATCATTTACCCGGACACTGTGCACCTGATACAAATCCAGGTAGTCAGTCTGCAGGCGTTTCAGGCTCTGCTCGATCAGGCGCATGGTCCCATCGTAGGTGCGGTCCTGGGTCTTGGAGGCCAGAAAAACCTCCTTTCGCCTGCGGGACATGACCTGGCCGATGTTGCTCTCGCTGCCTCCTCCACCGTATGTAGGAGAGGTGTCGATATAGTTTACCCCAAGATCCAGAGCCTTGTCTATTATGGCTTCTGCCTCGTCCTGCCTGCCGGACTGCTGCACTGTGGCTTCGCCGCCCAGGCTGAATATGGATACCTGGTGACCGGTGCGTCCAAGCTTTCTTCTGGGCATGTCCTTTGAGTCTGCATCAGCTGCAGACACAGCTGCCGGGCCGCCCGCTGCTTCAATACCGGTTATTCCCAGTCCGGCAACCGCCCCGGCAGTGGTGCACATAAATTTCCTGCGGTCCATCTTTTTTTGCATAAATTCTGCTTTCAGGCTGAATTGTTTTCCATACAGGACAAGAGACAGTCCATTGATGCAAGCATTCAGGCGGTCCTCGGTGGTGACTGATGGCCGATACCTGCCCCCTGAATGGTTACTTTTCTTCTATGTTCCCATAGACTCCTCATTCATCTCGTTTACAGATAGGGATAAGCTAAGTATTGTATTAATTTTCTGTAACCTTTTCTAGGAGGTCGGTGAATTCCTCTATAGAGGAGCACTTGAAAGACATCTCAAACAAATCGTTCAGGGTATCTACATCTTGGATAAACCTTATCTGTTCCTTGATATTCGGCTTTACTAAATCAAACCTCATTTTAAGGGATTTGACTAGCATTTCTTGGGTTGTTTTAAGTTCACTCTGCTTCTCCCATATAGGTTTTTCTTGTAAAAACCTCTGTTCCGTCCTCTCATCCCCTTCTCTTCTAAACATTTCAGCTATGGTTCCCATATATTCCTCCCCTTCGTCTATCTCGGTTTCGGCAATCTTTTTTATATCAATATATTCCTTTTCGTCCCTGGTTACCTCCAGGTAGTGCAAAATCATTTGCACAAAATCAAGTAAGCGCGCCTTGGGATCAACCTTCTTTATCAATTGAAAGGCTTTTTGGACCCCTTGCATGAATTCTGGAGACCCGGAATACCGCCAGAGGGTAAAAAGAGCTTTTAAAGTTTCATCAAAATCGTAATCTTCCAGGTCATCATTTACAGCATCATACAACAAAAAGTTAAAGTCAGGAATGAAAATTGTGAAATCATCAGAGGGCAGATCCACCAGGTCTGACACCTTGGTGGGCTTCCACCCTTCAAGGGGGAGATATTCCAATTTGCCTGTCTGCCAGGCGGGTAATGCCTTGCTTGGTCTCTTTATTCTTCAAAACCGTGTGTGCAAAGCACCCGCCTGCCCGCTAAAATTCCGCAGGACAGCAAAGCGTGTTTTAGTCGGGTGTGAAGCCTTAAGGCTTCCCGTGCCAGAGAAGATTTTTTTGGCACGGGCAACTTCGTTGCTCATCCCGGTGAAACCAGCTACGCTGACCCAGCACTCACTTTTCCATTTGTTTGCTTGTGATGAAACCGAAATTATTAAAGTGAGTGCTGGGTGTTTCACGGGACAGGCGGGCGGCTTTGCCGCTCACGGTTGGGGAGTACGCCTCAAGTCTATTCCCGGTGGCGATTGCTGGCACCCCTTGAATGGTTACGGTTTCACCAGTATTTTTCTGGTATTGCTCCCAGAACTCAAGGATGTACCTCAGGAACTGCAGCGGGGTATTCTTCTTGAAGGTGCTTTTGTGCTCCAGGAGGAAAAATACCTTGGCTACATATGAACCGCACTTGGTCGGCACGCTGACAACCAGGTCGGAATAGTAACCCTGCAGGCTCTTGGGCAGATATGAGTCCTTCTCGTAATAAATCTTATTAAAATTAAGCTGCTTCACGATTTCTTCAGGAAGCATGGATTTTAATAAGCTGATGGCATTCAGCCGGTCCGACAAAAAGTACTTGATGGTGCTGTCGTGAATATTTGTCGTGCTCATGCTTGTATAATACTCCCTTCGAATCTGGCTGGCAAGCACTGTCACAAAAATCTCAACTTTGCTGAAAACTGGCATTTTTCAAAAAACCCTGCTGACCACCCTGCCCTTGCTGCCGGGCCGGTATCTTTTCCAGTATCAATCAATCAACTTTAAGGGGCTACACTTAATAAGCAGGTCAACCCTAAGCTTTTTCTCTGTCCACAATGAATAACAAGATGGAAGGCAACAGGTTGTTGACGATGTATATACAAAACTTTAAATAATGGGAATGAAGATTAAATGGGATGAGGACAAAAATGAGTGGCTGCAGGAAAACAGACTGATTTCCTTTGAAGAAATCAAGGGAATGCTGCTACGCGGGGAATACCTGGATATTGTTGAAAATCCTGCTCGGGACAACCAGATGTATTTTGTACTCCTGATTCAAGGCTACACTTGGCTTGCTCCCTTCGTTATCGACGAGAGTGATGAGCTTATTTTTTTGAAAACGGCTTTTCCAAGCCGCAAATACCACAAGAGATACCAGGAGGAATCATGAAATACGAATTGACACCGGAAGAACAGGAAATGGAGAACAGTGCGGACCAGCTTAGATCCGTTAGTGGAGAAAAGCGGCAAAAGGTCGAGGACATGCTTGGACGCGCCAGAAAAAACGAGGTGATAAGCTTACGCATCTCTGAGGCTGACCTGGAAATGATCAGAAACCAGGCGGCAGCGCAGGGCCTTCCTTACCAGACTTTTATCAACAGCATTCTGCACAAATACGTTACCGGACAGTTGTACGACAGACAGGAGGTCAGAAAGCTACTGGCGGAAATGCGGGGAACCTGATCTCCCAGCAGTAACCATTCAGGGGGGGGGGAATCAACGCCTCTGGCGTGACTGCAATCAACATCGAGGACACCCTGAATGGTTACATGAGTGACAGGCATGCAAACCCTTCCAGAACTCTTTATTCTTAAAAACCGTGTGTGCGGAGCACCCGTGTGAAGCTGAATGCTTCCCGTGCCGGAGAAGATTTTTTGGCACGGGCAACTTCGTTGCTCACGGGCGGCTTTGCCGCTCACGGTTGGGAAATACGCCTCAAGTCTATCCTCGGTGGCGATTGCTCCCCCCCCTGAATGGTTGCTCACTCAAGAGGCTTTGCATGCTTCCTGCTCCACTGAAGTGTTATGCTGGTTAAAATTGAAAGCGCAGGCCGGTAGCCGCCTTCCAGGCATCGTCGTCCTGGATGTCGGGATCGCGGTCTCCACCGCTGCTCAGGCTTGGAGCTAAGTAACCAAGCTCCAGAATAGCAGCCAGGTTTTCGTACATCTGGTACTGGGTATCCAGGGTGAATTCCCAGGCCATGTCCCTGGTAGTGAAATATATCTCGTCCATCTCTGTGCCCAGGGCGCGCAGGTCCCTGTGATTTGTGCCCTGGTAGTAGGTCAGCTGCATATCGTGAGTAACATTATCCAATAAACTAAGGTCCCTCACGCCAGCGCCTATGGCCATCTTACCGCTGGGACCAAAAGAGTTGATTCCTGCATATCCGTCCAGGGCGGCCCTGCCGATGCCCCGCAGTTGAGATCCGCTCATGCCGAAGCTGGATACCCGGTGCAGATCGCCCGAGATAAAAGGCATGACCCTTCCCCGGGTATTTCCGTCCTTACCGGTGAAAGAGCTGCTGTGCCCGGATTCGTACATCAAGAAAAGCTCCGGGGTAAAGTGGTCTGTGTGGTACTCTGCAGCCAGGGCTGCGATCCAGCCCCTGGTTTCCTCGCCCACGGTATCGCCGGTGATATTGCTGCTGTGGCGGCCGTAGTTGAAATCACCACTTAGCACCAGGGGATCAAAGAGATCCGCGGTAAAATTGATGCCACCCCAGTACACGTGAGAAGAAGTCCTGCTTTCACCGTCAACGTACGGAAAAACATCAGCATTGGCAAAAGCACCCTGCCCTTTCATTCCGTAGATGCCAAAGGGCTGCAGCTGCAGGCCATCCATATTAATAGGCAGAATGGTGAGAAAAGCATCTATTTCATCGTTTTTATTCGGACCGGCTTCAAACATATCGTTGGCCCTGGCCCAGCTGAGCACCAGGCCCACGTTTTCATGTAATGGGGTAAATGAGTTCACGGCCCAGATATCGTCGTCAAAGATATGCGAGCCCAGTGTATTGGGGATGGTCAATCCCTGCTTGCCCACCTGCATGTGGATATTGGTGCCTGGAATGAAATAGTCCAGGTAAGCCCGGTCGTACTCGAAAGAGCCCTGTTCCCGCCCGATGCCGTCCGCTCCCCAGGTGCGGTCGTTGGAATTGATGCGCATGACTCCCCTTAAGTTCTCATTGGCAATGAATTCAAAGGTGGTCCTGACCCGTGTAGTGCCCATGAATTCGTCCACCTCATCATCAGAGTCGAAAGTGGGGTTCTTCACCGCATTGATGCCCAGCTGCCAGTCTCCTTTGGCTCTGAACTCAATGGCCTGAGCCTGGCCGAAAGCCCCCAGAACGAAAATCATGGCCAGAGCAGTAATAAGCAAACGTTTCATAAGTCTCTCCTTTTGCGGTGATGAAGCCTGCAAAACCATTAATCAGCACGACAGAATATAGGTCGTAGACATCAAGCAGGCAGTTCAAATTTTTATACTGTATGGCTGGAAAATGCAAGAAAATAATCGCTGCTGGGGCAAAAAAACATGAAAACAGTGAGCAGTCTTCCACACTTGCTTGATGGCGGAGTCGTTTCGGACTATCCTAAAGCTGGCTTCGCCAGCAGCCCAATCAAGAAAAGAGCTATTTGACAGGATTAACAGGATTAAGAGATGGATAAAGAAAAAAATCATTTTGTCCTGGCTCCCAGTTTAATGCCCTTCGGGCTTGCTCTGCGAGCAATTAAACGGGACAGGCGGAAGCCAGGCCAAAAGGTTATCACTCCAGCACTCACTTTTTTCCGGCACTCATGAATGTCGGAAGAAAGTGAGTGCTGGATGGTTAATGCAATCTGCGGCTTCCGGCCGCTGATTGCTTATCCTGTCAATCCTGTTAATCCTGTCTAAGGCCTGCCACGCGCAGCGCGTGGTTCTTGTTTTTTAAAGGTTTCAGGAGTAAGCCACTGACAAATGTGGCTCCTCGACGCTTGATGTGGATTAACAAAGGAAACCCTGGAGATACTGTCTGCTAGGCCTTTTAGGCTGGATATCTTTGGTGTTTATTGCAGCATGACAGGTTTAGCTGCTGCAAGCAATCGCATCAGCAGGGCAATAAAAAAGGCCGAGAGGAAAATCCTCCCGGCCTTTGAAAGCGTCAGGTGTAAGTACCAGTCGATTTAGAACAGGTAACGGAAACCTGTGGCGGCCTTGAAAGCAGCATCGTCTTCAATGCCGCGATCACTGGAATTATTGATGCTGGGATGGAGATAACCCAACTCCAGGATGGCAGCCAGATTTTCATACATTTGATAGCTAGTATCAAACGTTACTTCCCATGCACTATCTCTGGTAGTAAAAAGACCTTCATTGTCCTTGTGGTTAGTACCTTGATAATAGGTAAGCTGCAGGTCGTGAGTTACATCATCCAAGAAGCTCATATCACCAAGCTTTCCGCCAACAGCCATTTTTCCGGAGGGTCCCCATGCACTAATGCCAGCGTAGCCGTCTAATGTTGCCCGGCCTATGCCGCGCAAAGGAGAACCGCTCATAGCAAATGTGGATACTCCAAAAAGGTCACCACCAATGCTGGGCATAATTTTGCTTCTATTGTCAATAGCGCCACTTGACCTGGATTCACCAGATTCGTAAAGGATAAATACTTCAGGTGTTACCATATCCATTTTGTACTGAACAGCTAAGTCTGCGATCCAGCCACGAGCTTCGTCTCCCACATCACCGGAGGCGGTCTCAGTACTTCCATGCGTACCATAATTGAAGTCACCCATGACTACTATAGGATCAAACATATCTACAGTAAAATTTAAACCTGCCCAGAATACACCAGAAGATTCAGTGGCTCCTGCATGATCAGAGCCTTTCATACCGTAGGCAACAAAAGGATTAACTGCGAAGCCATCCATATTCACGGGAACAATACCATAAAAGAGATCATATTCATCATTTTTGTTGTCGCCATCAGCAAATGTATCATCTATTCTTGCCCAGCCTACAGTCACATCAACCATATCAATGACTGAAGAAGAGGCGGACACGGCCCAAAGAGAATTGTCAAAAATATGGGACCCCAGAGTGTTCGGGAATGCAATGGGTTGCTTACCAACTTTCATATTTACCGGACTGTTGGGGATCATGAAATCAAGGTAGGCCCGATCGTATTCAAAAGAACTGTTACCTACAGCTCCTTCACGGCCTATCTGACTTCCAGAACCACCATCTCCCCAGCGACGATCACCGGAATGCACGCGCATTACGCCCTTGAGGTTTTCGTTGGCGATGAATTCAAAAGTGGTCCGGACACGTGTGGTGGCCATAAACTCATCCTGATCGTCATCGGAATCAAAAGTGGGATTGGACACTGCGTTGATACCGATCTGCCAGTCACCTTTGGCCTGAAATTCGATGGCCTTTGCCATACCCACTGTGCCCAGGATAAAGGCGACCATGATGGCCAGAGTAATTAAACGTTTCATAAATTTTCCTCCTTTTGCATCTTAAGCTTTTGCTGACTCAAGATTGGTGAATATCACATGACACCTGACGCCTGCCGGATGACAATCGACAAAGATCAAAGCTCTTAACCGTGTCACCGGACAAACTCTCTTTCCTCCATAATAAAAAAAAAATCAAGCTTTTTTCGTCAAAAAAATGTAAAAAAGTAAAAAAATTTTTACGGTATAAATTTTTGTATTTGATTTGGCCGGGTTAGCTTAAAAGCGACAATCGCCATGTGGATAAATTTTTGGAGGGGTGCATGGATGTCCAGGGAGCCAATCTCTGAAGATAAAAGGAACCACTCAGGGGATCCTCGGTGGTGACTCATGGCATTAGGCCCCATGAATGGTTACGATAAAAGTGTCCATGTTCATCGAGCATATCACTACAAAGCGAGGCAGAATTTTGCAGGCACATAAGACAAAAAAAGGCCGGAGGGTAAAATCCCCCCGGCCTTGAAAGCGTCAGGTGTCGGAATCAGTCGCTTTAGAACATATAGCGCAGACCAGTTGCGGCCTTCCAGGCAGAGTCGTCTTCGACCCCGTCAGCATGTCCGCTGTCCATGCTGGGATGCAGGTAGCCCAGTTCCAGCAGAGCTGACAGATTTTCGTACATCTGATACTGGGTATCAAAGGTTACTTCCCATGCATGGTCTCTGGTGGTAAAGAAGGCATCTTCATTACTGTCACCCACGCCCCGAAGATCCTTGTCATTGGTACCCTGGTAGTAGGTGAGCTGCAGGTCGTGAGTCACATCGTCGATAAAGCTCATGTCGCCGAGCTTGGCACCAACAGCCATTTTTCCAGTAGCTCCGAATGCGCTGAAACCATAGGCACCATCATAGTTATTGAAAGCGGCCCTTCCTATGCCTCTCAGAACGGAACCACTGCCGGCAAAAGTGGACATGCCGTAAAGATCGCCACCAATGGAGGGCATAACCCCGCCTTCACCATCTCGCATGTCGCTTTCATCATGGCCGGATTCATACATAAAGAAGATCTCGGGGGTCATGTAGTCCATCACGTACTGTGCTGACAGGGCAGCGATCCAGCCATCAGTTTCAAAGCTGCCGGCATCAACATCGTCTGTGTCGAAACTTCTCTGACTGCCATAGTTAAAGTCACCGCTTATCACGATGGGATCAAACATGTCCACGGCAAAGTTTACACCTGCCCACCATACTTCGGAAGATTCGCGAGCCTCTAATTCATCCATACCGGCAGTAGTGCCAATAGTGGCATCAGCACCCTGCATACCGTACATACCAAACGGGGTAATGTCCACCCCATCCAGTGTAACAGGGACCATTGCGTAAAAGAAATCCTGCTCGTCATTTCTATCATCGCCCTGGCTTACCTGGTCATCCAGCCTTGACCACCCCAGAGTCATGCCCACTTCATCGGTAATGGGGGTTGTTGCTGTAACACCCCACATGGTGTCATCAAAAATATGGGATCCGAAAGTTCCGGGAAAAGTAATTGGCTGTTTACCAACCTTCATGTTCACCGGACTATTGGGAATCATGAAGTCCAGGTAGGCCTGGTCGTACTCGAAAGAGCTGACTCCAGTATCATCCCCTTCACGGCCAATACCATCAGCACCCCAGGTACGGTCGCCGGAATGAACACGCATTACACCTCTGAGGTTTTCATTGGCGATAAATTCAAAAGTTGTCCGAACACGTGTAGTGGCTTGGAATTCATCCACCTCGTCATCAGAATCGAAAGTGGGGTTGGATACACCCATTACACCGATCTGCCAGTCTCCCTTGGCCTTGAACTCGATGGCCTGGGCCACGCCGAAGCCGCCCAGGATAAAGGCGACCATAATGGCCAGAGTTACTAAACGTTTCATAATTTTCCTCCTTTAGCATCTTAAGCTTTTGCAGACTCAAGAAGCGGTTAAACACCAAACAACACCTGACGACTGACCTATTATCGGCCAACTGAAAGTATATTTATCCATACATAATTTTGAAGTCAAGCTTTTCAGTTAAAATTTTTTTACAGTTTAAAAAATTTAATTATTATAATAAGACAAAAAAAGAAATACTAATACATATAAGTTAGTAATTTTGACAATTATTTAAAAAAATAACTTATAATACTGTTTAAAAATTTATTGTCCAGTAACACCTACAAAGTTTTAGATGCTACGCATGTTTATTATTAAAATATAATAATTGTCATTGAAATGATTTTTAAACAAACAAAACAGTTTTTACCATCGAACAAATAAGCTATAAAAAAGTACATTTCAAATATATAAAGACTTTCTATACATATTAAACAAACCATTTTTTATATTACAAAAAATATAAAGTCAAAAATCAAGTATAAGCAAAATTTAATATTGGCCAGTAACTTTTATACATGTTGAAATGATAGATATACATATGCAATTAATTCCTGGGTCGGCTTGCGGGGCATGGGGCATGGGGCATGGGGCATAGGGCGTGGGGAAGAGTAAAGAAGAAAGGGAAGGCATTGGGGATGCTTGAAGGATATTAATCTGAGGGCGTCATCCAGTTTCTAATGGAGGCAGCAAAATCATCAAAATCTCCGTATGAACGCCTCCTGGCGTTTTTTCTGGTAGTGCCTTGCGTCCTGGTAGCGCTTATTTGTAGTATAAGATGTCACGGTCGATCAAAGGTCCAGAGGTTTTGTCTCGCCCTTTTCACGCTCCTTAATTGCCTCATCCGCCAGTTTATCCAGCACATCTTCCGATTCGGCAAAAGCCTTATCCCATTGCTTCTCGGACACCATCTCGTTTATCAGCCGCCGGGCCAGAGCATTTTGCTCCATTTCCGGCAACCTTGACGCTTCCTCAAAGGCTTTCCTGAGAAGTTCCGTCATGAACTACCTCCAATCCATCAATAATTTTCAATTGTATATTGACCAGACACCTGCATAAGCGGGCTTAAATCGGGCATGCCTTCGATGCCCAACTGGTGACCTCCACAAAAAACTCAGGGCGTTTGATATCTCCAGTCGTTACAGAAATAATGCGTATAAATGGCCAAGCTACGCCTCTTCTGGTATCTGGGTCAGTTCGTATGCGCACAAGTAAGAAATCAAAGAGCCTGCCGGGGCATCATACCATACTTTTTCTTTGTGTGAGGCATCGTATATGTCCCGGTCATAGGGAAAGCATTCAGCTATATAGTGAATAACGGCATGCTCCTCCCGGGAAAGAGGTTCTGCATCCGCAATGTCGGAATTATTGATGGGCTCTACAAGATCTCTATAATTGTTCAGCTGTGGACCATAAGGCAGGGCTGCATAGCTTGCGCCGGTGAGTCCTTGACCTGAACGTCTGAAAGCAAGCATATCCGCATACCACAGGTATTTTCCCAGAAACAGAAACCTGTCCCCCTCCTTGAGCAGTTGTCTGCTCAGGATCTTTTCCAGGGTTTGGGCGACCAGCTTTATCCGGGGCAGGCTGGTTTCCCGGTTTCCGGTATAAGGATTGGGTTCAGGCTTAAGTTGCCTGCGAAGAAGCCCGTCCATGGACCTGGACTGAACCATGCCGGATTCCCAGCGCTTGATACTGGCAACACCTACATTCAGAGCCCGGCTTAGCTGCTCCTGGGTCAACCCCTTGGAATCTCTAAGCTCACGGATTTCCTGGCCGGTTAATAATCCGGCCTTTTCCCGGTATGCATCGGCTATTGCACGCTGCACTTCGCCGGCGGACCCGGCATCTCCGGCCTCAAGACTGCAGCCGGGACATACGAAAAAATTGCCGGAATATTCAATGTCCAGCCCTTTAAAGACCTTTTTCTTCTTCAGTTCCTTAAACTCCATCAAGCTGGAGCAGGCAGGGCACTTGTGTTCTTGCATGTTTATTCCTCCCTGGGAGGCCGGTCTTTGTGAAGCGATATGAGCCAGAAAGTTTCCTGTTGAAGGGCGAACTTCAAATACACTCTGCAGGCAAAGCGCGGACTGTCAAGGACAAAAGGAAATATTTCCAGCCCCTTGATTTCTTCTTTGTACGATTTTTGAGGCGGCCTGGTACCTGCGTATTCATCCCTGGATATCTGACTTAGAAGCTCTTTTAGCACCTCCTGCAAATCAAGCTCAATGTCGTATTCCAGTTCAATGGCGTGTTCAGCCGCTGTTTCAGGGTCTATGATAGACACGCGCCCGTCAAAGACAGCTTTCTCGGCCTTCTTCAACCTGTCAGAAAGTTCTTTTGAAGTCGGTCTGAACATTTTTATGGTATCAATTGATACTTTTGTCAACTCATATTCAAAAAATTTCTTCTCTTAATTTCTGAAATAAGTCAGAGTGGGTGCCAGTGCGCTCAAAGACAACACGGTCCGGTTCAACCAGATAAATCAACAGCCAGTCGGATTCAATATGGCATTCCCGGCGTCCCTTCCAATTACCAATCAGCTTATGGTCGCGATGGATGTCATCAAGTGGCTCCTGATTCAGTAGTGAACTGATGATTATTTTCAATTTTTCAAGATTATTACCACGCTTTTTCATCCGTTTTACGTGCGGGCGTAACCTTTGAGGAGGTGCCGGCACCAGGCCTGGTGCCAGGAACTATCACTTAGGACCCTCTGAATCCTTACACGCGGGTTATGCCCGCAACCCAATAAAGAAAAGAGCTTTGCGGGCTCAACGAAATGGAAGAGCCAACTGGATGTAAAAAATTCAATCATCCTCGAGGCTTGACAGGCAGGGCTTCTTTAGTAAGTCACCAATATAGTTGACGCTACAACTACTTGCGACATTTGGCTTCTTGCAAATTGGCACAAATAT
The DNA here is from genome assembly GCF_000174435.1 of Desulfonatronospira thiodismutans ASO3-1. Lineage (NCBI taxonomy): Bacteria > Pseudomonadati > Thermodesulfobacteriota > Desulfovibrionia > Desulfovibrionales > Desulfonatronovibrionaceae > Desulfonatronospira > Desulfonatronospira thiodismutans. Next base: position 874,907 of record NZ_ACJN02000003.1, read on the forward strand.
TGTTTCAGCCATCAACCACCGCTTTAACGGCTGTTTTTATTTCTTCCAATACTCTTGAGGATACTGAACCTGTCTTTACCAAAAAACGTTTTGTCGACACGGACCGGATCTGAAACGTATCAACAGCAGATAGCTTCATTAGATTATTATCACTGTCTGGTACGATTTTTACCAGCCATATAGCTCCCTCAAAACTATCTTTCCATTCTGTTACAGGAACTATTACTTTGAGAGGCAAAATTCCTATTGAATCGTTATTTATAATTACAGCAGGCCGTTTCTTCTTTATTTCGGATCCGATAGTCGGGTTTAGGTCTATTTCCCATATTTCAACCTGTCTCACAGAAACTCCTCGCTATCTAAATCCGTAAAAACGGTAAATTCTTTATCTGTGTTATATTCTGAAACAAGCTCTCTCGCCTTCTTGGCCATTTTGTCCTTTTGCTTATTCTTCCTCAAATCATTGCTTAGGCGATTAAGAGCCTCTCTAACCATGCTGCTTTGATCTAAAAATCCCCATTCTCTGTAACTTTCCAACAATTGTATCTGTTCGGAATCAATTGAAAATTTCTTTTGGCTTAAGGATGACATGTTGATCCCCTCTTGGTTTTTTATTTGACCATAATTTTGATCCTTTTGAGATTCACAGTCAAGAAAAATGATGTCAGGAGGAAAGTTTACGCCGTGCCCCTAATCCAGAGCAGAAAAGGTCATGGTAGAGTAACAGCCCTTTTAAGGGAGTGGTCATTTAGAACGAACCACCCCCGGCCCCTCCTTAGCCAAGGAGGGGAGTAGTCCGTGCTGTACTCATAAAATGACAATCTTGTGTGACAGGTATCTGTTTAGCGCTTTTAAGGAAAGCAGGGGACAGGCACTCCGGGACCCACTTGAGCATCATTTTGTGCTTAAAATATCTCATTTTTTGGGACAAGTGGGTCCCGGAAGAGCCAGTCCCCATGCCACATGCAAAGCGCTAAACAGATACTGTGACAGCAAAATGCTGAAACAACTTAGATGCCGAATTGTAGTTACTCAGGCACTTAGCCCAAATTTCAAGCAAACATGCTGTTTCATTTTCAAAAGAAGCCAAGGCGTTTTGCCCACAGAACACCCCAGTGTATTAAAGGAGTATACACGGGGCAGGCACAGATGAGCGCGGAAGTTTTTAAGGTGTTGCTGAGCAACGCATATTGCGTATATTCCGAGGGCAGACTCTTTTTGCTCCGCAGGGGCCTCTTTTTCCACGCACGGTTGCGGCAAAAGCCTATCTGCCTAACTTTTTTTGTTCAGGATTAATTGAAAATTTCTTTTGGCTTAAGGATGAAATTTTGAGCCTATGATTGAATCCAGGTTCCGATAGAAATCGCTTTCATAAAAATTACAGCTCAGCAATTCGTCAAATTGCTTTACATTTAAATATAGTTACTGAGCTATGGATTTGTAAGTTTTCGGAGGCAAACAATCTCGTCCCTTTGGAATTGTAACCCTGATCAACTTGCCCTGATATCTGGTTCTGGCGTTGAATTCTTTCTTGCCTGCAAAATCAAGGCTTAGCTTTTGTTCACACTTCTTCTTTATGTCATGCGCTGAAAACTGATTATTTTTCATGGCCACGAGATATTATCGTCAAGAGTTCTCTTTATGCTGGACCATTCAGCATCCAGATCCTGCTCTTCCTTAAGGTCCTCCCAAAGAGATTCGATCTCTCGCTTGAGCATATCAACAGCTTCTATGGTGTCTTCCCCGCATCCATAGAGAGGCAGATCCGGGCAACGAGCCAGGATCATATGCTTGTCCGGTTCAATGATTATGCTCAAAGGCTGTTTTAAAACATGGTTTACAAGACGATTGACAAACAAAGTACAAACCCACTCAACGCCAACCTTTTCATGCCCGTTGACCTCATGACCAGGTGAACGTACAGGTATTGCTTGAGGGGCTTCGAGAGTGCTTTGATTCATGGGGTTCCTCCTAAAGTTTCACCAGAACACGCTTCAGGGAAAACTTAGTTGAATTTAAGAAGTGGCGGAGGGAGAGAGATTCGAACTCCCGGACCCTTTCGGGTCTGCGGTTTTCAAGACCGCCGCCTTCAGCCACTCGGCCATCCCTCCGCATGATAAACAGACACAGGACGTGTCCAGGGTGTGAGTCAATATTCAGGCCCGCTGACTTTCAGGCCCTGGATATTGCTTTATATCTGTGGATATTTATAATATGCACATGGCTTCTGTCAACAAAGCCGCCTTTTAAGGTTGCTCCAGAAGCAGATTTCGAAAGGGGTACTGGTTTTTCCAGCGGTATGCATGAAAATCGCGTTCGTCGGTGCTTACGATACGGCCTTCGCCACTTTCTTCCGCCAGGAGAACAAGTGACGCATCAGCCAGGTCCATGGGCAGGTCCCTGAACTGATTCATCAATGCAATTACTCGGGGAAAATGAGATGCTTCCATGACAAATATCCCTACTCCCTGCGATTCTAAAGTATGCAGCCATGCCAGGGTCTTGGAAACTCCAATTCGCCCAAACATAAGATGCACACATTCCACGAGCACAGGCCATGTGGTCATCAGAGGCTCACGATTGTTGCGGAAAAAATCACAGCACAGCCCATGACTGGCATCACGGCGGTCAAGCAAGGCCAGCCAGGCACCGGTATCAACCAAAATCATGATATTTGCCGTATTTTTTTGAAAAGTCTACTTTGGTTTTGTAAGTTTTAGAAAGCTGTTCATCACTCTCAATGCAGCCCACAAAACCAATTTCATCCAGAGCTTGAAAAAGCGCAGAATCAGACGTGGTTGCAGCAGAAGAGGGCTCCGGCCTTTCAGACGGCAATCCGTGGCGTCTTTTGACAAACTGCACAAACTCCCACACTTCTTTTTGCAGGTCAGGGGGCAATGTCTCTATTTCGCTTTGAAAATCGATCCTGGAAGTCATAATGTCTACCTTGTCGGGAAATTCACAGGTTCAGCGCTAATGAGTTTTCATCCGGAAACGGTTCTTTTTCCTTTTGGCGGCGTCAATCTGTACAATTATTCGTCAACGTATTAAGATACGCCTCCTCATAATTGCTTGATTTCCTTGCCAAAAGAAAAAACTCCTCGTTTCCGGAAAGAAAACCAATAGCTTCAACATCCGGAAAGAAAGACTTTCCGGATGGAAACTAATGAGTTCGAAGTGACTGTTCAACTGCACTCAATGTGAGGCAGGACGAGTAATGCTTTGCCCTCATGCTGGTCTGCGGTTTTCAAGACCGCCGCCTTCAGCCACTCGGCCATCCCTCCGCATGATAAACAGACACAGGACGTGTCCAGGGTGTGAGTCAATATCCGGCCCGCTGACTTTCAGGCCCTGGATATTGCTTTATATCTGTGGATATTTATAATATGCACACAGCTTCTGTCAACAAAACCAGTGGAGGCTGAACCCTGAATCTTGACTTAAAAAAACAAACAACCCAAAACACACCCTGGCTTTTTTCGACAAATTCACCCTGCCGAATATTTGGTTGGCAGGTACTCCTGGCAAAGGAACTTGAAAAAAGGAACTGAAGGGCTTATTTACGGGCCTGGACGATAAGAATTATGGAGGCTGTCATGCAGACACACAACACCATTGAACAGAGGTTTCTCCAGGAAATCAAGGGCCTGGACCAGGATGAAGTCGAAAAAATAATCAAAATGGTCCGCTTTATGAAATCAGAAATTCTCAAGGCAAAACAGAAAAATACCAGGCCGGACCTAATGAAATATGCCGGATTTCTCAACGATCTTTCCCCTGATGAAAACGAGCTGTTCAATCAGGCTGTTCAGAGAAAGAGTATGTTCAAAGGGCGGGAACTGGAGTTATGAAAAAAGCCCTGCTGGATATAGATTTTTTCGCTGACACCCCATAGCATAACCTGCCACCAACCTCTTGTCATTGGTTATTAAAGATCCCGGCTCAACCGTCCTATACTTTCAAGACACAAAATACATGATCTATGTCAACGAAACATGTAAAGAATGAAAAAGATATCATGACCCACAAGGAAATCGATCAATACCATGCTCTGGCCCTTTTTTCCGGGGGGCTGGATTCCATATTGTCCATCAAGACTATCCAGGAGCAGGGTCTAAAGGTCCTGGGTCTGCACTTCTGCTCCCCCTTTTTCGGGAACCCGCAGAAGCTGGAGCACTGGGAGAAGGTGTACGGCCTGGATCTGCTGGCCCTGGACGTATCCCGGGAGTATGTGCAAATGCTTTGCAGCGGGCCGGAATTCGGCCTGGGAAAGCTGCTCAACCCATGTATTGACTGCAAGATCTTTATGCTTCAGAAGACGAGAGACCTGCTGGATAAATACGGGGCCGAGTTTGTCATTTCCGGTGAAGTACTGGGTCAGCGTCCCATGTCCCAGCGAAGGGACGCCCTGTTTGTCATCCTCAAGGAAGCCGGGTTAAAGGACCTGCTTTTAAGGCCCCTTTCAGCCAGGCACCTGCCGCCGACCAGGGCCGAGAGAGAAGGCCTGGTGGACCGCGGTCAGCTGCAGGCCATCTCCGGCAGGGGACGCAAGGAGCAGATGGCCCTGGCCAGAAAATACAACATTACCGAGATCCCCACTCCAGCTGGGGGATGCCGCCTGACAGACCAGGAATCATGCAAGAGATACCTGCCCCTTCTGCAGCATCACAGACCCGGGCCGGAGGACTTTGTCCTGGCCAACCAGGGCCGGCAGTTCTGGTGTGAATCCTACTGGATGACCATCGGCCGGGACAAGCAGGACAATGAACGCATACAGGAAATGGTCCGGGATGATGACTATATGTTCTGGCTCAAGATGCATCCAGGCCCCACCGGTCTTGGACGGAATATAACCGGATCGCCCTGGCCCGGTAAAGTCCTGCAGAGCGCTGCAGCCCTGGTGGGACATTACTCCCCCAGGGCCAGGAAATGCCTGCGCAAGGTAGACGTGACTGTGCAGCACAAAGGAGAGCAGACAGAGCTTTCAGTGTGGCCCGGACCGGACCTGGAAGGACTCTCCTGGGCCGAGCCGGTGTGGGATCAGGATGCGGCCAGGGGGCTTTTTGCAGTTTAATCCTGCACCAGTGTCACGTATATTGTAAAACACCCAAAACAAAAAAGGAGAACTATAAATGAGTACGCCCAGCGGCATGTATTACTATCCGGACCCAAGGAACAAGAAGGAGCGGATGTATGTCCGGGACAATGAGGGCAGCATCGAGTTCAGGCTGTGGAACCAGGACCAGCCGGAGATCTGGGAGAGGCACGGCTGGCTGGATATGGACATTATAAAACGGGCGGCGAAAATGTACGGGGATAAAAAACAGGACCCACTGAAACTGTATGACCTGGACATCGCCAGATCGCTTCTCAAGCAGAATAGGAAGGGATAATAAGATGCGGCTGCAAAAAGTCCCGGTTTCTCCACGCCCCTGCGCGGAAAATGAGCCCCTGAGAAAAAATATTGAAATAAGGAAGGGAGTTCATACAACCACCCCCGGCCCCTCCTTGGCTAAGGAGGGGAGTAGATGCCGGGTGTCCGTAAACATTCAGCGGGATGCCGAAACCGGCCAGTAATCAATACTGGGGACCCCCTGAATGGTTACGGGTGTCCTCTCGTGCCTGAAAAAAACTTTTTACAGACACATTAGACCAGACGGGAAGGATTAAAGCTCGGAAAAAAGGATCGCCCTGTTGCGGCCGGATTCCTTGGCGTGGTAGAGGGCCTTGTCAGCCGCTCCTATAAGCATTCCGGCGTCCCAGTCTTTCTGCAGTTCCGCCACTCCGATACTGACTGTAAAGTTGATGGAGTCTCCCAGACTTCCATCTTTTTTCCTGGGAATGAAATTGTAGCCCTGCACCTCGCGGCGCAGTTCCTCGGCCTGTACACCGGCCAGCTGTTCATCGGTGTCCTTAAAAATTATACACAGCTCTTCTCCTCCATAACGACAGGGATAACCGCTGCCCACCTCGGCATGCTCCTTGATGATCTTGGCCAGGGCCTTTAGCACATCATCCCCCACCTGATGCCCCCAGCTGTCGTTAATGGATTTGAAGTGATCCACATCTATCATGAGCAGGGCCAGGCGGGCATTATTTTCCAGGGCCTGCTCAGTCAAACTGTAAATCTTCTCGTCAAACCAGCTGCGATTATAGAGCGATCCCAGCAGATGGTCATACCTGGCATAGTGTTCCAGAGTTCTGGCCTTGTTTTCCCAGGAATCGGCCTCTTTTCTGGCCTGGGTTACTATCTCTTTTATTGTTCCCCGGATATAGCCGATGATCTCGCCGGGATCCTTGTTGTTTTCGATATCCGATACAGTCTGCTCCCCGAAATCCTCCAGGTCGGTGCTCTGGCGGTTGACTGATTTCCTGAACTCATCTGTGAGCAGCTGAATCTGGGACAGCAAAGTATTGGTGAACTTCTGCTCGTTGGCCAGCTTCTGTTCCATCAGCCCCAGGTTGTCCTGCAGGTTGCAGGTAAAAGCCTCTTCCATGCTGCGTATGATCCTGTCCAGGTTTTCCCCGGTGAACTCCTTTTTTTCTATTACTTGCAGAACCTCTCTTTGCAGCTGGTATTTCTTTTCTAACTCGATGGAGTTCATCCGGCTCATGAGATTGCGGATAAAAAAGATCACCGCTATCCATTCCGGCCGGTGCTCAACTCCCAGCCTGCACAGAGTACTGTTCAGTTCGTCCGGGGTAATGGACTTTGTGCTATTTTTTTTCTTGTTTGCTTCCATGCTTTTTTACCCGTCTGTCTGACACTGGGGGCAGAAACAGGAACTTCGGCCTGCGACCTTTGTACTCTCAAGATTAGCCCCGCATTCCGGACAAGGCAACCCTTTTTTGCCGTACACTTTAAAATTTTCCTGAAAAAGCCCGGCCACCCCCAGGGCGTTGCGATAGTCCCGGAAAGAGCTTCCCCCGGCCTGAATGGCCTCCTGCAGTACCTGCTGCAGGCTGCAGTGCAGAGCCTCCAGTTGATCCCCGGACAGATCAACGGCCCGGGTGCAGGGATGAATCCCGGCCATGTACAGGGCCTCATCAGCATAAATATTGCCGATGCCGGCTATAACCTGCTGATCCAGCAGAAGGGACTTGATGCGGGCCTTTCTGCCCTGAAAAATATCTGTAAAGTCCTGTGAGGAAAGGTGCAGGGGCTCAGGTCCAAGGCCGCGGTAAAAATCCCAGGATTCAAGTTCCGGCGGTGTCAGCGCTGTTACATAGCCGAACCTGCGCTGGTCGTCAAAAAAGACATAGACCTCGTCTCCCAGGTCCAGAATAAGGTGCGTATGCTTTCCCGGCTGGACACCCTTGTCCGGCACCCAGACCTTGCCGGTCATTTTCAGATGAAACACCAAGTGTAAAGGCCCGTCGAGATCCAGGATAAGAAGCTTGGCCCTTCGCCGCACATCCAAGACTTTACGGCCCAGAAGCCTTCTTTGAAACTCAAGCTCATCACCGCGTACCACCCGGGCCTGCATCAGAAATATATCCCGGATGGACCTGCCGCTTACCAGGGGGGCAAGCCCCGCAGCTATGGTTTCTACTTCTGGAAGTTCCGGCAAGGCTACTCTTCCCGTGGAAGCTCCAGCTTAAGGCTCTTGATGCCTGCTTTTCGAAGCACCTTAAAAACCACCGGTTCCCCGGTCTTTGAGGCTTTGACAGCGGCATCGTGCAGATCTGACATCCCGTGTACGGCCCGGCTGTTTACGCCAATTATCTCATCACCCTTCTGAAAACCGGCCCTGTCGGCAGCGCTGTCTTCCACCACGCCGTGAACCACCAGGACATCATCCTGCCTGGACATTATAAGCCCCAGGCGCATGCGGCCATGCTGGGCCTGGGCAGGAGGGCAATAGAAATAAAGGGGATTGTCCGGGCTTATGTCCTCCACGTCTCGTACCGGCAGGACCCTGGTCACCCGGGCATCTCCATCCTGCTTAAGCAGGCGGTGCTCTATACCCCAGCCCATGCGCACATGCTCGCTGCCGGCCAGAACCACGACAGGCAGGGAATGCTCGAAACCAAACTGTTCGGCCATTTCCGCCATCTTGGAATCCCAGGTGGACTGGGCCTGAATAAAGTGCTGCAGTTCGGAACGATCCTCCGGAACAAACTCCTGGTGCATTTCATACTGCTTTTCCAGGAAAGAGAGCTGTTCTTCAGGGGGCATGGTAATCTTATCCGGCAGATACCTGCGGTCCTCCTCATCCAGGCTGTCCAGGCCGTAGTGGCTGATGCTGCGGGTGACTTCCGAGGGCAGATTAAGGGCCTTTACTGGTACCCCGTGCTCCCTGGCGGCCTCAAAAACAGGTCTGTACAGATCGAAATCGTATCCCCAGGTTTCGCTCCAGTCCAGTCTGTCCGGCAGTTCTTCCAGGGAAATTTCCCCCCTGTTGAAGCTGTCCAGGACCTCCTGCCGGCGTACATTGACCATCTCCAGCCCCAGGACATGGTCAACTCCGGACTGGGCCAGAAGGTGCACGATCCTGGCCTGGACCTTGTGATCGCATGGGTTGTTGTGGGATTCGCCCAATAAAATGAAATCATTGTCCCTTATCCTGTCCACCATCTCCTTGGAAGTCAGTCGCTCGCCGTCGCCGGTATAGAACTCACCGGGCTGCGGAGCGGGTTCTTCAATATGAACAGGCATTTTGGGTGCACAAGCGGCGACCATGAGCAAAGCAAGGCATAAGAAAAAAAGTCTGGCTATTCCCATGTTCTCTTGTCCTCGATGGGCCTTACCTGGGGAGGCAGGGTCCCTGGGGCCAGTATTTGCAGCTCAGGCCTGATCTTGATCTTTTCCCTGAAGATATGCAGCAGTTCCGCCTCCCTTTTAAAGCTGGAGGCCTCAATGTAAAGGGTCATTTCGTCAATTCCCCCGGGGTTGGTAACCTCGATCTGCCACCTCTTGATCTCCTCGAACCCGGCCATGACCTGTTCCACCTGGTGAGGATAGACAAACATGCCCTTGATCCTGGCGGTGGTGTCCACCCGTCCCACTATATTGCCCAGCCTGGGCGAGGTCCGGCCGCAGGGGCAGGGGCTGTGATCTATATAGGAAAGGTCCCCGGTAGCCAGGCGGATCAGCGGATAGGTCTTATTGAAGGAGGTGACCACTATCTCGCCAACCTCCCCTTCCTTGAGGGGAATGCCGGTATCCGGGTGGCAGATCTCCACGAAAGTCCGGTTGGACACGTGCAGGCCGTTCTTGTGAAAGCATTCGTACCCGATGCTGCCCACATCGGCTGTGCCGTAGCCCTGACGCATGATGAGATCGAACTTCTTCTCAAGGGTGGAGCGCACTTTCTCGGAAAACTTTTCCCCGGTGACAAAGGCCACTTCCAGAAACAGGTCCTTGCGCAGGTTGAGCCCCTTTTCCTCCCCTTTCTGGGCCAGATGCATAAGGTAACTTGGAGTGCCCACAAAACCGGTTACCCTGAGCTTCTGCATCACCTCCAGCTGAGTATTGGTGTTGCCGGGCCCTGCTGGAACCACGGAACAGCCGATATTTCTCAGGGGCTCTTCAAACATGAGTCCGGCCGGGGCCAGGTGGTAGCTGAAGGTGACCTGGACGATGTCCCCTGTCCTGAAACCGGTAGCATAAAAACCTTCCGTCCATCCCCAGTAATCATCAGTACGGTCCTCTGGATCGAAAATGGGACCGGGGGAAAGAAAGATCCGTCTCAGCTCCCCCAGGTCCTTGGTCAACAGGCCCCCCAGGCGTGGTCCCATGGACTGCAGAAATATAAGCTCTTTTTTCTTTAAAATGGGAATATGCTTCAGATCCCCCAGGGTCTTGAACTTGTCCACGTAAAACTGCGCCCGGTCGAATCTCTTTTTCACGTCCTCGGAGTACCTGTATGCATAGCTCAAAAGATCCTTGAGCTGAATCTGGTAGTATTTCTGCCTTTCGCTTTGATCCAGGACTTCCTTCCTGGTCAGGATGCCTTCGGTTCGATCCTTTCGGGTCATTATGATTTTCCTCCTCCTGAGGGGTGCTTTTCGCAGGATTAGAGTCAGGGATTAAAATTTAAAAAATAACATTATACCTATATTCATAAGCAAATTCAAGAAAAATCTACTTCATGCTTCAACCACGCGAGCTTTAATCATTTTCAGTCCCAGGGTATGTGCTGACTGTAACCATTCAAGGGGTGCCAGCAATCGCCACCGGGAATAGGCCTGAGGCGTACTCCCCAGCCGTGAGCGGCAGAGCCGCCCGTGTGCAACGAAGTTGCCCGTGCCAAAAAAATCTTCTCTGGCACGGGAAGCCTTCAGGCTTCACACCCGACTAAAATGCGCTTTGCTGTCCTGCGGAATTTTAGCGGGCAGGCAGGTGCTCCGCACACACGGTTTTAAAGAATAAAAATCCCCAGCAAGGCATTGCCCACATGGCAGACAGGCAAATTGGCATATCTCCCCCCTGAAGAGTTACTGTTGACTTGTGTATGTCTACAGGGCTAAGTTAAAGTCTATGTAATGATTTACAATCAACCATGATAACACTTTTGCCAGAACAAGAGTGAACCCAAGGCGTGCTGAACAGTTACGCCAGTTTTTTTAAACCTGCAAAACCACCCGGACTGCTGCATGGAATTTGAAAGTTTTTTTCCTGTCCTGGCCCTGATAGTGGGGCTTTGCCTGGGCAGCTTCTACAACGTCTGCATCCACCGTTATGTTACCGGCCAGTCCATAGTCCTGCCGGGATCTCACTGCCCGGGATGCGGGCACATCCTGTCCTGGTGGGAAAACATTCCCCTGATCAGTTACGTGCTGCTGCTGGGCAGATGCCGCTCATGCAGACAGGGCATAAGTCCGGTCTACCCTGTCGTGGAAAGCCTGTCGGGAATACTGGCCCTCTTTCTGGCTCTCAAATTCGGCTTCGGCCTGGAGTGGCTGGCTTACATGCTTTTTTTCGGCCTGCTTATTGTGGCTTCCTTTATTGACCTGAAAATATACATACTGCCCGATATCATCACCCTGCCCGGGGCTTTGCTGGCCTTTGGCGCGTCATTTATCCTGCCTGTCTTCTGGCTGGACGCACTGCTGGGGGCGCTTCTGGGCGCGGGACTGTTCTGGAGCCTGCAATGGGCCTACAGGACATTCAAAAAAGTCGAAGGCCTGGGTACCGGAGACATAAAACTCATGCTTATGCTGGGGGCCTTAGTGGGCTGGCAGGGGCTTCCAATCCAGATATTCGCCGCAGCCCTGACCGGACTGGCAGCTTCACTTATATACATGAAAAAGACCCCCGGAGGAGGAATGCAGACCCCCATTCCCTTCGGCCCCTTTCTGGCCCTGGGAGCAGTGATATATATCCTGGCCGGCGAAAATATATGGACCTGGTATCTGGGTGGTTGATAAAGCGCTTTTGGCATTGCCTTTTCAAGACGAAAGAATTATCTCTTGTGCCTGAAACAACAACAAAATCACTGGAGAAAACATGTTCACACAGCCGGAAAAGTCACTGAAAATCTACAAAAAACGCAAAAAACCCCTGGAACAGAAATCATTTCTCCCTAAAGAACTTACCCAGCTTGTAGACTTTATCATAAAAAATCAGCTGGAAGCCGCGGAAAAGGCTTCTCCGGAAAACAATCCCCACACATCGCTTGCATCAAGCCATGAAGTACTCAGCGGCAAGCCGCTTCTACCCAGGGAGGAGTTCCCCCTGGACTTCAAGACGTCCAGAGAACTGGCCCTGAAAATCCTCAAGTTCATGGCTGATTCCAACGAACACCTGGTCCAGTCAATGGAGGTCATCCAGAAAGAGATGGACAGCGACCCGGAATTTCTGGACATGGCCATGAAAAAATACCTTGAAGGCGACGACGACTTCTTTCGCTCCTTTGGAGAAAAAACGCCTTCAGCACCCAGGAGTCTGAACTTCCTGGTCCAGTCCGCGGCCGCCCCTTCCCTGGCGAAAACCGCCGACTCCTTAAGCCTGGCCCTGCCCGCCCAGCAGACTTTTCAGTCAGGGCACTGTCCCGTATGCGGCAGCCTGCCCTATATAGCAGAGTTAAGAGAAAAACAGGGATTTCGCTACCTGCACTGCAGTTTCTGCCACACCGCATACCGTTTCAAAAGAATGGCCTGCCCGTATTGCGCCGTGGAAAAAAGCGACTCCTTTGAATACTTTCATACGAGGGAAATTCCCGGGTTCAGGGTGGATCTCTGCACATCCTGCAATATGTACATTAAGACAATGGACTTCAGGGAAATGGACAAAAAGGCACTGCCCCCGCTGGACGACCTGGAATCACTGCCCCTGGACATCAAGGCCAAGGAAGAGGGATATATCCGCCCCACCCTGTCAGCCTGGGGCTTCTAAGATTTTTGCCTTTTAAAGCAAATGACTGCTCAAGACTTAAGCGCGGTCATCCTTGCAGGCGGAAAAAGCACCCGCCTGGGCAGGGATAAGACCCGGGTCAGGATACAGGGGCAGACCCTGGTCCAGCGCATGGTCTCCCTGGCCCGCAGGTTCTGCCGGAGCACCTGGGTGGTGGGACAGCACCCGGAGCAGGTCGACGCACCCTGGATGCTTGATGAAATTCCGGGCATAGGCCCCATGGGAGGGATAATCACAGCCCTTAAAAGGCTCAGCTCTCCCTGCCTTGTCCTGGCCTGTGACCTGCCTGCCATGCATGAGGACTTGCTTGCCAGGCTTATTGCACACAGAAGCTCCTCTCCCGGCAGACAGTGCATGACCACTTTTATGCAGGAGCAAACCGGTTACATCGAATCCCTGGTGGCCGTTTACGAAACCCGCTGCCTGGACCTGCTCCTTGCCTCTTATGAGAAGGGATGCTACAGGTTGAGCACAGCCGTGCCTCCGGAATACCGCCTGCATATCCCTTACGGGATCCAGGAGGAGCACTTTTTCTTCAATGTAAACTACCCCGGGGACCTGGAAAAGATTCTTGCTGAAGTCAATCCAGGCACTCTGACAGGGTAAAGTGTATGTCATTTATTCAAGCCGCAGGAATTATGGGGGCTGTCTATCTCCTTCTTGCCGGACAACCTGCCTGGGCCGGACAGGGGACAATCTACTACTACCAGGATGAATCCGGTACGCACCATTTCACAGACCTGCCCACTTCGCAGAAATACCGGCCCTTTGCCTTTTTCGGTCGCACCCAGGAGAAGACACCCGGACAACTGGAGCAAAGCATAGTGACCTACAGCAGGCGTTACCAGGTGGATCCCGATCTGATCCGGGCCATGATCCAGGTGGAGTCCAATTTCGACGCCCGGGCGGTATCTCTGGCCGGAGCCCAGGGTCTGATGCAGATCATGCCCGAGACGCAAAAAGACCTGGGCCTGAAAGACCCCTTTGACGCAGATTCCAATGTGGAGGCCGGCGTCAGGTACTACAGATGGCTTTTAAACCGCTTTCAGGACACCGAGCTTGCCCTGGCTGCATATAATGCCGGCCCGTCCAGGGTGGAAAAATATGGTGGCATCCCTCCTTTTGAGGAAACCGTAAACTATGTTGACAGGGTCCTGGACATTTACAACAACTCCAAACAGGTCCGGTGAAAACCATGTTCAATCTGCCCAACAGCCTGACATTCGCCCGAATTGCCACTGTTCCCATTATAGTAATCCTTCTCTATTTTCCTTCCAGGACTACTGCGGCGGCAGCCATGCTCATCTTTATCATAGCTTCCCTGACCGACCTCTTTGACGGTCTTCTGGCCAGGCGATACAACCAGGTAACCAAAATGGGCAAGTTCCTGGACCCCCTGGCAGACAAAATCCTCATTACAGCAGTACTCATAATGCTGGTGCACAACAGCTGGCTGCATGCCTGGATTGCCATAGTGATAATCACCAGGGAGATAACCGTCACCGGATTAAGAGCCATTGCTGCGGAGCAAAGCATTGTCATATCCGCTGACAGGTACGGCAAACTGAAAACCATTTTCCAGGTTGTAGCCCTTTGTCCTCTGATGCTTCATTACCCCTGGTGGGGTTTTGATCCCACCCTGCTGGGACAGATCCTGATTCACATCGCCATGATCCTGGCGGTTGTTTCCGGGATCAATTATCTGAGGGTGTTTTACGTGCAGGCCTTTCGGTAACCAGAAGACAGGAATCAGGGATCAGGGGTCAGAAGGCAGGAACCAGAAGTCAGAAATAAGAAATAAGAGGACAGAGGTCAGAAGGCAGGGGACAAAAACGTTCAAGATACCAAGGGAGATGACACATGGCTCAGATAGATGCTTTTTTCAAGATGATGCATGAACTTGGGGCTTCGGACCTGCATCTTTCCACGGGTTCTCAGCCCATCATCCGCCTGCACGGCGAACTGCAGCGCATCAAGTACAAGGCCCTGGAAAACGAAGAACTGAAAAAAATGCTTTATGAAATCACCCCGGAAAACAAGGTCAAGGTCTTCGAGGAAACCGGGGATGTGGACTTTTCCTATGAAGTGCCCAACGTGGCCAGATACAGGGTCAATTTCTTCTGGCAGCGACTGGGCGTAGCTGCAGTCTTCCGGGAGATTCCCCAGAAAATCCTGTCCATTGAGGATCTCGGCCTGCCCGGGATCATGAAGCGCCTGGCCATGCTGCCCAAGGGGCTGGTCCTGGTCACCGGACCCACCGGAAGCGGAAAATCCACCACCCTGGCCGCATGCATCGACTACGCCAACAAGACCCGCAAGGATCATATCCTGACCATTGAAGATCCCATAGAATTTGTGCACCAGCCAGAAAACTGCCTGATAAACCAGCGCGAGGTGGGCCGGGATACCCAGAGCTTCAAATCCGCCCTTCGCGGAGCCCTGCGCGAAGACCCGGACATCATCCTGGTGGGAGAACTGCGGGACCTGGAAACCATTGAACTGGCCCTGGAAGCCTCGGAGACAGGCCACCTGGTATTCGGCACCCTGCATACTATTTCCGCTTCCAAGACCATCGACCGCATTATCGAAGTTTTTCCCGGTGAAATGCAGGGGCAGATACGATCCAGCCTGTCCGAATCCCTGCGGGCCATCATCGCCCAGAGCCTGTTCAAGCGCATAGACAAGCCCGGAAGGGTGGCCGCCCTGGAAATTCTCATCGCCACCCCTGCAGTTAGAAACCTCATACGGGAAAACAAAAACTTCCAGATAAATTCCGTCATTGAAACCGGAAAAAAATTCGGCATGCAGACTCTGGACGAATCCATCATGAAACACCTGCAGCAAAGCCGCATCGACCCTGAAGACGCCTACAACAAGGCCGTTAACAAGGCCAAGTTTAAAGATTATCTCAAAGACACCCCCCAGGACTTTACAGAGGTGTAACTATGCTCAAATCGCAGCTGAATCACATCATTGGACAGATACTCTCAAAGCACCCGGACCTGTCGGATATCATCCTCACCGCGGGCAAGCCCATCCAGGTAGAGGTCCACGGGCAGCTGGCCGATGCCCGCATCAGCCCGGATATGGGCAACCTGGTTCCCTTCCAGGTGGAAGCCATGGCTATGGCCATGATGGGAAGCGATCTAAGACTTTACCGGGACCAGGCCCGCACAGGCTCCTGTGATCTGTCCTACGAACTGCCCGGGCAGTCCAGGTTCAGGGTCAACGTGTTCGGGCAGAAGGGTTCTCTGGCCGTGGTCATGCGCAAGCTTGCCATGCATGTCCCCAGCCTGGAGGATCTGGCCCTGCCGCAGATATTTCAGGATATGGCCAGGGAAAAATACGGACTGATCCTGGTCACCGGAGGCACCGGAACCGGTAAATCCACCTCCCTTGCGGCCCTCATCAACGAAATAAACTCCAGGGAAAGCAAGCACATCGTCACCCTGGAAGACCCGGTGGAATTTACCCATCCCCACAAAAAAGGGGTAATCAATCAAAGGGAAATGGGCAGGGACTTCGACAGCTTCGCCTCGGGCCTGCGGGCTGCTCTGCGCCAGGCTCCCAAAGTAATCCTGGTGGGGGAAATAAGAGACCGGCAAACAGTGGGCATTGCCCTGGAAGCAGCCGAAACAGGCCACTTAGTCCTGGGCACCCTGCATACCAGCGATGCCGGCCAGACCGTCAACCGCATCATAGCCATGTTTGAATTAAGCGAAGAACAGCTCATCCGCTCCAGGCTGGCGGACAGCCTCAAATACGTGGTCTCCCAGAGGCTTCTGCCCAGGACTGACGGCGGACGCGTGGCCGCCTTCGAGATCCTGAGCTCCAACCTGCGCATACGCGACGTAATCATGAACGGGGAAACCGAGGAAAAGACCTTTTACAATGTTATTTCCGCAGGAGAGACTTACGGCATGGCCACGTTTGACCAGTACCTCATGCGGCTTTACAAGGAAGGTATAATAGCCGAAGAGACGGCCATGTTAAGCGCCTCGGACAAGTCCCGTCTGAAGCAGATGATAGACAGGGAGAAATCCCTCAAGGGCGAGAAAGTCACGGATATAGACGGTCTGGAACTGGACCTGGACTATGAAAACAGAAACAGGTAAGATGCACATACACCTTTCATGGACCTTCTTGGGCTTCATGGTGGGCATCTCTTGATCTGCGCGTGTGAACAATTAGAAGACAAATATAACACTTATATCGTTACAGATCCTTAGCTGGTACCAACTTTTTTCAATGAGGTTATTAACTCATGAATCAGGATGCAATACCTAACGAAAATGCATCAGTAGAGCCGGACCTGTTCCCCCCCGGCTCCAGGGCCTGTTTTATTTTTACTCACGAAAAAGGGCTTACGGAAAAATTAGTTACCATATTCGAATCCCAGGGGTATTATACAGCCACGGCTGACGATCCGGGACAGGGGGTGGCCAAACTTCGCCTGAACAGGTACGATGTGGCTGTGGTACAGCATAACAGCAGCAATGCCTCCATGTTTGAGGAGATAAATTCATGGCCCGGCAACACCAGGCGGGCCATGAACCTGATCGTTCTGGGCGGTGAAGCGCCCAGCATGCACCAGAGCCAGTCCTTAGTGCTTGGTGCCAACTTTTACCTCAACATCGATGATTCAGACAACCTGGAAGAACTTATTATGCAGTGCCTCAGGGGATACCAGCTTTACTATCACCCTTGGCACAAGGTTTTGGAGGAAATGAATGATTAATGAAAAGACAATACTTCAGGCCAGGCTCAAAAACTGCCTGTTGACCATTGTAGAAATGGAACCCCTGCTGAGCAGGATTTCTGTCCACCATGAACTGAAAAAAGAGTTCAGGCAACTCAAGGAAATTTCCGGTAAAATCGCCGGCATGGAGCTTTCAGACGCTGAAGTTGAACGTATTGAAAACGCCACGGAAGTATTTTTGAAAGAACTGGAGATCCCCGGGGAATTTCTGCCCCAGGAAAACCACGAAACTCTGCAGTAAGCTCCAGGGCTTCAAATTTTTTCGGATATCTTCCAGACCGGCTCCGGATGAAAGAATTACCATGCTCATCAGGCTCATCGTACTTATCCTGCTCGGTGCAAACATAGTCCTGGCCTACCAGCTTTACTGGGGGCCCAGCAGCGTACCGGTCTACCTGGAAAACAAAGAGACTTTTCAGGAACTCAAGCAGGAAAACAAGGCGCTTTTAGAGGAAAACAAGCAGCTCAGCAAAGAAATAAAGCACCTGCGCAGCAGAAAGGACTTCATCAAGGAGGCTGTGCGCAAGGAAATGGGATACGTACGCGAAGACGAGGTAATGTACTACTTTTCCGATTAAATGTGCGTGTTTGACTTGTCCGGGGCGGGCTTTTTCCGCAGCAGAAAATCAAAAACCGAAAAAAGGCACAACGGGACAATGCATGAGCCAAGACAGAATTGACTTCTACGAACAGGTGCTGGAGCTTGAGCCCGGCTCCAAGCTTTTCTACACCCTGGCCAGACTCTACTGCGAACATGACCACCTGGAAAAAGCCCAGGCAGTTCTGGAATCCGGCCTGGAAAAGCACCCCGAGCACATGCAGGCCAGACTTCTTCTGGCATCGGTCATGGAGCGCGCCGGCAATTCAAGTGCCGCCCGGGGGGTTTACCGGGAGATATTCGACAGGGTCCTGGATTCACCGGAATTCTGGTCAGGACTGGCTGCTGCCTTCAAAGAGGAAGGCCGTGATGAGCCAGCCCTTGCTGCTGCTTTTCTGTCCTCGTGGATATCTGATCATTCCCTTACTTGGTCCCGGGTTTTTCAAAACGGCCTGGACCATCTAAAAAAATCCCATGTTCCGGAAACACCCCCTGCTGAGCCAGCCCCTGCCCATCCGCACCCGGAACCTGAACCGGACGAATCAGATCCAGAACCTGATGAATCAGATCCAGAACCTGACACAGAGCCTGCAAATGACGCCAGCCGGGATTTCTCCTTAGAGCCTCTGGACAGCGAGGACACGCAGATACCTGGCGAGGAAGCTGCTCATGAAGCCCCCCTGGAAAGCATGGATGCCGTAGAGGAAGATGCGCAGCCCGAAGCATCCCATGAGGATTTCCCCGAGCTTTCCGAACCCCAGAAAGCCCCTGAAGAGGAGCCTGATGCTGTCGAACACGAAATGGAGCATGCCACTACCCAGGCCGGCGAAGATGCGCCTCTTCATGAAGAAGCAAACCAGCACGATGAACTGCAGGAAATCGAGCCGGGCAGCATCGCCGGGGAAGAAGAGTTCGACGATCCGGAAGAAGTGGAGGATATAAAATTTGAAGACGATGCCAGGACAAGATCCATGGCTGACCTGCTGGCCGCCCAGGAAGAGTATCAAAAGGCTCTGGACATCTACAGGGAACTCTGGGTTAGAAGTCTGCCCGGCCCGGAACGACTGGAACTGGAAAGCATTATATCCGGACTGCAACAAACACTGGGCCTGGACCATGATAGCCGGGACCAGTCTCCTGTGACGGCTGAGATGGAAGAACCTTCAGCCCTCAACACCGATCCTGCTGCCCGGCAGCCTGACAACACAGATGAAAAAGAGCCGCAGCAATTTCTTGAAGACCGGGAAAAAAACTTCCTGGAAACTGATCCTGAAGATGCAGGGGAAAAGGAAAAAAGCACAGACAGGGAGGCTTCGGATAAAAAAGAGGTCATGAGTTTTCTTTCCCGCCTTGCTGACAGACTGGATAAAAAATAGGAAAGGGAAGGGATAAGGAAGGGATCTCATACAACCACCCCCGGCCCCTCCTTGGCTAAGGAGGGGAGTTTACGCCGTGCACGTAATTCTATCCAGCGGGGCAGGCTGGGTGTCAGATAAAGTTGCCAACATGTTTGTTTGAAATTTGTGCTGATATCGTATCTCAATTGGGGACAGTCCCGCACCTACTTGGGAATGATTTCATGAAATCGCTGGAACTTGCTGAGAAATCAAGTAGGTGCGGGACAGTCCCCGGAAGTCAGTCATAAGTTTCCCTGCAGCATTAAAATGAATTCCTGAATCCCCCAATTCCTGAATTCTTGAATTCCTGAATCCCCCAATCCCCCAATCCCTGAATCTAATCCTTCAACTGGCCAAGCTCGCTGCTGACCTCCTGGATCTCCTGCTCCAGCTTTTCCTTTTCTTCTTCAAGGCCTTTTATCATCTCCTTTATCCGGGCCTCCTTGGCGATTATCTTATGCTCCCTGGCCCTTATTTCCGCATGCATCTGGATATACTTGTACCCCAGAAACCAGGAGCAAAAAACCAGCAGCAGCAATGTCCAAAGAATAAAATACATCAGTCTTTCTGCACCTTTTTTTTGGCTTTACGCAGATCCTCTGGCTGAACAAAACCCAGAAGAACCATGGCGTCTTCCACTGCAAGCCCGGCGTTGTCCCCTTTTTCAAGGTACTGCCTGGCCTTTTCAATGTGCTTGTGTTCAACTATACCTTTATTGAGCAGATACGAAAGGCTCTCCGGGAGCTGATCCTCAGCCCATTCCTGATCATGTTCCTGCTCTTTCTGCCTGGTTTCACTGTTCATGTCCTGAACCTTTTTCCGGTCCTGCAGCTCGCTTCTCAGCCTGTTTTTCTTGAGCTTGAGATCCCCGACCTCTTTTGTCAGTTCGTTATAATGCTTCTGTGTTTCAGCCAGACGCTGTTCCAGAAGCTTGATATTTCTCTTTTTCCAGTCCAGCATGCGGGCATAGGCCAGAGCGGTTCCCACCACCGCCGCCAGAAATATCATCAGGTATATAAGAAGATCCCAAGCATCCATAACTGTCAGCCTTCAGCAGGAAATCCCTTGAAGCAAATCCTGTGCATGTTTAATCTGTCCGTCGAAGCGCAAGGCACTGGACAGGGTTTTTGGTATTGCGTCCTGAGACACATTTATTTATAGAAAAAGGGAAATAATATCAAACCCGGGATTGATTACAGAACCTGGGCGGGCAGGATAAACCTGCAGAAAGTCTGAATGCAGACAGCCATCCCCGACTGGATGCAGCTAACTATTCGATTTTTATATATCATGGCGTCGAACCCCCTGTCCTCTTGTCACACGCCTGACGTGACAAAATGACTTTTTGCAGAGACATCTGGCAGGGTAGACCCTTGATGAATAGACCCTGTACATGGCCGGGTTCAAGGTATTTCCCGGCATTTTCAATTTCAGGCCAGCATTATATGGCCTTATTTTTTGTTGCTGCTAACCAGATATCTATGCGCCGAGTCAGGCTCCCGGCAACCGCGCAAAAAAAAACCTGGGGAGCATTTCTTGTGATAAACTGCAAAGCTACTTTTTTTTTATAATGGAGGAAGAATGAATCAGTTCACGTTCCCGGTAATACTCGTCTTGGCCCTGATCCTTCTCACCCCTGGCTGCGGCGGGATAACGGAACTGAGAGACAGGTACTGGCCCACCGGTCCGTCGGAGTACGAGATGAAAGTTTCCGACAAAGACATGGACAGGCTTCAACTGGAGCTTGTCCAGAACATATACCCGGTGGATACTGAATTGTCCATGCTCCTGCGCCGGCTGTCTGTCCAGGACGATTACCCGCCGCTGCAATGGAAGGAAAACCTGGTGCAGGACTTTCCCTGGTTAAACGGCATTGCTGTACTGGACACCGAGAAAAATGTACAGGCCGAGCATCCCCGGGACGGCATCAAACAGCTTGAATATTCCCCGCTGTTTCCCAGGGCCCTGGAGCTGCCCCTGGGCCAGACAATGCTTGCAGTGGAAGACACTCCACTGGGGCCGGAAATACTGCTTGCCAGTGCCGTATACCGGGATTTTGAAATAGAAGGGCTGACAGTGGTTCATTTTGACCCCAGAAGTTTCATAGCCGACAGCGCCGATCCCGATGAAATCGTCATCATCTGCAGGGAAAAGGTGGTCTGGCCGGGACAGTACCAGGACCTGAAGGAAGAGATGAACGAGGTGGAATGGGGAGAGCTCACCAGGAAAAAAATAAGCGGCACAATCGAGGTGGATAACAGCCGGTTTTTCTGGTTTGCCCGGTCTGTGGGCCAGGACTGGCTGATATATCTGCTTAAAGACAAATAAGGGAGGTTGTCATGCGCCAAATTACAGTAACCGAACATCTGCTTGTACACCAAAAGGCCAGTCCCATGGCCACTGGGCGTTTCACCAGGCTGCTAAACGAACTTATCCTTGCCGCCAAAATTATATCCAGGGAGGTGAACAAGGCCGGGCTGGTGAATGTCCTGGGTCTTACCGGGGACACCAATGTCCAGGGAGAGGAAGTCCAGAAGCTGGATGAACTGGCCAACTCCATCCTCATATATCGCATGCAGAGGGCCGGCTTCCTCTGTGCCATGGCTTCCGAGGAAAATGCAGACCTCATAGAAATCCCCTCAAAGTTCGCCCAGGGTGATTATATTCTGCTTTTCGATCCCCTGGACGGTTCCAGCAACATAGACGTAAACGTAAGTATCGGAACCATTTTTTCCATTTTCCGGCGCACCCGCGAGAATGGCCCGGTATACATGGAAGAGGTACTGCAGAAAGGCGAGAACCAGGTGGCTGCAGGGTATTTCATTTACGGCTCCTCCACCATGATGGTCTATACCACGGGCAGCGGAGTGCACGGGTTTACACTGGATCCCAGCGTGGGGGAATTTCTGCTCTCCCACCCCAACATCAAGACCCCGGAACAGGGGAAAGTCTACTCTGTGAATGAAAGCTACTGGGACTACTGGGACAAACCCACCCAGGAATGCGTCAACGCCTTCAAGTCCAGCAACAACAGGCGGGGCAAGCCCTATTCCCTGCGCTACATCGGCTCCCTGGTTTCTGATTTTCACCGCAACCTTTTAAGCGGCGGCATCTTCATGTATCCCAAGGACAACCGCGACCCCAAAAAAACCAGCGGCAAGCTAAGGCTCATGTGCGAAGCCAATCCACTGGCCTACGTGGTGGAACAGGCCGGCGGGGCGGCCAGCGACGGCCAGAGAAGGATACTGGAAATCGACCCCCATGAACTGCACCAGAGAGTGCCCCTGTTCATAGGCTCCAAAAATGACGTGGAGCAGGCTGTAAGCTTTTACAGGGATCAGGATGCTTAGCCTGGGAATAGAGACTTCCTGCGACGAAACCGCCCTGGCCCTTGTTGATGAAGGCCGGATACTGCAGGAGGTCATGTTTTCCCAGGTGGACAAGCACTCCATTTTCGGTGGCGTAGTGCCTGAAATGGCCTCCCGGGAGCACCTGCGCAAGCTGCAGCCCCTGTGGCACAGCCTTCTTAAGAAAAGCGAACGCCGGGCCGGGGATGTCGAGCTAATTGCAGTGGCCCGGGGGCCCGGGCTGCTGGGCTGCCTCCTGGTGGGCCTGGGCTTTGCAAAGGGCCTGGCCATGGGCCTGAAAATCCCCCTGGTGGGAGTAAACCACCTGCATGCCCACCTCATGGCCCCGGCGCTGGAACAGGAGATTGAATTCCCGGCCGTGGGCCTGCTGGTTTCCGGGGGCCATACCAGCCTGTATAAAATTGACTCCAGCATCGAATTTGAACTGCTGGGCCGTACACTGGACGACGCAGCCGGAGAGGCCTTTGACAAGACGGCCAGGGCCTTGAACCTGCCGTACCCCGGAGGTGTCTACATTGACCGCTTCGCAAGCTTTGCAGAGCCGGACCCGGATATGTTTCCCAGGCCATACCTGGACAACCCGAGCCTCGACTTCAGCTTCAGCGGACTCAAAACAGCCCTGGTCAATCACATCCGCAAGCACCCCGGGCTTGTTCAGGAAAATCCCCTGGAAATAACTCCGGACTCCACACCGGACCCGGAACTGGCCAGGGTATGTGCCTCATTCAACCTGGCAGTGGCCGAAACCCTGCAGGCCAAGCTGCAAAGGGCCGTTTCTGCCACTGGGGTACAAAACGTTATTCTAGCCGGGGGGGTTGCAGCCAATTCCATGATCCGTCAAAAAACAATAAAGCTTTGCAGCAGCATGGGCCTGCGTCTTATTCTGCCCAGCCTGAACCTCTGCACGGACAACGCCTCCATGATAGCCTGCTGCGGCGAAATTCTGGCCAGGCACGGCCTGTATCACGACCTGGAACTGGAAGCAGTGCCCAGGGGTAGAAAAATACCCTGGGACTATTGTGGATTGAAAAATTCGGGGATTGAGGAATTCAGGAATTGAGGAATTCAGGAATTGAGGGATTGAAGGATTCAGGGATTGAGGATTTAATTTCAAACAACTTTACTTGGAAACGTTTGCAATAAGGTATCTGTTTAGCGCTTTGCATGTGGCATGGGGACTGGCTCTTCCGGGACCCACTTGTCCCAAAAAATGAGATGTTTTAAGCACAAAATGATGCTCAAGTGGGTCCCGGAGTGCCTGTCCCCTGCTTTCCTTAAAAGAGCTAAACAGATACGCAATAAGAGACCAGACAACTTTAGAAATGATAAAACAACGAGGTTAGAGAGATGCGCAGCCACAAAATGACCAGGGGAATTGAAAAGGCCCCTCACCGCTCACTGCTTTATTCACTGGGCCTTACCCGGGAGGAGATGGAACGCCCCCTGGTGGGGGTGGTCAACTCGGCCAATGAAATCGTCCCGGGGCATCAGCACCTGAACAGAATATCCCGGGCGGTCAAGGACGGGATCCGCATGAGCGGTGGCACACCCATGGAATTTTCCACCATCGCTGTTTGCGACGGCCTGGCCATGAACCATGCCGGGATGCGCTTCAGCCTGCCCAGCCGGGAAATC
This sequence comes from Desulfonatronospira thiodismutans ASO3-1, assembly GCF_000174435.1. Taxonomy (NCBI): domain Bacteria; kingdom Pseudomonadati; phylum Thermodesulfobacteriota; class Desulfovibrionia; order Desulfovibrionales; family Desulfonatronovibrionaceae; genus Desulfonatronospira; species Desulfonatronospira thiodismutans. The sequence goes on from NZ_ACJN02000003.1 coordinate 899,022, forward strand.
ATCGCCGACTCGGTGGAAATCATGGCCTCAGCGCATCCATTTGATGCCCTGGTGCTTATCCCCAATTGTGACAAGGCGGTTCCAGGGATGCTCATGGCCATGATCAGGATGAACCTGCCCTCAATAATTGTCAGCGGCGGCCCCATGCTGGCCGGAGAAGACCGGGGAAAGACCGTGGATCTCATTTCAGTTTTTGAAGGTGTGGGCAGGGTCAAAAGCGGGCAGATAGACCAAGAAGAACTGCAAAGCCTGGAACAAAACGCCTGTCCCGGGTGCGGTTCCTGTTCAGGCATGTTCACCGCCAATTCCATGAACTGTCTGTGCGAGGCTATCGGCCTGGGACTGCCCGGAAACGGAACGATTCCCGCTGTGTACAGCGAGCGCATCAGGCTGGCCAAGACAGCCGGCATGAAGGTGATGCAGCTTCTAAAGGACGACCTGCGCCCCAAAAGCATCCTGACACCCAAGAGCGTGGCCAATGCCGTGGCCGTGGACATGGCCCTTGGCTGCTCCACCAATACCGTGCTGCACCTTCCTGCAGTCTTTGCCGAGGCCGGGCTGGAACTGAACCTGGACATCTTCGATGTCATGAGCAGAAAGACTCCCAACCTCTGCCGTCTTTCACCGGCCGGTCCGCACCACCTGCAGGACCTGCACCGCGCCGGGGGCATCCCTGCCGTTGTCTCTGAGCTTGCCGGCAAAAGCATTTTCGACCTCAACTCCATGACCGTAACCGGCAACTCCTGGAGAAAGAACCTGGAGGATCTCCAGGCCCGGGTTCTGGACCCTCAGGTAATCCGCTCAATGGACAATCCCTACAGTTCGGGGGGCGGAATAGCCATTCTGCGGGGCAATCTCGCCCCTCATGGTGCCGTGGTCAAGCAGTCCGCGGTCACTGCGGAAATGATGGTCCAGACCGGTCCGGCCAGGGTGTTTGAAGGCGAGGAGGATGCTGTGCAGGCCATTCTTGATGGACAAATCAGGCAGGGGGACATTGTCATCATAAGAAATGAAGGTCCCAAGGGCGGCCCCGGAATGCGCGAAATGCTGACCCCCACCTCAGCCATAGCAGGGATGGGGCTTGACAAACACGTTTCTCTGATCACTGACGGACGTTTCAGCGGCGGCACCAGGGGGGCGGCCATAGGCCATGTTTCCCCGGAAGCCGCAGAGGGCGGCCCCATTGCCCTGGTCATGGAGGGTGACGAGATCAGTATAGACATCTACAAGGGATCCTTGAACCTTAATGTGTCCGACCAGGAGCTGGAAAAAAGAAGACAGAGCCTGAAACCCCTGGAAAAAGAAGTAGATTCCCCGCTTCTGCGCAGGTATGCCCGCATGGCCGGATCCGCCTCTACCGGGGCTTCCTTCAGGACTTAGTCCATGTTCAACCCGGAAAAAGCAGACAATTATGACCGCTGGTTCACTACTCCCGAGGGGCGTTTCGCCTTAGAACAGGAAAGAAGGCTCATTCAGCACCTGGTGTCGGGCTGGCCCAGGCGCAGGCAGAGCCTTCTGGAAATCGGCTGCGGAACTGGAATTTTCCTGGACATGTTCTGGGAATACGGCTTTGACATCTATGGAATAGATTCTTCCCCGGACATGCTTAGAAAGGCCCGGGACAAGCTCGGCTGCAGGGCGGATCTGCATCTGGGCAGCGCCGAGAGCCTGCCCTTTGACGACAACGAGTTCGATTTTGCCGCCATGATCACCCTGCTTGAGTTCTGCAGAGATCAGGGGCAGGTGCTGGCCGAGGCCGGAAGGGTAGCCCGCAAGGGTCTTTTGATCTGCTTTCTGAATAAGAATTCCCTCTACCATATAAGCCACAAGCTGCTGCGGCTGTGGAGAAGGGACAAGCTGCTGGTGCGGGCCAGGTGGCACTCATACAGGGAAGTCAGGTCCCTGGTGCAGGAAAATCTGGGCAATAAAAAAACCTACGCCCGCTCGGTACTCCTGGGCACCAGGATACTGTGGCGGGACAGACATGTATTCAAGACACTGAACCGGATGCTCTGGCCCCCGGTATTTGGGGCTTTTACCGGTATGCGCGTGGACCTGATAGACAGGGAACCTATTAAAACTCCGCTTCTGGCCCCGGTAAAATCAGAAATAAAGGCGGGGTGAGGTCACTACCGTGCACGCGTAACCATTCATCGTGAACCCGGGGACAGTCCCCTTAGCGCTTGAGCGACTTGAGCGACTTCTGACCTCCGCTGTCTCCTGACTCCTGACTCCTGACCTCTGACATCTGATCACTGACCTCTGACCTCAGAGGCTCAGGGCAAAGTCATTACCCTGACCTCTTCCCCCCTGGCCAGACCCTCGCAGTTTGAAGGAATCCAGATAAGACCGTCCGCCTGAAATACAGTCTTAAGCAGCCCTGATTTGCCCAGTACAGGGGTTGCTGTCAGGCCCTGTTCATCCTCTTGAAGCCTGACCCGCACATAGTCTTTACGTCCGTAACTGGAAGCCAGGTTTCGCGAAAGCCTGGCCCTTACCATGCCTTTTGCGTCTTCTGAAAAAGCATCAGCAGCGCCTTGCAGGTGATTTAAAAAAGGCAGTACCAGCACCAGCATGACCACCTGGGCTGAACCAACCTGCCCGGGCAGACCCCATATGTACTTGTCGTGCCTCCGGGCGAAGATGGTGGGTTTGCCCGGGCTGATGGCCAGGCCATGGGCCAGGACCTCAAGCCCTTGGATGCCCTGCATGGCTTTCAGGGTGAAATCGCGCTGTCCCACTGAACTCCCGCCCGAGACCAGCAGCACCTCGTTTTTTTCAAGGGCCCTCAAGAGGGCTTTGTTCAAGTCCTCTTCCCGGTCCCTGGTTATCCCGTAAACCGTGGCCTCACCACCGCACCCCCGAACCAGGTGCGCCAGAGCGTAACTGTTTACATCCCGGATATATCCGGCTTGCAACGGGCTGGATATATCCACCAGTTCGTCCCCGGTGGAAATAATTCCCACCCTGGGGGTCTTGAAAAAAGCCCATTTGTCCACTCCCAGGGCGGCCATCATGGCTGTCTGCCTGAACCCGGCCCTCTGCCCGGCAGAAACGGCCACGTCGCCTCCAGCCACGTCCTCCCCCCTGAACATGACATTTTCCCAGGGGGCCACCGGCCTTCTTACTTCCACCGTGCCCGCCCCCAGTTCCTCTGTATATTCCTGCATAACCACGGCGTCAGCCCCCTGGGGCAGTATTCCGCCTGTGACCACGCCTGCACAGCCTCCCTGATCAATGCTGAAGTCCGGTATATCACAGATTCCCAGGTCTTTAACCTTTTCCAGATAGGCGGGATTGCTTTCCCCGGCCCCGAAGGTATCCCCGGCCCTAACCGCATAACCGTCCATGGAACACCTGTTTGTTGCCGGCAGGTCCCCGGGGGCATGTAAGTCCCGGGCCAGAAACCTGCCCCGGCAGTTTTCCAGGCCAAGCTCTTGCGTGCCCAGGGCGGGCATTTGCTGTAGTATCCGTGTCAGCTCTTCCACCTGCAGCACATTGAAAAAATCGTCCATGGTTCCCTCTTTATATCCTGGTTTCAAACAGTTTTATATTATTCGGCGGCAACTACTTATCCGACCAGAAAACTCTGGACTTTTTATGCTTGAGCCACCCCATAGGCAGGCCCTGCCAGTAGAATTCCACCAGCCCGTTCCGGGTGGATGCATCAAAAAACCTGCTCTGTCCGGACACCAGGGCCCTGACCTCCTGCACATCCCGTACCTGGTACCCCATGGTGCTGCTTCCTTTTAAGAAAATGCGCATTCTGGGATTTGGAACGAAGCTGTTTTTTTTGAGACTTCCTGCAAACATTCCCTTGATCCTGAGCCCCTGATGCACATAAGGCAAGGCCTTATCCGGCACAAAAAAAACTTTGCCTGAAAACCCGTACAGGCCTATTTTTTCAAGTGGTTCAGGCAAATCAAAACCTTCAGGCATCAACTTATGCCAGGATGAAGGGGCGTTGACTTTGTCATTTTCTTGAGTCCAGGCCCTTTTTCCGGGCTTTTCCAGGGCAGCCATGAAAAAACTCTGTGAACCAGACTCGTCTCCTTTCATGACCAGCATGCCAGGGGCTGTGCTCTCCAGACCGGGCAGACCCAGTTCACTCTGCATATGCTGCGCCCGCGGGGACCCTGCCAGGCTGGTGCGCTTAAGAATCCAGTGCACCTGGTTTTGGTTTTCCTCTTCATTGGTGGTACACGTGGAGTAAACCAGCCTCCCGCCGGGGGCAAGCATTTTGTAAGCCTTCTCCAGGAGCTTTCTCTGCACTTCTATCAGGGTATGCAGGTTTTCTTTTTTCCATACCCTGGTCACTGCGGGGTTTTTGCCCACAGTACCCCATCCGCTGCACGGGGCATCCACCAGGATGCAGTCAAAGACAGGTCCTTGAGGAAAAGCCTGGCCTGCATAATTCGTGGTGACCACGTTGGCCGCATTCAGTCTTTCCAGGTTGGCCCGTAAAGTACCCAGCCTGTCCCTGGATGGTTCATTGGCAATGACCAGGCCGCCCTCTCCTGTCATCTCTGCAAGCTGAACGCTTTTCCCTCCCGGAGCAGCGCACATGTCCAGTACAGCTTGACCCGGGCCCGGTGCCAGAAGAATGGGCGGAAGCATGGAGGAAAGATCCTGGATATATAAAAAACCGAAATACCCGGCCAGGCTTGCCCCCAGGCCAAAGGGACCGTTTTCTTCCACCCAGGCCCCGGGAACCTCCGGGACAGGGGCGAAGTCAAAGCCCTCGCTACTTAATAAGTCGTGGCATTTTTCCTGTTCAGCACCCCGGCACACCCAGCGGAAAAAGCGCTTATAGCCTGTTTTCTGGTACACTTGCATTATCTCTGTTATTTGATATTATTTACTTTCTTATTGACAAACAAGCCCCCGGTCTTGAACAATAACGAGGTTGTCCAAGCACAAGCCCCATATGTGGAGGAACCCATAAATGATTAAAAAAATCTTAGTTTTATTGTCTTTTCTGCTGGTCTTCAGCGCCCAGGCCTGGTCCGGGCAGGAGCCCAAAAAGTATGCAGTAATGCCCATTGAGATCCACGGTCCGCAGGAATACGCCTACCTGAAGCAGGGCATTCAATCCATGCTCAGCTCCAGGCTGACCCGCACCGGGGAAACTTCTCCCATACCCCCGGGTGAAGTCAACCAGCAAGTCGAGGCCCCCCCGGCCTCAGAAGAAGAGGCCCGGGAACTGCTCACCGCCCTTGGAGTCGACTTCCTGGTTTACGGGTCAGCCACTATCGTGAATGACAGCTGCAACCTGGAAATATATGTCCTGGACGCAGACATGGAACGTCACAGACTGGACAGGGAAAGCTCCCTGGGCCAGCTTATCCCGGACCTGGAGGACCTGGCCCAGGATTTGACAGCCATGGTTGTGGACGATGCAGAAGCCCGGGCCGAACCAGATGATCTGGAACCGGTGGCCCCGGTGGCCGAGGCCCCTCCCCAGGACGAGGCATACGTAAGCCCCCATTTTGAATTCAGAGACGACCCCCAGGCTGCCGGCAGGTGGCGCAGCCAGACCCTGCCCTTTTCCAGCGTGGGCATCGCCGTGGGAGATACACAGGGCGACGGCGAGCAGAACATCTTCATCCTGGCCGACCGCAGGGTACACGCCTACCGCATGCATGAAGAAAGACTTGACCATCTGAGCACCTACGAGGCCCCCGGCACTTATCAGAATCTGAACATCAATGTCCTGGACACCAATCGCGACGGAAAAAAAGAAATCATCGTCTCAGCCGTGCAGGACAAGCGGGCCAGATCATATATCCTGGGATTCGAGGACAACGAGTTCAAGGAACTTCATAGAAGAATCGGCTTTTTCATGAACGTGACCAAAACTCCTCCAAACTATGAGCAGACCCTGGTGGGGCAGCGCATAGCCAGTGGATCAAGGCTCTTCCGGCCTGGAGCCGTCCAGGAGGTCATATTTACAGACGGCGAACCTGAACTGGGCCCGGGAATATCCCTGCCGGACAGGGCCAACATTTTCAATTTCGCCTTTCTTCCAAGAAATGACGATCACCTTGTGGTGGTGGCCGAAAATGACCGCCTGGAAGTGTATTCCTCGGACGACCGCCGCCGTTATACCACCAGTGAAGAATATGCCGGATCAGGACTGGGCCTGGAGATAGACGATACCATGCCCGGCATGGGGCAGACTTCCCCCAGCGAAAGAGAAGTGAGTTACTACTATATCCCCACAAGGCTCGTGACCACCAGGCTGGAGGGGCAGGATGAGTATCAGCTGCTGGCCCACAAGCACTTTTCAGGCCGCCTGGCCAGCGTTTTCCAGCGCTACCGTAATTTCCCCGAAGGCGAGATACATGCCTTGTTCTGGGACGACGTAGGCCTGAACATACACTGGAACACCCGGCGTATCCAGGCCAGCATCGAGGACTTCGGTCTCTACGATATGGACGGCGACGGCAATAAGGAACTTGTGGTCTGTGTGAATACACATCCGGGCATAACCGGAATGCAGCAGCAAAGAACCATAGTCCTGGCCTACAAGATGGACCAGTAAGGAGCTGAGACTTTGAAAACTTCTCGCCCGGGCGATCTGAAATCCAGCACTCACTTAAGATGCCGGTAAATGATTTTGCCGAAAATATCCACTTGTGTGTGCTGAACACTGCAGAACCTGCGAATCACTGGAAAATATGGAAGTTATTATTTAGATCGAACCACCCCCGGCCCCTCCTTAACCAAGGAGGGGAGTAGACCGTGCTGTACTCATAAAATGACTAAACTGAAATTGTAGTTACATGCAAGATATGCAGAAGCAGACAGCACAGCAGTGCCTGGTTTCCTCCACGGAGTCCGGGCAGAAGCTTTTCTCCTACCTTAAAAGGCGGCTGGGCAGAGAATTTCCCGGATCTGGGCTCATGCGCCTTATCCGCACTGGACAGGTCCGGGTCAACAGTAAGAGGAAGAAGCCTTATGACCGGGTCTATGCCGGGGATACTGTCCGCATTCCCCCGCATTTTCCGGAGACCGGTGACGACCCTCAAAGGGCCGGAGAGCTGCAAATCGTATTTGAAAACCCGGATTTCACTGTCCTTGACAAGCCCGCCGGAGTGCCGGTGCACTCCGGAACATCGGCCCGCAGGGACAACATGGTTCTTCGCCTTCGCAAGCACTATGCCGGGGCAGACTTCTCCCCTGCACTGGTACACAGGCTGGACAAGGAGACTTCAGGCCTTCTTCTGGCAGCCAAAAACTACGCCTGGCTCAGAAGAATTCAGGCCATGTGGAACAAAAACCTGGTGGAGAAGACCTATCTGGCATGGGTTCATGGCTCCTGGCCATCAAGGTGGGTAAATCTGGAGCACAGGCTGATAAAAACTTTTGAAAAAATGCAGCCTTCCCCGGAGGGCAGACCTGCTCTTTCCCGGGTCAGGTCCATAGCCTCCAGCCGGGATAAAACCCTTGTCCAGATCCGAATTATCACCGGACGCACGCACCAGATCAGAACCCAGCTGTCCCTCAGCGGTCATCCTGTTATAGGCGATGGCAAATACGGCAAAGATTCAGGGTATGCTGAAATGTATCTGCATGCCTATATGCTGGCATGGCCCGGGCATGTATTTTGTCTGCCCCCGGGCTGGACAGGTGATTTTACAACTCCGGGGGACCTGGAAAAAAGGGTCAGGAAACCTGAATCTGGGAGAGGGGGAAGGTCTCGCTGTAAAGAAGACGCCTGTCATCATCCCTGGCCTTGACTCTCAAGGCGAATATACTTTCCGGGCTTAGTTCTTCCGGCAGTTCAAAAGTCACATCCACGTTTTTAAACCTTGATATGGCGTAATCAAGGTCGTCATGGTCCAGGTCAAGGTCCACCTGTTGACCATCCCTGCGCACAAGGTGCAGAAATATGCGTCCGCTTATGGTTTCTCCTTCAGCCATGTTGTTGACGTCAAGGCGCACACGCATCCGGTCACCGTTAAAACCGGCCTGGACATTATCCACCCCGACAATGCCCCTGTCTTTGTATTCGAATACTTCTACCAGGTCCACCGGAGGGACAATGTTGCGCCTGGTATCGTTGACAGTCAAAAAGGAATGCAGGTCTTGGGACTCGTAGGTCTCGAAAATTTTCTGGATGTTTCTCTTTTTTTCCAGTTCTTCAGCAGTCTGTTCCAGGTTTTTGGAGACAACCTGCAGATCTTCTCTGACATGCCTCTTTTCCTGGTAAAAAGTGATGGTAAAATAACCCCCCAGTGCAGCAGCGGTCACGGCAAGAAAAAACAAGGCAATAAAAAACTTGATCCAGAAAGGACGTATCCGGAATTTTCTGACGGAAGTATCATCACGCATCAGGATAACGCTGTACTTCTTGCTCATTATCCCGTCTCTCTCCAGTCCTCGCGCAGAATAAGCCAGCTGTCCCCGGAACCGGGAACAAACTGCAGTGTTTTTATCCCCTTGTCGCTGTATCCCGACCGGCTTGCGTATTCCTGCTTGAAACGAACCTCAAACCCATCTCTGCCCACATGGGCCTCTATATCAGATATTTCAATCTCGGCCGGCTCGTTGCCGCGTTCCCAGAGATCCTTCTTATCCTTCAGGATGCTGTCCAGCCCTCTTACATTTCCCTGCACAGCATCGGGGTGATAAAAGGAGGCGTACTTGTCAACATCTGCTTCCAGCCAGGCCTGCCGCCATTTTTCAACTACCTGCTTGAGCCTTTGTCCCCTGTCCTTAATATAACTGTCTTTCAGGCCGGGCTTGTTGTAATTTCTGAACTCTTCTCCCACAATCCTTAAATCGCCGGCTTCATCCTTTTGCCAGTACAACCGCTTTACACCGCTGGAGAAAAAGCCCGAGGAATTGAATACCTGCCCGAAGTAGCTGACCCAGTAATCTGGCCCTGCCAGAACCTTGGGCTGCTCTATGTATACATCCATCCAGTCGTAGGTATTGAAAAGACCCTGTTTGTGATTTTTGAAGCTGGAAAAACTTTTGCCGCTGCTTCTGGCAAACCTGTCAGGTAAATAAAACTCAAAGTATTCCCCTGTTCCGTCACTCCAGGCTGCTGCCCAGTCCAGACTCAAATCCGCAATCTTGCGGGACTTTTCCAGCTCTATCTCGTCTTCTTCCCAGCTCATGGTAGAGGTAATAACCACCGGCGTGTTCTGAAGCTGCACCATATCCTCCAGCCTGTGCATGTACTTCATATCCATGGCCACGCAGCCTTCCGTATCAAAGGGCACAACTTCCTTTCCCCGCCCATGCAGCCAGATGCCGAACCCTGTCTTTCCCTTGGCCCTGTCCACCGGGTTGGGATAATTCAGGGTAAGCCCCATCTCACCGTATAGATCGCGGTCCAGGTGCCTGGTATCTATTTGGCGCTCAATAAAATATATGCCTTCAGGAGTCTTGAGATCCCCCTCGACCTCCTTGTCACCCACTCCCTCACCAGTAGTGACTTCCCATTTATACTCTTTGCGCAGGGGGCTTTTGTTTGAAAAAACGAAAAATGTCTGGTTTTTCTTATCCACGACGAACAGATCTTCCGGGGCCCTTGAATCACCTGTTATCAACGGTTCCCAGGCCATGGCCGGCAGGGACCACGTCAGGATCAACAATAAAAAAAGAATGGTTCGCAAGAATACCTCACCAGTTAAGTTCCACCCTGCCCAGGGGGCCGGACATGACTAAGTCAATGGAGTCCCCGTTTACCGGGGGGAATCTCAGGACATAATGATCCTGCCACCTGTTGACGTAAGGATAGAACGATTCCAGTTTTGCCAGGGGCTCCCTGCTTTCACGAATCTCTAAGGGATATATTTTTCTGCCCTCGTGCAGCAGAAATATTGACCACAGGGGATCGTCGAATTTTAAGCTGCCCCTGGCCTTATGCCCCTTGGCCAGGGCCAGGAAAAAACGGGTTTCGTGTTCCAGGGAGTCTTCCAGGTTTTGCCGCAGCTGCACTTTTTCATCAGAAGTCAGTCCATATACTTCGGCCCTCTTCTTTATGTAGGCCTGCATCCATTCCGGGCTCTTGTAGGTGGCCCTGGCAATGATCTCCGTATCCAGGCCCGAATGCAGGGAATCCTTTCTGGTCCACTCATTGGTGGTCTGCACGTAAGGATCGCCCAGGTCCGGCCATAAAAACTCCGCTGCCTTATGTCCACGGCAGCCGGCCAGCAGCAAAGCCAGGACCAGAAAAATGGTTATCTTGCCCCATGGTGGCATTTAACCCCCTTTTGCTGCTCTAAGCAGACTCTGGCGAGTAAATATGCACTTGATGTCAAAACCGGCCCGGACTATGTTTTCCGCACCGCCCTCTTCACGGTCCAGAACGCAGAGTATGGGACCGATTGCCAGACCGGCATCACGGACTCTCTCGCAGGCGGATAAAAGTGTGCCTCCAGTGGTTATCACATCTTCCAGCATACAGACCCTTTGCCCCGGGCTGAAATTGGCCATACCCTCCAGGAATTGTCCTGTACCATGCCCCTTGGCCTTTTTCCGGACAATAAAACCGGGCAGAGGACGATTATCAAGATAGGACATGACTGTGACAGCGCTCACAAGTGGATCAGCACCCAGGGTCATACCGCCCACCCCTTCCGGATACTTTTCATACGCATAAAGCATATCTAAGAAAATACGCCCCAGTAGAAAAGCGCCTTCTGGATGCAGGGCGGTCTGCTTGCAGTCGAAATAATAATCGCTTTTTTTGCCGGAGGTCAGGGTGAAATTCCCTTCCTGATAAGACTTATTGTAAAGCAGCTCAGCCAGCCTGGACTTTGCGTCAAAATTTTGCACTATTTAAACACCCTCTGAAATACTAAGTCTTCATGCTTGAGATAGTAGCCCATATCAAAGACTGCATCCAGCTCATCCAGTGGAATATGCTTAAGGATCTCCTGGTTCTCCCGGATCCTGTCGGGAAAATATACCTTGTTCTCCCAGCAGTACATGGCATCCTCCTGCACCAGTTCATAGGCCTTTTGCCGCTCCAGACCCTTTTCCACCAGGGCCAGCAGAACTCTCTGGGAAAAGTAAAGCCCCATGGAAAGATCCAGGTTGTACTCCATATTGGCGTCATTTACCTGCAGCTTGTCCAGAAGGTTCGTGAGCCTGGTAAGCATGTAGTGGATAAGGATGGTGGAATCGGGCATGATCACCCTTTCCACAGAGGAATGACTGATATCGCGTTCGTGCCACAGGGCCATGTTTTCCATGGCTGCCAGGGCATTGCTTCGCACCAGCCGGGACAGTCCGGTGAGGTTCTCAGCGGAAATGGGATTCTTCTTGTGCGGCATGGCTGAAGACCCCTTCTGCCCCTTGGAAAAGCCTTCTTCGGCTTCCAGTACTTCGGTGCGCTGCAAGTGTCTGAGCTCCACGCACAGACGCTCAATACCACCTGCCATCAGGGCCAGAGCGGTGAAATACTCAGCATAGCGATCGCGCTGCACTATCTGGGTGGATACAGGGTCCACCTCAAGACCCAGCTTCCGGCAGGCCAGCTCTTCCAGCCGGGGGTCCAGATGGGCATAAGTGCCCACTGCACCGGATATCTTGCCCACCCGGATCTGCTCCAGCGCCCTTTGCCACCTGGCCTCGTGTCTGCGCATTTCAGCATAAAAACCGGCCATTTTCTGCCCGAAACTGATGGGCTCGGCATGAATGCCGTGAGTACGCCCCATCATGAGCCGGCCCTTGTACTCGTGGGATATCCGGTCCAGAGACTGAAGAAGCCCGTCCAGGGCTTTGGCGATTATCTCACCTGCCCTGTAGAGCGAAAGGGCATTGGCAGTATCAACAATATCCGAGGAAGTGCATCCCAGGTGAATATATCTGGCCGAAGGCCCTACCTTTTCTTCCACAGCTGTTAGAAAGGCGATGACATCGTGCCTGGTCCGCTCTTCGATTTCCAGAATGCGGTCCAGGTCAAAGTCGGCCCTGGCACGGATATTTTCCATGTCCTGAGCCGGGATTGCACCCAGTTCATGCCAGGCTTCGCAGATGGCCAGTTCCACTTCCAGCCAGGCCCTGAATCTTTTCTCCTGGGTCCAGAGCTCACCCATTTCCTTTCGGGTATATCTTTCTATCATGGTCAGTTTCCAGGCGGATTTTCAGGGCTGTTTAAGGCCCTGCAGACTTAACCTGTGGAGGTGCAGGAATTGAATCTCAGCTTATAGTTCAAAAAAGGCAGCTTGAAAGCTGCCTTTTAAAAGTTAAGTGTTGGATGTGTCCTGGGATGACGGGGTACTGCTTTCTGAGCTGGTCGAGGCCGAGTTATCGCTCTTGGCTTCGCCGTTTTTGGCGGTGGTTTTGCCGTTGCCGTTGCCGACCTCGCTTTTGCGGTTGCAGTAATCCGTCACATACCAGCCACTGCCTTTAAGCACAAAGGCTGAATTGGAAATAAGTCTTGAAGATGCGCCCCCGCAAATGGGGCAGTTGACCTCACGTTCCTTGAAGTCCTTCTGCCACTCCTCAAAAAGCTGTTGGCATTCGTTGCACCTGTACTCGTAAATAGGCATTTTTTCCTCCTTAGACAGGTTTGAAATATATTTTTCCTGATGTTTTTTTAGTATCTGTCAAGCAGTTGCCTCATAAAAAGATTTGAACAAAACATTGACGCAAAATCCTTCCACAATGCAGAATTCATTTATCGCCAAAAAAAGATTTGTCAAGACTTCCGGTGCCAGCTGACACTTAACCCATCAGGCTTGAGATCCCTGCCTGAAAACATCCAGAACCGGCCAGGCTAGGCCTTGCCAGCGGCCTGGATAGCTTCTTTCTTGCGCTGTTTGAGGCGCTTTTTCTTTCTGCGGCGGCGCCGGTCAATTTCCTTGTGACGTTCAATCTTCTTGTGCCTGCTCATTATTTCAATCCTCCCTTTCAATTTCTAAAAAAATAATTTTAATACATAACATTACGGCATGTCCAGTACTTTGTTGGCCTGAGCCGGAGATTAAATCCCAGCCAGTTCATAGCTCTGTGATCCAAGGCCCAGATCATGTGCATAGTCCAGGGCGTGAGAGCCGTTGGTCTTGGGATGCGCTGCAGTAAACTTGTCCTGGCCCGGTGTTATATCTTTGGGCAAAGCACTGGGATGCAAAGGCTGGGCCTGGTTCACCAGGTCCAGGCAGGCCCTGTCCAGGGCCACCGGATCCAGGGAGGCCAGAACCCCCAGATCCGGGCACAGAGGGGCATCGCTGAATCCCGGACAGTCGCAGTCCGGGGTGACGTTAAAAATATAATTTATATGCACGCACCTGTCTTTTTTCCGGGAAAGTACAGCAGCAGAGTACTCCATCATGCGCTCCAGGAAGGCATTGCCTTCTGTCTCCCAGTTGATCTGCAGGGCCCCTGTTTTGCACACCAGAATGCAGGCAGCGCAACCCACGCATTTTTCCGGGTCCATGCGCACTTTCTCGTCAACAAGAGTCAGAGCCCCGGATGCACAGACCTGCATGCACAGGCCGCAGCCCTGGCAATGGGAATCATCCACCTTGGGAGCCAGGCCGGAATGCTGGTGCATTTTGCCCTGCCTGGTGGCGCAGCCCATGGCCAGGTTTTTCAGGGCTCCGCCGAAACCGGAAAGCTCGTGCCCCTTGAAATGGCTGACATTGACCATGAAATCAGCATCCATTATATCGCCTGCCAGGTAAAATTCGGACAGGTGCCTGCCCTCAAAGCTCACCCTTCTCTGGTTGTTGCTCCTGAGCCCGTCGGCAATGATCACCGGGGCTCCCAGCACATTGGGGTCGAAACCGTGCATTGCTGCCTGCATGTGGTGGGATACGGCCTCCCCCCTGTTGCCCACATAAAGGGTGTTGGTATCGGTAAGAAATGGCCTGGCCCCGGTCTTCTTTATAAATTCCACCACGGGCCTGACCCACAGCGGGGAAACAAAGCCGGTGGTGCCTCCCTCCCCGAAATGGATCTTTACCGCAGTGAGCATGCCCGGCTCCAGCATGGAACCCAGGTCGATCTTCTTCAGCAGCTTTTTCAAGCGCAGGTCATAGGGCATCTTGCGCGAGGCCCGCAGGTTCCAGAAATATACTTTGCTCATAAAAATTCTCCTTTGCCCCTTTACTGCCAGAAATAAAAACAGGGAACAACCCCCGGGGCTGCTCCCTGTCAAAACCGATTCGTGTGATCTTTATCGAAGTCGGAGTCGGGATCGGTATCGGCTTCGGAAAAAATAGAAGTGATAATCAAGCGGGTTAAAAACCCAAAACCTTCGATACCGATGCCGATCCCGATACCGACCCCGACAAGAGCCTCATACTGATGTAACTCTTCAGGGGGGGAGATATGCCAATTTGCCTGTCTGCCAGACGGGTAATGCCTTGCTGGGGATCTTTTATTCTTCAAAACCGTGTGTGCGGAGCACCAGTGTGAAGCCTGAAGGCTTCCCGTGCCGGAGAAGATTTTTTGGCACGGGCAACTTCGTTGCTCATCCCAGTGAAACCAGCTACGCTGACCCAGCACTCACTTTTCCATTTGTTTGCTTGTGATGAAACCGAAATTATTAAAGTGAGTGCTGGGTGTTTCACGGGACAGGCGGGCGGCTCTGCCGCTCACGGCTGGGGAGTACGCCTCAAGTCTATTCCCGGTGGGGATTGCTGGCACCCCCTGAATGGTTACATATTGATGAGGGGTTACACCACCTTCTCCCCAAATCCCCCAATTCCTCGATTCCCCAATTCCTGAATACCTCAATCCCATCATCCTTAAACTCAAAACTGATAGCTGAAGCTCATACTCCCGATGTGGGTATGTCCATCCTTGAACCTGCTGTCCAGTATATCTATAGTGCCGTCATCGGTGCTGTCCCTGGCGTCAATACTGCGGTTGGCGAACCACAGGTAGGAATAGGACAGATCCAGGCTGGCCTGGTCCCAGCTGAATCCGATGCCGGAGGTAATAATATGTCTATCGTTGGTAGGAGTCATGTAGTCGGCATACTTGTCCCGGTCAGGGATCTGGTCAAATACATACCCCAGCCTCAGATCTATAAGCTCTGTCAGGTCGTATTCCGCGCCGAACTGAAAACGCCACACATCCTCCCACTTTTTATCAATAGCTCGCTCTTCAAAACCTGGAAAGAGAGGTTCACTGTACTCAATTTTCAGCTCATCATAAGTACTCCACAAGGTATATATGGCGTTGGCTTCCAGGGTCAGCCTTTCCAGGGGCCGATACATTACCCCCAAGCCAAAGGAATCAGGCAATGTGATGTCACCCTCTGCGGAGGTGTTCTGGAAAAAACCTGGAGGAGTACCCGCAGGTCGATCAAACTTTGCATCGCCGGAGACTGTCTGCTTTACCCGGCTTTTGTAGGTCAGGCCCACCGCCCAGGTGTCGCTGGGCTTGTAGTGCAGGGCTGCGTTGGCTCCAAACCCGAAACTGTCTCCGTGGACTTCGGCATCTATATCTGAAAGTCCAAAAGCCTGTCCATTAACAGCTCTTTCCTGCTTGAAATCAAACCACATTACTTCAATCCCGAATGCCATGGACCATGAATCACTGATCTTCAGGGCCAGGTTGGGGTTGAAGGACAGGGACTGTACCCTGTTGTAATATGAATTATATCTGCCGGGCCAGTCATCGGGATATTCAGTCCCCAGTCCGAACCTGGAGTATATGCCCAGACCCAGCCAGGCCTGGTCTGTCAGTTGATGGGTCAAAAATGCATGCGGCGGAATCCAGTAATTGCTCTCTATACTGGTGGTCTCAGTATTTCCCGTCTCATCAGTGGTCCTTATGTCTCCGCCCGGGGCCACCACAGAAAAACCCAGCTTGGTCCTGGTGCCCTCAAGCTGGGTTATTCCCGCCGGATTATAGGCCACTGCCGAAGCATCGTCCGCTCTGCCGATCATGGTGCCCCCCAGCGCCGTTCCCCTGGCCCCCCACTCATAAAGGGCAAAGCCGGCTGCGTGGACACTTCCCCCGTACCCGAAACACATGAACAAAAACAGCACAACAACTCTTTTCCAGTTCATTTCCCCTCCAAGTCAGTTTCACGGATTTTATGCCATTTTTCAACCGCACCCAAAAAACTGACTGCCTAATACCTTCAGGAAAAAAAGGCAATATCTGCATACAATTTTAATTCCAGACATAATCGGAAGGGATAGTCGTCATGCATTAGCACCGGATACCGGCCGGAAGACAACACGCTCTATTCCCAGCGGTTTCCGCGCTTTTTGAGCTCTATGTATTCCAGCCGGCCCTGGTCACTGACAAAGGAACTCAAGGCCCAGCTCACCAGGGCTATAATCAGAGCCCCGCCCATGGCCGACCAGAAACCGTGGATCTCCAGTCCGGAGACGACTCCGGAGACCATCAGCAGAAGTACAGCGTTGATTACAAAGGTAAAAAGACCGAAGGTGAGGACATTTAACGGCAGGGTCACCAGCAGGAGTATGGGACGGAAAAGGGCATTAAGGATACCCAGAAAGGCGGCAGCCACGAAAGCTGAAAAAAATCCGGCCACATGGATTCCGCCCACTATGTAGGCGCAGATTATGACCGCCACTGTCAAAATCAGCCAGCGTATAATAATTCCAGGCATGGGATCACCTCTTGGGGCAAGAATTGAAGTTCTGAATTATTGTTTTTGAAGCCTTGCTTTGGATTACTTATGTCAGTGACTTACTCCTGAAACCCTGTCATAAAAAACAAGAACCACGCGCTGCGCGTGGCAGGCCTTAGACAGGATTAACAGGATGGATAGGATAATCAGCCACCGGCCTGATGCCGCTGACTGAATTTACCATCGCCAAAGGCGATTGAAGACCTTTTGGCCTGGCTTCCGCCTGTCCCGTTTAATTGCTCGCAGAGCAAGCCCGAAGGGCATTAAACTGGGAGCCAGGACAAAAATATTTTTCTCTTAATCCATCTCTTAATCCTGTTAATCCTGTCTAAAATACTCTTTTCTTTATTGGGTTGCGGGCATATCCCGCGTTAGCATAGCTCCTATATATGAAAAATATTGTCAAGTTTTTACAAGACCATATCGCGCTTGAGCAGCCGGCCATGTTATAGGGCAGGTTTGGATACATACCCGGCTGCAAAATAATTAAGTAGACATTTTCACGGAATTGGGGGACTATCACAAGTGACAAGACTATTTCCGGGCTTGCCGCAAGACCCGTATACTCCCCTTCTCAAGGGATCTTTGTGCCTGGTGCACAAACAGACCTCAACTGACTACATGAGACTGCGGCAACCAAGCATAACAACCCCACAATCCTGGCCCGGCCTGAATCAGGAGGACTCGCATGCGTGAAAACTGGACCAGTAATTTTTCAGCAGGCCTGCTTATCGGCGTGGCCCTGGTCATCAGCTCCCTGGTTCTTGGAGGGGCTGTCAAAGATTTTAGATCCTACGACAGATACGTAAGCGTACGCGGATTTGCTGAGAGGGAAGTGCCTGCAGACCTGGCCTACTGGCCCATCTCCTTCAGCGCGGCGGGAAACGACTTGCAGAAAATTCAGGAAGAGCTGGACACTTCCGCTGATAAAGTCATGGCTTTTTTAGACAGGCAGGGCCTTGGGGAGGCCGAGGCATCCATCTCATCCCCCAGGATAAACGACCAGCACGCCTTTGGTGCTTCTCCTCAGCACTTGCCGGCCAACAGGTTTACCGCCCAGAGTGTAATAACCGTGCGCACAGGGGATGCAAAAGCGGTCAAGGAAGCCATGTCCGCCGCAGGAGAACTCCTTTCAGAGGGGGTGGTCCTGGTGCACTCTTACGAGTTTCAGCCCAGGTTTGAATTCACAGGCCTGGCGGAAATCAAGCCGGAAATGATAGCCGAGGCCACACGCGATGCCCGAAGCGCAGCCAGGCAGTTCGCCCGGGATTCAGAAAGCAGTGTTGGAGCCATTAGAAGGGCGAGCCAGGGACTGTTCACCATCAACGACCGGGACGATTTCACCCCGGAAATCAAGCGGGTCAGAGTGGTGACCAGCGTGGATTATTTCCTGGAAGACTGACTGCAGGATAAATGATGATATCATTTTGCAGCGATGCCTGTTTTCTTTGACCATAAAGCATGAAAATACCGACATCATGCCTTCGATGTGAACATTTGTCTTCCCTGCTTCCTACCTGGCGATCATGGTCCGCAGTATTTCGGCGCACTTGCTGCTGTTGAAGGCCATGAGGTACAGCTTGTCCACGTAGTGAATCAGCTGGTAGATATCCTTGAATTCCAGATCTGAATTGAAGACTTTCCGGGTAATCTCGTTCTTGTTCCTGAAGACCTTGTCCTTTTGTTCCCTGATCTTGCGCAGGCTTTCCTTGAGTTCTTCGCGGTTCATGCTTTCCATGTGCACTAAGGCTGTAGTCTCCCTAAGGGCCGGCCCCACCATGGCCAGGGTCTTGACCACATCACCCTGTAAAAACAAGAGATCTCGCTGAAACTCCTCCGGGATATTCACCTCGCGCATGCCCAGCCAGTTCAGGGCTTCCTGGGCGGCATCCAGGATATTGTCCTGCACGCTGGTGTAATTGAGAAACTGGATCTTATCCACGGTCATAAAAAGACCTCGCGGCAGGTGATTGCGTATATGCCGGATAATCTTGTCCGCCTGGCTCTCCAGTTCATTTATGCGGCTCTGCAGGGATATAAATTCCGGGCATTTGTCCCCCCCGCCGATATAGCACTCCAGTGCTTCGTTTATAACCTCGATGGATTCATGGATTTTTTCATAGTGATCATGCAATCCTTCCATGGGGGATTTGTTGGACAAAAGTCCGAAAAAATTCATTCTCATGGGGCACCTCGCATTTGGAGTCGATTAAATCTATAAGACAAAAGTCCAGCGCAATGTCTGGAAAATAACAATGCAGGTCAGAGCGGCTATAGGCACCGTCAACACCCAGTAAGCCACGATACGCAAAAGCACAGTCAGGTCGATGGCGCTGAATCCCCGGGCCAGGCCGACTCCTGTAACTCCCCCAACGCAGGCATGGGTGGTGGAAACCGGCATTCCCAGCATGGAGGCCACCAGGACAGCTGTAGCAGAGCCGTAATTAACAGAAAATCCCCGGGTATGGGTCAGGGTGGTTATTCGCGTTCCCACCGTCCGGATGACCCTGGCCCCAAGAAGGGCTATGCCAAGGGCTATGCCAAGCCCCCCCATTACCAGCAGAAAGATTGGGATATCAGCCTGCTCCACAAGCTCCTGCTGCCGGACAATGATATAAATTACAGCCACCGGGCCTACTGCGTTGGCAACATCATTGGCTCCAAGAGAAAGAGAAACATAGGACGAAGTCATGATCTGCAGCTTGCGGAAAATGCCCTCTACATTCTCCACATTTTGCTCCATGTGCCTGGTGATTTTATTAATCAAATATCTGAAAAAAGCCCAGGCCAGGCACGCCAGAGCCACAATCAAAAACACGGCAAACGGCACACCCATATCTATAGCATCATACAGCGGAGTTTTGAAAACAAATGAAAAGCCCAGGATCAAAACGGTCAACCCGATCCATCGGGGGGCCCAGATTCTGGCCTGCTCTAAATAATGCTTCTGATAAAAAATAAACTTTCTGATATGAGTAAATATCAGATACGCCAGGGCACCTGCAAAAATCGGCGAAATGAGCCAGGAAAGAACCACCACCAGTAGAATCGCCCAGTTCACAACCTCCGGACCGCCGGCCACAATTCCAAAACCCAGGACGCTGCCCACAATGGAGTGGGTTGTGGATACCGGCAGAGAAGCCACGCTGGCGATGAACACCCATAAGGCAGCCGCCAGCAGGGCGGAAAACATACCCAGGACCATCAGCTTGGGATCGGCTATATGTTCTGGATTGACCACTCCCCTGGTTATAGTTGCCGTGACATGGGCTCCCAGAAATACAGCCCCGACAAAAGTCAGGGGGGCGGCGATCATCACCGCCTGACGCACGGTCAAAGCCTTGGAACCTACTGCAGTAGCCATGGTATTGGCCAGGTCATTTGCTCCCAGGCTGAAGGCCATGAGCAGTCCGGCCAGCATGGACAGATAAAATATCAGATCGTAAAACTCCAAGCTACACCCCTGTTTCAGTTGGATGCCCGGAAAACAAGACATAAAAAACTTGAGGGCGAAACCGAAAAAAAACGAATTTCGCCCTCAAGTCAACTGTTTTTTGACCTCCAATATCAGAGGCCTCTTGGGATCAATCTTCCAGTGTGGAGGTATCTCCCACGTCCTCGCCCAGTTCCTGAGCCTTGAGCACCCGGCGCATGATCTTGCCGCTGCGGGTCTTGGGCAGGGTGTCCCTGAACTCAATACCCTTGATTACCGCAACAGGTCCAAGCTCGGATCTTACATGGGACTTGAGAGTCTTGATGAGTTCATCCGGATCGTCAACTGTGTATTCAGCACTAAGAGTGACAAAGGCCTTGGCCACTTCGCCCTTGATCTTGTCCGGCACTCCGATGACTGCAGCCTCGGACACGGCCTTGTGAGCCACCAGGGCGCTTTCGATTTCAGCAGAACCCACCCTGTGCCCGGCGATACTGATGACGTCGTCGGAGCGGCCCTGGATCCAGAAATAGCCGTCCTCGTCCTTGCGGGCCACGTCCCCGGCCAGGTAAACTCCGGGGATCTTTTCCCAGTAGGTCTTTTTGTAGCGCTCCGGGTCCTTGTACAGGGTCCGCAGCATGGAGGGCCAGGGCTTCTTGATGATGAGCTGGCCACCCTTGCCCGGAGGCACTGGATTGCCCTCCTCGTCCACCACGTCAGCCTCGATGCCCGGCAGGGGTTTACTGCAGGACCCGGGTTTGAGCAGAGTTATGGGAAAGGGGCTGATCATAACCGAACCGGTCTCAGTCTGCCACCAGGTGTCAATAATGGGACATTCGGCCCGGCCTATATTGTTGTAGTACCACATCCAGGCTTCAGGATTGATGGGCTCGCCTACGCTTCCCAGAAGCCTCAGGGTGGATAGATCGTGCTGCTTGGGATACTGGCTGCCGAAACGCATAAGCATGCGTATCAGGGTGGGCGCGGTGTAAAAAATGGTTACACCGTAGCGGGCTACCATCTGCCAAAGCCGGTCCGCCTGGGGATACAGGGGGTGTCCCTCAAAGAGCATGGTGGTGGTACCGGCCATAAGCGGACCGTATACCACGTAGCTGTGACCGGTGATCCAGCCCATGTCCGCAGTGCACCAGAAAATATCCGTGGGCTTGATGTCGAAAATCCAGTTCAGGGTACGGTGCACCCCTACCATATACCCGCCGTGGGTATGCACGATCCCCTTGGGCTTGCCCGTGGTCCCGGAACTGTAAAGCAAAAAGAGCATGTCCTCGGAGTCCATGACCTCGGTTTCGGATACCGGGCTTTCCTGGCGCACCAGGTCTTCATACCAGATATCGCGCATCTCGGTCATTTCCACTTCCACGCCTGCCCGGTGAACTACCACCACGGTATCCACGGTTTCGCAGCCGCCCACCAGGGCCTTGTCCACCAGGTTCTTGACATTGGCCGGCCGGCCGTTGCGGTAAAATCCGTCGGCAGTAATGACCAGCTTGGCCTCGGCGTCCTGAATGCGCTCGCGCAGGGCCTTGGCGGAAAAGCCGGCAAAGACCATGCTGTGCACCGCTCCAATCTTGGCCACCGCCAGGATGGAAATCATAGTCTCCGGCAATGGCGGCATGTAGAGCACCACCCGGTCGCCCTTCTTGATGCCCAGGGACCGCAGGGCGTTGGCAAAGCGGTTTACAGCCCGGTAGAGCTCATAATAGGTGAACTTCTTGGTATCCCCGGGCTCGCCCTCCCAGATCAAGGCCAGCTTGTTCTTGTTGGCCGTATTGATGTGCCTGTCCAGGGCATTGTAAACAATGTTGCACTTGGCACCGGTAAACCACTTGTAGAACGGGGCCTCGGAATCATCCAGGACCTTGTCCCATTTCTTGAACCAGTCCATCTCCTTGGCTGCATCTTCCCAGTAGTCCAGGTAGTTTTCCTGGCACTGTTTCATCACCGCCGAATATTCCTGCGGATTGATGTTGGCATCGATTACCATCTGGGGCAACGGCCGAAAAATCCTCTCCTCTTGCAGCAAAGAGTCAAGGGCTCCTTTGTCTTCCATAACACTCCTCCTTTAAACTCAGTCCGAATAGTAATCATTAAAAAACGTTCTGGAGTTTTTTCCCGGACCTCCAGACAACCGGTTCATCAGGCGGTTTGCGGCTGATATGCAACTGCTTACGCCGCAAGTTCCGGTGCATGTTTATATCATACAAGAAAAATCGACATAGATTATCGACTAAAGGCTGATAGGTCACGTTGAACGGTGAGGCAGTTAGAGTCCCAGAATCTGCTTCAGGTCGTTGATTCTCCTTCGGCTGATGGGCAGCTCGATTTTCGTTTTACCGGCGGTTCTGAGCATGAAATTGCTGCCGGGCATGGAGGCTATCTCCGTGACCATCTCCAGGTTCACCAGGTACTTTCTGTGCACCCGGAAAAAACCGTGCTTGTTCAGTCTTTCTTCAAGACTTTTGAGACGGTAGGAGGTCAAAAATTTCTCCTTGAAGGTATGTACAAAGCTGTAGTCTTCGTAGGCCTCCACAAAGACTATCTGATTGTAGGGTACCAAAAGAAGCTTTCCTTCCTGGTTAATGGGCAGTTTTTCAATCTCAAGCTGCTTTCTGGGCGAAACATCCCAGGCCTGGCGCAGGGCATTGAGAAAAGAATCCTCATCAGCATCGGCCATGGGCAGGTGAACGGTTCCCTCATCCCGGGAACGCTCAGAACCCTGGGAGTCGTAAACCTCTTTTTCGGCCGTGTGCGGCATTTCGGTATAACGAAGCAGCCTGTCCACTGTATTTTCCAGTCTGCCTGTCTCAAAAGGCCAGATCAGGTAGTCGGCCACGCCCAGTTCAAAGGCCTTGTAGGCGTGCTGCTGGTCAAGGGCGATGAGTACTATGTGCGGCCTGAACTTTCTTTGAGCCAGCATCTGGGTAAGCTCCATGCCGCTGACTCCGTCGGGCAGATCTATCCCCAGGAAAAACACATCGTAGGATATGCTTTCCAGGAGTTCCAAGGCCTCATTGGAACTGACAGCCTCGCCCAGGATTTTTATCCTCTTCTCCCCCGCGAAAAATTCGCGCAGCTTGAGGGTCACCTCGCGGTCGGGATGTA
Organism: Desulfonatronospira thiodismutans ASO3-1; assembly: GCF_000174435.1. Classification (NCBI taxonomy): domain Bacteria; kingdom Pseudomonadati; phylum Thermodesulfobacteriota; class Desulfovibrionia; order Desulfovibrionales; family Desulfonatronovibrionaceae; genus Desulfonatronospira; species Desulfonatronospira thiodismutans. The sequence goes on from NZ_ACJN02000003.1 coordinate 922,160, forward strand.
CGATCAAAGCTTTTAAAGTAGACATCTTCCAGGCCCCGGACTATTATCCTTCTCCTGGCAGTTTACCCTGGCCAGGATGCGGATCGCCCTTGAATTCTGAGTAAAAGTAAAAGCCGTCATCAGCCGATGCTTACATCTCCCCGGGGTTTTCCCTCTTCACCTTCAGGCCATTCAATCTCGATCTCCAGTGATTTCTTGGTGCTCCTCTTGGTTTCCTCCTCCACCTTGAGTTCCAGAGTCACATTAGGAGGTATCTGCAGCCGGACCTCCTCCTGTCCCCGGGTCAGCACCACTTCACCGGATTCCACCTTGTCCGCAATCTGGCGCAGGATTGCGGCCACTTCCTGGGTACTTTTCTTTTCTTCGCTTTTAAACAGTACAACTTCCATCTTGCAAAGCCTCCTGTATAAGTTTTTAAAAATTGCCGTCAGGTACAGGCACCGATGACATGAGATACTTCAGATCCTCGTCTGTAAAGTAAAATCCAAGCCCTCCAAAAAACGAACTGTCCCCGTGCTTGCTCAGATAATCGTCAAATCCGGCGGTGAGGTAAAAATTGTCCAGAAAATAGAGGTTGGCCCCGGATTTAACATGCGGGCGGTCCGCTCCCAGATCAAAAACATCTGTATAGAGCTTGATGCGCTCATCCCAGAGAAAATAATCCATGCCGAATCCCCCGGTGGATTCGATAAGCCCCCCGCGCAGGATGAAGTCGTTCCATCTTTTGGCCAGCTGGGCGGAGAACTTGAGCCGGTCCTTGTAGGTCTTTTCCTCTTCGGTTTCCGTTACCGTCCATTGTCCGCCATCCACCCTTTCGCGCTCCACTGTCTCCGTGGTCCGGGTGCGCCCCTTGGGATCATCGATGAGGGAGAGCATGTAGAACCTGTCCTCGGCCGGCTGCAGGGTCAGGTCCAGGTAGGATTTCATATCTCCGGTGCTGGCCATGTATTCGCTGCGAAAATCCACCACTGTCTGAAAACGGTCATAGCGGTCCAGGAACTCATTGATCCCATCCAGGGCATCATCAATCTTTCTGCCGGTGTCATCCTCGCTAATGAGTTTGCCCAGGGTACCTTCGCCCTCGTCCAGCTTGCGGGTAAGGCTCTCCAGTGATGCAGCAGTGCGGCGCATGTCCTCGCTCATCTGGCGGTCTTCCAGGAGGGTGGCCACAGGCCCCTCTCCGTGCTGGGCCGTGTCCATTATCTCTCCCAGTTGTTCCAGGGAAACATTGAGCTGGCTGGAGGCCTGGGAAAAATTGTCCACAATATGAGTTATGCCTTCTTTGTTGGTCTCGCTTATTGTTTTCAGATCCCCGGAAAAGTCCTGCAGGTTGGCCACGATCTTTTCAATGCCCCGGGCATTGGTCTGTACTATCTGGTTCATATGCACCGCTGCTTCGCGCAGGTTGTCGAAAAACTCGCGCATATCCTGCTCGCCTTCAGGTCCTCCGAATACATTGGATACACTCCTGGAGACCTCGCTTATATCATCTGCAATATCTCCTATTCGGGCCATGACCTGGTCCAGGTCCGTGGGCTGCACCCCGCGGGATACGACTCCACCGTCCTCAAGGGTGGGCTCGGTGGCGCTGCCGGGGTTGACCTCCACGAACTTGTCTCCCAGAACCCCCCTGGTACGGATGGTTGCCTGTGAATCGGCGTGTACGTCAATGTCCGGACGTATGGCCATGGTTACCCTGGCCCTGTTCTCATGCAGGGTGATGTCCTTGACCGTACCTACATCGATCCCGGCAATTTCCACCGGGGAATTGGTGCGAAGACCGGTGACATTATCAAAATAGGCATGGATCTCGTAAGTGTCCCTGGTGATTATCCGATCTCTGGTAAGTACTGTGGTCAGATACCCCAGAAGCACGATGGCTATGAGGACAAAAATGCCCACCTTGATTTCCACGCTGGCAGTCTTGGCCATAACACCCCTGATTCATGAACCGGTGCAGCAGAATACACAGGTCATGTTTGTGGTTGAAAATTAATTGACCTTGATGGGACCCCGGGCTTCACCCCTGATGAACTGCCTGACCACTGGATCAGTGTTTTCGTTTAGTTCCTCGGGACTGCCCCGGGCGATAATCTTGCCCTCATAAAGCATGAATATATTGTCGGCTATCTTCATGGTGGCGTCAATATCGTGACTGATCACTATGCAGGTGGCCCCGAATTCCTGCCTGGTCCTCTGTATAAGTTCATTGATGGCCGCGGCCATAACCGGATCAAGACCGGAAGTCGGCTCATCAAAGAGAACGATTTTCGGCTCCAGGGCTAAGGCCCTGGCCAGGCCGACCCTTTTGCGCATTCCCCCTGAAAGCTCCGCCGGCATTTTTTTATCCATGCCCTGCAGCCCCACAGCCGCAAGTTTGGCCTGCACCACCTCGTCAATCTCGCTATAACTTTTGGAGGTATGTTCATGCAAGGGAAAAGCCACATTCTCATGCACATTCAGGGAATCAAAAAGAGCAGCCTCCTGAAAGAGCATGCCGAAATCCCTGCGCACCCGGGCCATTGCCCCTTCATCCATGGGCACTATATCTTCCCCGCGCACCAGGATCCGGCCCCTGTCCGGCTTCAAAAGCCCGATAATGTGCTTAATGAGCACACTTTTGCCACCACCGCTTCTGCCTATAATAATATTCACCCGGTCCTTTTCCAGGGTGAGATCCAGCCCGTCCAGCACCCGGAAATCCCCGAAGCTCTTGTACAGGCTCTCGATATGTATAATGTCCCTGTCCTGCTGCATACTGACCTCTGTCCTCTAAAACATGAGCGCAGTCAGAAAATAATCGCTTACCAGAATCAGTACCGAAGACATGACCACTGCCTGGGTGGTGGATCTGCCCACGCCTTCTGCACCGCCACGGGTGTAAAAACCTTTGTAGCATCCCACCAGGGTAAGGATCCCTCCGAACGCCGAGGCCTTGATAAGCCCGTTGTAAACATCGGCCATAGTCACGTGCTCCTGGATTTTGTTCAAAAACATGCCCCCGTGGATATCCAGAAGCTGTACTCCCACGAGGTAACCCCCCAGGATTCCCATGGTATTGCTGATAATGGTCAAAAGAGGCAGCATAATGACCCCGGCCACGATTCTTGGCAATACCAGGTACTGTACCGGATTTATGGCCATGACCGTCAGGGCGTCCACCTGTTCAGTGACCCGCATGGTCCCAATCTCGGCACAGATGGCCGAACCCGCCCTGCCTGTTACCATGAGCCCGGTAATCACCGGACCCAGCTCCCGGGTCATGGACAGGGCCACTGTAGCCCCCACCAGGGTCTCGGCCCCGAACATGCTGAAGGCGTAAAAAGTCTGCAGGGCCAGGACCATGCCTGTAAAAAGGGAAGTCAGGGCCACCACGAACAGGGAATTGACCCCGATGAACTCCATCTGCTTGAAGAAAAGCCTGATCCTGAAGGGAGGTCTTACCAGCCAGGACAGGGCCTGGAGAAAAAGCACCATAATCCGGCCCAGTTCCTGGAGAAATCCCAGGGTCTGATGTCCCAGCCAGCCAAGTATTGATTTCATACTATAAGCACTTTAAATTTTAGATCTTGCAGACTCATTCGTCCCCTCAGGATTCTTCTATCAGTGAAGTATAAAACATGAGCTCCTCTGGAAAGCGGGTGAAAATCTTTTCCCGAACCAGGCGGTTGCTTTGCTGAACCTGGCTGCAGCTGAGCACCTGTTTCAATAGGTCCTTGCACTCATCCATGGTGGTCTGACGGATTATGCGCTTGATGCCCGGGATAGCCTGGGGATTGAGGCTTATGGAATCCAGCTGCATGCCCATGAGTATTGGTATGCAGTAGGGATCAGCTGCCACCTCTCCGCAGACATTGACCTCTATCCCTGCCTCGTGACCTGCATCAACCACATACTTGATGCTTCGCAGGATGGCCGGGTGCAGGGGCTGATAAAGATAGGATACATACCTGTTGGTGCGGTCTATTCCCAGTGAATACTGAATGAGGTCATTGGTGCCGATGCTGAAAAAGTCCACCTCCCTGGCCAGAACATCGGCAATAAAAACCGCGCTGGGAAGCTCGATCATAATCCCGAAGGGGACCTCTTCGTTAAAAGGCTGGCCCTGTCTGCGCATCTCCTCCCGGACGTCGAAATATATCTCCTTGACCTCCCGCAGTTCCTGCAGTCCGGAAATCATGGGAAACATAACTGCAACATTCCCCAGTGTGCTGGCCCTTAAAATCGCTCGCAGCTGAGCCTTGAAAAGCCCCAGGTTCTGCTGGCAGAACCTGATGGCCCGCAGTCCAAGTGCGGGGTTGACCTCTTCCAGGGGTCCGAAGTGAGGCGATATCTTGTCCGCTCCCAGGTCCAGAGTACGAAACACTACCTTCTGGGGATAAACAATGGAAGCCATGTCCCGGTATTCTTCGTAAAGCTCCTCTTCCGACGGCCAGCTGTTGCGGTTTAAAAAGCTGTACTCGGTACGATAGAGACCTATACCCTCCCCGCCGTTGTCAATTACCGAGGTCACTTCTTCAAAGAGCTCTATGTTCGCCAGCACCTGCATCTGGTAGCCGTCTATGGTTTCCGCAGGCAGGTAGCAGTTGCGCTTGATCTGGGAATAGTATTCAGAAAAGCGCTGTTTGAGATCGGTGTAATGGGTAAGTTCTTCCGCATCCGGCTCAACGATGATCTTGCCGCTGAACCCGTCCAGAATCACTACATGATCGTCCTGGATCTCTTCCAGGCCTTCTGCGCCCACGATGGCGGGTATCTGCAGGGAACGGGCGATTATGCCGGCATGGGAAGTCTTGCCGCCGGTGGCCGTGGCAAAGGCCATAATCTTGTCCAGCTTGAGCTCTATGGTATCGGCCGGAGAAAGGTCATGTGCCAGCAGGATCATTCTCTCGGGCTTGCTGTCGTAACTTTTGGACTGACCGTAGAGCTTGCTGCGCACCCGGCCTGCAACCAGCCGCACATCCTGTGTCCTGCTGCGGATGTATTCGTCCTCTATCCGGCTGAAGGCCTTTTCTATGTCGCTGACTGCATTGTCCAGGGCCCACTCCGCGTTTATCAGCCTGGAGTGCACATAGTCGCAGGCCGATTGCTGAAACTTTTCGTCCCGCAATATCATTATGTGTGAATCAATTATGGCGGCCTGCTCCTTCAGGTCCCCGGGAACCTTCCTGAGGATGCTTTCCAGCTCCTCAAGGGCTGAATTAAACCCCTGCTTGAGCCTGGCCGTCTCCTGAGGGACCTGTTCCGGAACTATGTTGATCCGGACTATAGATGTACCGGCTTCACGATTCAGAAAATAGGTCCTGCCTATGGCCAGTCCTGCTGAAACCGGAATGCCTTTGAATATCTTTGAGGCCATAATTTATTACACCTTTAGCAAAGAGCCTCCCCGAGGGTGTCTAGATGCCATGAGACTGGTCTGTTTAAAGTGGGCAAAACCGTTTGCTGCTGAATCTGACCTGAATTCAGAGAGTCCGCGGCCCTGAATCCACTGACGGGCAGGTAACCATTCAGGGGGATGCCGGAATCGGCCTGGGGACAGTCCCCGCGACACCTTGCCTTCACAATCGCCAAAATTACAAGCGCAAAATTCCGTGATCCTGCACAGACCTACACAGCGAGGGACAGTCCCCAGGCCTTGTGCCAGTAATCAACACCGAGGACCCCCTGAATGGTTACCCGTCCAGTTATCCGTCCTCTCTTAGCTTTTCCCGGAATATATTTTCAAGATGTTCCACTGCATGCCTGGCATCATTACCCTGGGCATGGATGCGCAGGGCGCTTCCATTGGGTGCGGCCAGGCTTAGTATGTCCAGGATGCTCTTGGCATCCACTTCCCGCCCGTCAAAACCTATCATTATCCTGGCCTCGAACTGCTGGGCCGCTTTGGCTATCCTCCCGGCAGGACGGGCATGAAGACCAAACTCGTTATGCAGGCTTATTGTTGTCTCGCAGATGTTTTCTTCCGCCATATCCATTAAAATACCCCCGGCAGATTGTATTCACTGGTGGAAAAAGATTAAAATACGAAATTGTTAACCATCTGATCCCAGGGCAGCAGGAGACTCAGCAATAGAACCCCTGTCAGAAAAATCTCCCGGCTCCATTGAATCCTTCTGAACACCCAGGCCATTATAAGTCCCAGAAAACATACCCCGATAAAGTTTAATATATGCCACTTAAACGGCCAGATTACAAGCCAAAAACAAAGAACCAGCAAGGCATTGACAACCTTTAGCCTGGTACCCCAGTTAATGAGATTCCAGCGCTTTAGCCGCTGCACAAACACTATGCCCTGCACATATCCCTGGTGAAAAATGTACATTTTAAACAGTTGCAGAGCCAGAAAAAAAATTATGCCCAGGATGATGGCCGGCCAGAAAAACCCGGCCATAACCAGGACCATGGTCACCAAGGCCCAGGTGACCAGGAGACTGCCGCTGAAAAAGGAGTCCCCAATGGCTGACAGGGTATACACAAGAGTGGATTTGACTCCAGGAAGAGATGCGGGTGGGAAAAGCTCCCTGGAAATCTTGTTTTCCAGTGTCAGAAAAATTCCCACCAGCAAAGGATTCCAGAAGGGGTGAGTGTTGTAGAACTTGAGATGCCTGCGCCTTGCTTTCTGCAGCCCCTGGGGATCACCGGAATAAATCTTCTGCAGGCCGGGTTCCAGGGCATAGGCCAGGCCGATATTCTGCAGTCCCCGGGTGTTGAAGGCGCATCCCACTAACTGACTGCGCAACAGGCATCTGCTGAGGGTTTTAAAGTCCAGATGGGCCATAGACTGATCTTGTTCCAGAACCGGTTTGTTTGTTACCGGCCTTTTTTACAGAAAAAAACGTGCTGTCCACGCTATCTTGAACGTATATCCTGCATCAGGGCATAAATATCCTTGCCGCTCCACCCTTTGGCCTCCTTTCGCACTTCGCGTACAACATCTCTGGGCAGAAGCCCCTGCTCCAGATACCTGGTTATCAAATCCTTCACGTTTTCAGCGTCTTTTGTCAAGTCAGCCGGATCAGGCGGGCCGATGATGACGGTTATTTCCCCTCGCAGACTATCCTGGTCCAGTTCAATCCTGTCCAGCCTGCCCCGGATAAATTCCTCGAATGTCTTGGTCAGCTCCCTGGCCAGGCAGAACTCCCTGTTGCCAAGCACCCTGTATGCCTTGTCCAGTGTGCTTTGCACCCTGTTTTTGCGCTCAAAGAAAACCAGGGTTGCAGGCATTTCCTGCCAGTTTTTAAAAACCTTCTCCAGTTCAGCCGGCTTTCTGGGCAAAAATCCCAAAAACGCAAAGGGATAGGGGGGAAGCCCGGATGCAGTCAGGGCGGCTACAAAGGAACAGGGGCCGGGTATGGGCACCACCCTGATTCCAGACTCGCGGCAGTGGCGCACCAGGCGGTAGCCAGGGTCGGCCATGAGAGGAGTGCCGGCATCACTTATGAGTGCACAGTTTTCCCCGGCCTGGATTCTGTCAGCCACTCTGTGCATGCGCTTTTCTTCATTGTGCTCATGAAAGCTCAAAAGCTCACCGGCTTTAATGTCCAGGTTTTTGAACAATAACCCGGCCCGCCTGGTATCTTCAGCCAGAACAAAATCGCATCCGGACAGGACCTCTGCAGCCCTGGGGGACAGATCACCAGGGTTGCCAAGGGGTGTGGCCACGACCCACAGAGCTGAACTCGATGGCGTTTTGGATATGCTCAATTTGTACTTCCCGGCCAACAGTTACACAGATGAAATCAAAACGGCTCTGACTGGACCACATATTGTGCCTGCTCAGGTAAAGCCCGGCCGTGCGCAGCAGTTTTTTCTGCTGCTTGAACCCAAGGCTCTCTAAGGGATGCCCCATGCCTTCCTCGGCCCGGGTCTTGACCTCGACAAAAACGATACAGTCACCACATGTGCATACCAGATCCAGCTCGCCGCCCCGTGCTCTCCAGTTGCGCTCCTTTATCCTGTACCCATTTTCCGTGAGATAATCCCTGGCGACTTCTTCACCGTAGCGGCCAAGATTCAGGTTATGGGCAGACAAGGCACTTTCTCCCGCGGTCTTGGCAGCACTCCTTTAAAGCTTTTCCTGTGCATGGGCGAAGCCCCAAGGCTTTTGAGGGCCTGCAGGTGCTTTCTTGTGCCGTAGCCCTTGTGCTGGCCAAACCCGTATCCCGGATAGCGCCTGTCCAGCTTGGTCATGAGCATATCTCTGAAAGTTTTGGCCAGGATTGAGGCTGCAGAGATACAGGGCTCGGTCATATCGCCACCGACAATGCATTTCTGGGGAATATTCAATGGAATTTTCTGGTTGCCGTCGACAAGTAGCTGTCCAGGGGTAAGGCCAAGGTGCAGTACTGCCCTTTTCATGGCGGTCATGGTGGCCTGCAGGATATTTATGCGGTCGATTTCCCGGGGCCAGGCAAGGCCCAGGGACCAGGCAAGGCAGGTGGATTTAATTTCCGGAATCAGGGATTCACGTACTTTCGAGGTGATCTTTTTGGAGTCGGTGAGGCGGGCGATTTGCGCATCAAGGGGCAACACCACAACGGCTGCCACCACAGGCCCGGCCAGACAACCCCTGCCGGCCTCATCAAGACCTGCTGGAGGCACAGGGTCGAAGCCCGACTGAAGATTCAAAGCGGGATGCCCGTATGCTTTCACCCACACCCCTGTTTCCAGGCGGATAAAGATGAGTACCAGCCGGTTATTTCATCTTTATCCGCTGCAATAGACTTAGGTTTGGTATCAGTTGCCCTTGTGCCAGTCGGTCCTGGCCTTGATACGGGCAGCCTTGCCCCTGAGCTTGCGCAGGAAGTAGATGCGGCCCTGTCTGACCTTGCCCCGGGTAACCACTTCCACTTTCTCGATAAAAGGAGAGTTCAGGGGAAAAACCCTCTCCACTCCCACTCCATCGGAAATCTTGCGCACCAGAAAGGTGGAGTTCGTTGTTCCGCGCTTAACCCTGAGCACGGTGCCCTGAAAAACCTGAACCCTTTCCTTCTCACCTTCTATGATACGAACGTGGACTTTAACCGTATCTCCGGCCTTGAAGCCGGGGATATCCGTACGCATCTGTTCCTGCTGGATCTGCTGCATGATATTCATGGTTCTTGCTCCTGAAGAAAAACTGATTGATTTTAAATTTGAATCCTGGGCAGCCTCTTTAAGCCCTGTAAACCGTGGCAGTTGATAACAACGGGTCAGGCAAAATCCCCCAGAATGCGGTCCACTATGGTTGAGGCAGCGGAACGTACAGAGAGATGATTATATCCACCAAGAAGCCGCAAAGGGGTAAGCAGGTTGTCCGCTTCCTGAACAACCCTGTCCGAAAGCCCGTATCCTGTGCCCAGCACCATCAAAACCGGCTCCTTTTCCAGACGCTCGAAAACCTGCCCGCAGTCAATATCCCCGGCTCCGGAAGCGCTGGTGGCTACAATGCGGGGTCTTCGACCGGCAAGGCTCTCTACATTTTCAACTGCATCCTGAAGCGATGAAACAACGTTGACGCCCGCAAGTGCCAGGGCCCGATCCGGATTGGCCCGTGCTCCTGGACCTTCCCTCCAGTGACTGAGAAGCCTTCGGGCCAGGACCTGCTGATCCTTGAGAGGCGTGCACAGGTAGTATCCTCCAAGCCCATAAGTGGCACAAACGCGTCCTATATCGTGAATATCTAAGTTTGTCAAAGAAGTTGTGCTCTCCTGGCCCATCTTATTTTTAACCGGGTGATGAACCAGGGCCAGATAAAGATTGCGCGCGGGGCGGGTCTTTTGCAGTCCATGGAGAAAATCAAGGTCGTTAGAAGTTAGAGGCCTGGTGGTTAGAAGCTCGGGGCGCTGCCTGAAAGTATTTTCCAGGGCTTTTTGCCAGCGCCATGCAGCTATACGGCCATGATCCCCGGAGAGAAGGACCTCTGGCACCTTAAGCCCGGCGTACTCCTCCGGCCGGGTATAATGTGGATATTCCAGAAGGCCCGAGGAAAAACTCTCTTCACCCGCTGATTCCTGCTTGCCCAGAAAACCCGGCAGAAACCTGGCCACAGACTCCATGAGGCAAAGGGCTGCCGCCTCTCCTCCGTTTAAGACAAAATCTCCTGCTGACACGAGGTCCAGGTCAAAAAGCTCTTCCAGGCGGGCGTCAATACCTTCGTAGCGCCCGCATACAAGGGCCAGGTCATTCTCTTTGGCCAGGCTTGCGGCCAGAGACTGATCCAGGGGTTTTCCCTTGGGAGTCAGAAGGACCTTTCTGCAGCCTGGAGGCATTGCATTCAGGGCCTGAACCAGGGGGTCCAGGAGCATGACCATGCCCGGACCTCCACCGTATGGGCGGTCATCCACGGTCCTGTGCCTGTCCCGGGTAAATTCGCGGGGATTGATCCTGGAAACCTCCAGGACATCTTTTTCCAGGGCCTTGCCCATAAGCCCGCAGGACAGGGGGGAATCAAAATATTCCGGGAAAAGGGTAATAATATGGAAATGCACGCTTGTTCCTGGATTGAAGTAAACTCCCTGCCTGCTGCCCTGCAGCCACCTGGGCCTCAGGCTCAATCTTCCCCGAGATAAAGTTCCAGAAGTCCTCCCGGAGGGGAAATAACAGCTTTTTTGGCCTCTGGGTCAAGATGGACAATAAACTCATCCTCTGCCGGGAATAAAATCTCTCTTCCCTTTTCGTCGACTATCTCCCAGACTTCTCCATTTTTCCTGGGCACAAAGCCCTGCAGCACACCCAGGTATTCTCCGCTGTCCAGGAAGACACTACAACCCAGGAGTTCGTGCAGGTATATCTCGTTATCATCATCGCGGGGCAGGTCTTTGGAGTCCGCAAGGATTTCCGCACCCCGCCATTTTTCGGCCTGATCCCGGCCGGTGATCTGTTCCAGTTGAAGCAACAGTCTGCTCCCGTGTTCTCTTGAGGACTCGGGAGTGAATGCCCTGGGGCGCTTTCCAGGCATCCGCAAATATATTTTCTCTGCTTTCTTCAACAATAAAGGGGAGTCTGCATACCAGATTATGCAGATCTCCCCTTTGAGTCCATGTGGTTTGACCACCTTCCCGCAGGTCAACAGGTCTTTGGCAGACATTTTATCAGTTATTCAATTATTTCCAGAACAGTCCTCTTTTGAGCCTTGGTGGAGGCAGCGCCCAGGATGGTGCGCATGGCCCGCGCTGTCCGTCCCTGCCTGCCGATGACCTTGCCCAGGTCTTCTTTGGCCACCTTGAGTTCAATAACTGAAGTCTGCTCTCCTTCAACTTCGGCAACCTCGACCTGATCCGGATTATCCACCAGCGATTTGGCAATGTATTCAATCAGTTCCTTCATAACCACCTCCGATTATCGATTCAATAGAGATTTTCAGGTGATTGCCCAGTAATCAATTGACTGCAGAGACTTTAAAAGCAAGTTCAATTCAATGAATTTTATCTTATAATTACTTGATTTTGCCTGTCACTCACTTACATCGCAACGCTCCAGGCATGGTTCGGGCGGCAAGACAGAACACTTGCAGACCCACCTTTTCAGACCATGGCAGCCAGGCATTCTCCTGCACAGGCCTCTGAAGCCTTTCTCAGGCGCTGGCCTTCTTTATAAGCGAGCGTACTGTATCTGTGGGCTTTGCACCCTTGTCCATCCAGGCCTTGACCTTGTCCATGTTGATCTTGATCTCAGGCGGATCCTGCAAAGGATTGTAGTACCCGAGATATTCCAGAGCGCGCCCGTCGCGTCTGGTCTCGCTGTCCAATGCCACCAGGCGGTAGAAAGGTTTCTTTTTGGATCCCATCCTGGTGAGTCTAAGTCTAACAGCCATGTAATCGTCCCCCGTTTATTCTTTTGTAGTTTGCTCTGTTTTGCTCAACCCTGGAAGCCTCAAATCAAATTCCAGTGTATTCCCGGTTTGATTTAACATGGGCCGAACAGAATAGACCCTGAAAACGGCAAGTTTTCAGGAAAAATATATACTTGAATACTGTTTTGTCCAGATTTATTTTTTCTTTTTTCTGCGCTTGACTTTTTTGCGTTTGGTCTTGGTCCTTCCAGGCACAGGCATTCCCTGACTGTTCATATCCAGCTGGGGCTGACCATCCTTGCCCACCATCTTTTTCATCATCTTCTGCATCTGGTCGAAGTTGGTCAGAAGCTGGTTTACATCCTGGACCGTAGTCCCGCTGCCCCTGGCCACCCTCTGCTTGCGCGAGGCATTGAAAATCTTGGGGTTGCTGCGCTCCTGCCGGGTCATGGAGTTGATCATGGCATCCATCTTGCCCATCTCTTTTTCCGGCATCTGCACATTCTTAAGCTTGTCCCGCATCTTGCCCATGCCGGGAATCATCTTTAAGAGCCCTTCGATGGAGCCCATTTTCTTCAGCCGGCCCATCTGCTTGCGAAAATCATCCAGGTCGAACTTGGACTTCTGGAACTTCTCCTGCATGGCCCTGGCTTCATCCTGGTCCATGTCTTCCTGGGCCTTTTCAATGAGGGTAAGTACGTCCCCCATGCCCAGGATCCTGGAAGCAACGCGGTCCGGGTGAAAAACTTCCAGGTCGGTGAGCTTTTCCCCGGTGCCCACAAACTTGATGGGCTTGTTGGTAATGGACTTGATGGAGAGGGCGGCACCGCCCCTGGCATCGCCTTCCATCTTGGTCAGCACCACCCCGGTAATGTCCAGCAGGTCATTGAAGCGCTGGGCCACTGTAACCGCGTCCTGCCCGGTCATGGCATCGGCCACGAAAAGTATCTCATGGGGGGAGCACTTCTCCTTGATGGAAACCAGCTCCTGCATGAGGGTCTCGTCAATGTGCAGACGTCCGGCGGTATCAAATATCACCGCAGTATATGCCTTCTGCCTGGCTTCTTCCAGGGCGCGCATGCAGATATCCACCGGGTTGTCGCTGGAGGTGGAAGGATAGGCGGGCATGTTCAGATCCCCGGCCAGCTTGTGCAGCTGGTCAATGGCCGCCGGACGGTAAACGTCCGCAGGCACAAGATAGGGCGAATATTTGAGCCCCTTTAAATGCAGGGCCAGCTTGCCCGCGGAAGTGGTCTTACCCGAGCCCTGCAGGCCAACCATCATAATGACCACCGGCGGCTTGGCCTTGAGGTCCAGTCCCTGCTGCTCGCCGCCCAGGAGTTCTTCCAGTTCCTCCTTGACAATCTTGACCACCTGCTGGCCGGGCGTAAGGCTTTTGAGCACCTCCTGGCCCAGGGCTCGCTCCTTGACCCGCTGGGTGAAGTCCTTGACGACCTTGTAGTTGACGTCTGCTTCCAGCAGGGCCAGGCGCACCTCGCGCATCCCCGCCTGGATATTCTGCTCATCCAGACGGCCGTGGCCCTTGAGCTTTTTAAAAACGGAATTTAACCGTTCAGATAGACTATCAAACATTTATATTGAATCACCCTTGAAAATGGACGCAAAAACGAAGTATATTAGCCTCGAACAAGGCACAAGTCAAGCAGTTAGAATCAGGCCACCTTTAGGGAAAGACCGTCGATTCTTGACTTACGCAGCTTCTCCACCCTGACATAAACAACAACCTGTCCAGCCTCTTTCTGAACCTGTGCAATCTCCATATTTCTGGAGGCCAACTCCTGATCATAATCTGGAAGCAGAACAAGCACAGCATTGTCAGGAATTTTTTCTTCCACCTCGGGATGTTCAAGCAGGTACAGCTCAAATTCAGTGGAAAGCTGCTGATTTTTCTTGAATAATTCTTCCCTGGTCATTTTTTTCTTCTCCTGAGATAGCTGCCTTCTTTCAGCCATTACCAACAGCCCGCACAAGCCCTGTCTCTGCCCTGCGGATGACTTCCTCGGAGATGCAGAAAGAAAAGCGCACAAAACCGGGGTATCCAAATCCCGACCCGGGTACGGCCAGGATATTTTCTTCGAAAAGATCCCGGACGAATTTCTGATCATCTCCGTCCGGAGCCTTGGGGAAAAAGTAAAATCCGCCCTTGGGCAGAGAAAACTCCAGTCCGGCCTTGTCCATGATTTCGGCCATGGCCTGCCTTCTGGCGGAATAAACCCCGGTATCCACAGTGACATGCAGGGCCTTTTCCAGGAGGATCTGACCGATAACCGGAGCGTTTACAAAACCCAGGATACGGTTGGTCAGGTTCAGACCCTGAAGCAGCTCATCTCCTCCGGGCATTTCCGGGTGCACCGCCAGGTACCCTACCCTTTCTCCGGCCATGGACAGGCTCTTGGAGTAGGAACTGACCACCAGGCTATAGGGATAAAGAGCCATGACCGGAGGCACCACTGTGTCGTCATAGGTCAAAAAGCGGTATGGCTCATCCGAAATAAGCAGAATGGGCTGTCCGTACTCTTTGCTTTTGTCCTCAAGGATTCTTACCAGGCCTTCCAGCTCTTCCCGGGAATACACCTGTCCGCTGGGATTGTTGGGGGAATTGATGAGCACCACCCTGGTATTGGGAGTTATGGCCCTTTGCATGGCCTCCAGGTCCAGCTCAAAGCTAACCGGCTTCGACGGGACCGGCACGAAGACTCCCTGAAAATTTTCGGTATAAAAATAGTATTCCACAAAAAATGGGGCCGGGCAGACCACTTCATCCCCGGGACGAAGCACGGCCCGGAAAAAGGCATTGAGCCCGCCGGCGGCCCCGCAGGTGACCACAATATTTTCCGGGGCAACCTCGGTGTCCTGTTCCCTGGAAACTACCCCGGCCAGGGCCTTGCGCACTCCAGGCAGTCCTGCGTTGGGCATGTATCCCAGGGCGTAGGGCTTGCAGGCGTTTCTGCCCAGCTCCTCCAGTCCCTGCCCCACTTCAGTCGGTGGAGGCAGATCCGGATTGCCCAGGCTGAAATCAAAAACATTTTCCGGCCCGTATTTCTGCTTTAATTCGCTTCCGGCCTCGAACATTCTCCTGATCCATGAGGCTTTTTCCAGATAATCCGCCACCTGTGGATTCAAAACAGACATATATTCTCCTTTACATATTTTTACGAAACAACCAGTCCCTGCTTCTTGTACTCGCTCAATTTATTACGCAGGGTACGTACGGAAATGCCTAAAAGCTCAGAGGCCTGGGTGCGGTTGCCCCCTGTCTTTTTCAGACTCTTCATGATCATACGTTTTTCCATTTCATGTATGGGATAAATCTCGTCATCTCCCCCGGGGTCAATTGCTGCTACTGCTGCATCGTCTTGTGTAAAGGGCAGGGATTCTTCTTCTGCGTGGTTTCCCTGGCTTTCTTCGAGTATATCCTGAAGATCATCTTCTTCCAGGAGAAAATGCCTGGTGCGGATCACCCCTGACTGCCCTGCCAGCAGTACCGCCCTTTCCATAAGGTTTTGCAGCTCCCGGACATTACCCGGCCAGTCGTACTCCACAAGCCACCCGGCGGCCTCTTCATCCGGCTCCATGGCCGGCAGCCCGTACTGGGTGCTGTAATGGCGGATAAAGTGCCCGGCCAGGACCAGTATGTCATCTTTCCTTTCCCGCAAAGGAGGCAGCCTCAGGGGGATGACATTTAAGCGGTAAAACAGGTCCTGTCGAAACTCCCCCCTGCGGGCGCATTCCTCGATGTTGCGGTTGGTGGTGGCCAGGACCCGGACATCCACCCGGACAGTATCCGTGCCGCCCACCCGGTCGATCTCGCTTTCCTGGAGTACCCGCAAAAGCTTGGCTTGCAGGGCCAGGTCCATTTCTGATATCTCATCCAGGAGGATGGTGCCCTGGTGGGCCAACTCGAACTTGCCCACTTTTCTGCTGATGGCCCCGGTGAATGCACCTTTTTCATGGCCGAAAAGCTCGCTCTCCAGCAGGTGCTCGGGCAGTGCGGCACAGTTGACCGCGACAAAAGGCCCGGCATGACGGGGACTGTTGTTGTGCAGGAACCTGGCGAACATTTCCTTGCCTGTTCCGGATTCACCGCTTATAAGGACCGAGGCCTTGGAAGAAGCCACCTGCCTGGCCAGGGCCATGACCTTCTGCATGGCGGGGTGCGACCCGATGATCTCATGCTTGCCCGGCTCTGAAACAGAAGTCCGGTTTTGAGCCTGCTGCGGGGATGAACCGGGCAGCACAGCCTTGACCTTATCCCATTGCAAAGGGGCAAGCCAGTAGTCGCCGGCACCGGCCTCCAGGATCTGCTGAGCCTCACGGGCAGTGCCCTGCTCAGCCACGGCAATAACCCTGCGCTGCATCTCCTGGCTCTCCAGGGCGTCCAGGAGATCATGAATCCTGAAGCCGGGCATGGCTACCTGAGAAAAAATCAGGGCCGGGCTTTTCTGACTGATAATTTTCAGTGCCCCTTCCAGGCTCTCGCTCATGAGAAGCTCGTACCCCTCCTGTCTGAGCCTGGACAGAACAGGGCTTATCAGTTCGGATCTGGCAATGAAAAGGATTCTCTTTGAAGACATGACTTGGGCAACATACAGGCATTGCATCAACTTTTCAATGCATATCTGTACTCCCGGGCCGCATAAAATGGTTTTTTAACCGGAAAACAATGCTCGTCCACCGGATAACCGGGTAGACTTACGAGGTTTTCATGCAAAGAAATGAGCTTGCGCAACTGCTTCAGGACCTGCTGGACGGGCACACGTCCATGGATAAGGCCATGGAACGTATAGGGCTGGAGCCCTACCTGGAAACCGGTCAGGGGCTGAACCTGGACATGCGCCGCGGGATACGCACCGGCATCCCGGAAGTCGTATTTGGTGCGGGCAAGAGCAAAAAGCAGCTTTTCACGGCAGTAAAGCACCTGGCCGGCAGACAGCAAAAGGTCCTGGTAACCAGGCTGGGCGCGGATGCCGGAAACGCCCTGGCTCAAGAGTTCCCTGAAGGCAGATATTTTGAAGTACCAGGCCTGTTCGAGCTCAACAGCAGCATCGACCTGGACCACCCCTGGAACGGGGAAGCCGAGGCCATGATTATATCCGCCGGCGGAGCGGACCTTCCGGTGGCCCTGGAAGCCTATGCCTGCCTGGAGTTTTTCGGGCACACTCCCGGCCTGGTTTCTGATGTCGGGGTAGCCGGGTTGCACAGGCTCTTTCCCCATCTGCCCAAAATCTCTAAAGCCAGAATCCTGATAGTCATAGCCGGAATGGAAGGTGCCCTGCCCTCAGTACTGGCAGGCCTCTGTCCTGTGCCCATCGTGGGCGTTCCCACTTCCGTGGGTTACGGTACCAGCCTGAATGGAATCACACCCATGCTGGCCATGCTCACCTCGTGCGCCCCGGGCATATCAGTGGTCAATATCGACAACGGGTTCGGAGCTGCCTGCTTCGCCTTCAAGGTGCTCAGTAGGCAAAGGGCAGAAAGCAGCTGAAAAATATTACTGCGCCAGGAAAACATGCGTGGCGGTGAATGCGCTGAAAGCAGCAGAGACTTCTGACACAGCTTTTTTATAAAAGCAGTTGACAGCTCCTTCTTTAAAAACTAACAAAAAAGTAGTGAACTGAACTACATTTAGAATGAAAAGGTAAAATCATGAAAACAGTGACAGCTTCTGAAGCCAATCGCAGTTTCTCCAGTATATTGCGCGGGGTAGCTGAAGGCGAATCATACACCATTATTTCCCGAGGCAGAGCAGTTGCAGCCATTCATCCCGGCGCGCCTGAGGCTGCTCAGCGCAGGCAGGCAAAATCTATCCTGCTGGAGCGTCTAAACCACCAGCCCATAACCGGGAACCGGCAGTGGACCAGAGAAGAGCTTTACGAGTGATGATGCAAACCAAAACCCGCCTTGCTTTTAATTCATCCCGAACCAGCGGGCATAGCCCTGCCAGGCATCCAGCCTGTAGGAAATGAAATCAACTATCTCTTGATGCTCGGCCCTGCCGTTTCCCTGAACCTGCATGGCCGGTCCGAAATCCATGCGAATGGGCCTGTTGGGCCTGATCCAGCCGAAATCCTTGATTATGCTGCCCTGCCCCCAGGCATCGGTCTTCAGGGCCAGGGGCACCACAGGGACCCCGGCTTTTTTGGCCAGCTTGACACCCATGGAGTTGAAGCGCTGCAGATCCAGCACCCTGGATCTCTCGGCCTGGGGAAAGACCACCACTGAAATTCCCCGGTTAAGCCTGTCCAGTCCCTCCTGCATGACCACCTTGAAATCGTCCCTGGGATTTTGTCTTTTGACCACCACCGGGTCCCTGGAGATCATCACGTGCTTGAAGACCGGATAGCGCACCAGGCCCTCCTTGACCACGAAAGTCACCTGCCTGTGAGGACATACTACTGCTGCCAGGGCAAAGGTCTCCAGAGTGCTCATGTGATTGCCCACAAAGACGCAGGGTTCGTCCAGATCAATGAAGTTCTTCTTGCCCCGGATAATAAACCTGCAGTCCACCTTTTCCAGGTGCCGGAAAATGTCCACGCTTCTTAAAATCCAGTCATGGTCGGTAAACCCTTTCCATCTGGCTTTGGCCCAGGACCGCAAAACTGTGCCCAGCATTCTAGGATAAAAGTAAAGACTAGGGGTTCTGGAAAAAATCCAGGATGCCCCGCTTGGGTGAGTTACATAATTGTCCCGGTTTTCAGTAACGCTCATGGTTCTCACTGTCTCTCTCCAGCATCGACCTCCAGGCCAGCATTCTGATCCTGGAACTGCATTTCATATAGTTTTTTGTATAAAGAGCACTTGTGCAAAAGCTGTTCATGACTGCCCTGAGAAATTATGCTGCCCTGGTCCAGGACCACGATACTGTCCGCGGACAAAATGGTGGAAAGCCTGTGGGCAATCACAATGCTGGTGCGCTGTCGCATGAGGTTTTCCAGGGCCTGCTGCACAATGCGCTCGGACTCGGTGTCCAGGGCCGAGGTGGCCTCGTCCAGGATGAGCAGGGCCGGGTCCTTTAAAATGGCCCGGGCGATGGTGATGCGCTGCTTCTGCCCCCCGGACAGTCTCACTCCGCGCTCGCCAAGCACTGTGTCGTAACCATCGCTTAGCTCCATAATGAAATCATGGGCAAAGGCGGCCCTGGCCGCGGCCTCCACCTGTTCAGGCTCCGCATGGTCCAGGCCATAGGCTATGTTTTCGCTTACAGTTGTATTGAACAAAAAATTGTCCTGGGAGACGATGCCCATGAACCTGCGCAGGCTGTGCAGAGTGTACTCCGAGGTGGGCCGGCCGTTTATATACACCTCCCCTTCCTGCTGCACGTAAAACCTGGGCAGGATATTTATCAAAGTGGACTTTCCCGCCCCGCTGGGACCGACAATGGCAATCTTCTGTCCCTGAATGATATTTAGATTCACCCTGTCCAGGGCAGGATGCTGACTCTCAGGATAATAAAAGCTCACATTTTTCATCTCCAGGCTCTCAAAAGGAGGCCTGAGCTCCACATCACCACCTTTTTCTTCCTTTATCTCATCAGAATCCAGTACCTGGAACACCCGCTCCGCCCCGGCCAGGGCCTGCTGAATCTGCAGGTTGGTTTTGTTCAGTTTCTTAATGGGCTGATAAAGCATGAAAAGGGCTGTCAAAAAAGAAAAAAATGTGCCCGGCGTGGTCTCGCCAGCCATGACCTGGCTGCCCCCATACCAGATTATAAGGCCCATACCCACAGCCCCCAGAACCTCCATTACCGGGGTGGCCAGGGAATTGTACTTAAGCTGCTTAAGAGCATTGGCCACCAGTTTTTGATTTTCCTTTGCAAAATTCTGATGTTCCCGGTTTTCGGCTGCAAAGGCTTTGATCACCTTAATCCCGCTCAGAGTCTCCTGCAAAAAGCCTGTAATCTGTGAGAGCTTGACCTGCTTTTTACGGCCAAGCTTGCGGATCTTGTTGCTGAAATGTATAAACGGATATACTGCAAGGGGATAAATTACCAGAGAAATGGTGGCCAGAAAGGCGTCCTGATAGAAAACCACCACTAGCAGGCCCAGCATGGTCAAAAAGTCTCTTATGAGATCAATAAAATGGGGCAGGCTGGCTCTAAGCAGATTGACGTCATTGACTATCCTGGACATGAGCATGCCTACGCGATTATGGTCGAAGAAGTTCACCGGAAGTCCGGTAAACTTGTAATACAGCTCATTTCGCAACTGCTGCAGGACCTTCAGCCCGCAATAGTTCATAAGATATTTTTGCAGAAACTGAAATACACTCATGACCATTACAGCCATAAAGAGCAGAAAGGGGATAACCATCAAGGCCCTTTCGTCCTGAGCTATGAATATATCGTCCAGTGCCGGCTTTACCAGGAACGCTGCGGCTGCTGTAGCCCCTGAAACAGCCAGCAGAGAAAGCAGGGAGACAATAATATAAATTTTGTAAGGCACAAAATAACCCAGGCACCTTTTGACCAGAGGCCAGGTGTCCCCCTTAGGTTTATTATATTTTACTTTATCTTTTTTACTGTCGTCTTCCATGAAATTTCTCGGTTGAATGTTTGCAAAGGACAGGTTCAAGTCACTACGCCAAGAGACACATGTCAATACTAGCAATCGACAGTCTGTCAAGAACTCTGGTCTTGAAACTCCTTATCTGCCCGGAAGGTTTACTTCCTCCAGGCAGGCTTTACAGTCTTCCGCAAACTTTCTTGATCAAGGACGGTTAAGGTTTACTTTGCTTTTCAGAAACAATATAAGCCCCTGCAGCATGACTTCGGCACCTGAGGATATACCCATTGAACAAGCCTTCTTTCCACCCATCCAATACCATAAAGCAGATTCTTGAGTCCCTGGACCCCGAGCACTCAATAGTCAAGACCATCCGGAACAAAGAGCCCAGGATGGTTATGCACCTCAAAATAAAGGGGCGTGATTGTCTGCTCAAGGCCCTTACGACCCCATATCCCTGGAAAAAACCAGGACGACGTTTCAGGCTGCAAAAAGAGATATTTATTTACAACCAGCTGAATAATATCAGCCTTTTCTCATTTCTTTACCCCCAGGTACTGCATACTGACGGCAAAAACTACATCATAACGGACTTTATCCCAAACAACCCATCCCTTGGAAGAAATGACTCACTTTTTTACAATCAGGCTGTCAAGTCAATCCAGGATTTAAACACCTGCGACTTTCCCTTTAAAACTTTCTACTGTAAAGGCTGGGTGTGGGAACGAGTCAACAGGTGGAAATGTTCCAGATCAGCAAAAACCCTGCGCAACCTCCTGGAAGGGGCCGTTATCAAAGGGAATGTACCTGTATCTTCATGCCCCAGACTTTTGAGTTTCTGGGCCAAAGCCTTATTTGCAACAAAACAGCTGAAAAAACCCCTGCTGGTGCACCGGGATATTTTCAAAGCCAATATACTGCGCCCTGAACCGGACAAGATATATTTTGTTGATTTTGAAAAAGCAGGAATTGAGAAAAGGTGGGTCTTCGTGGACGCCCTGAAAATCGCCCAGGCCGAACCTTTGTTCTTTAATTGTAACGATAATAAACTAAATGGTTTCCCCCGATTTTACAAGTGTCTGCTTCAGCAATACTGGCAAGGTCTGCAGACACGGCGCACCGATATAAACCCGGATTTTCATCATTTCAAACTGCAGCTAAAATTCTGTCTTATGGGCTGGACCCTGAAAAAGCTGGTCAAGGAAAACCCTGGGCCAAAAAAAGCTAAAAATCTGATCAGATTCATGGAGACCGTGATCACAGGAGACGACAGTTGTTTTGATAAATGGTTCTCCAAACTGCCACGGTTGCCCGAGCCTTGACAGAAAGCCCTCCTGCTGACAAAAAGTCAAATATTATCAGGTTGCTTCAAAAAAACTATACACATTATGCCTGCTATCTCAAACAGTAATGAAAAATATAAAAAAAAATTTGAAAAAAACTCTTAAACGCATGAGCTATCCGGTTACAGCCGGGCTGTTCGTGCTTTTGGGCCAATTGGTCAGAAGAATGTCCCGGGGGCAGGCCTTGAGACTAGGCAGACTTCTTGGCTATCTGGCCTGCGACGTATTCAGGATCAGGCGAAATCTGGTACAGGACAACCTTAAACAGGCATTCCCGGAAAAAACAGAAACCCAAATCCAGCATCTTACCCGGCAGACCTATATTACCCAGGCCAGAAACGTAATCGAGCTCCTGCGCATCCCCCTGATTCGCAACGAGCAGGACGCCCAGGAACTGCTTGATATCCAGGCTGATGCCTCCTTTTATGAAGCCATAAATCAAAGCCGGGGTGCAGTGGTGGTTCCGGCGCACCTGAGCAGCTGGGAAGCAATAGCTGTATGCGCTGGGATACTTCTAAAACCCTTGCATATCGTGGTCAAACCGATTAAAAACAGATATCTGGACAGGCAAATCAATCGGTTGCGAACCATGCACGGCAACAGCCTTATACAAAAGGACCAGGCCCTGCGTCAGGGGCGTAGCGCCCTGGAGACAGGCGGTATTTTAGTTTTATTAGGCGACCAGTCCAATAAACATGGCAACTTTTATACCGAATTTCTTGGCCGCAAAGCCAGAGTGGCCCAGGGGCCGGCCTTTCTGGCTCTGAAGGCCGGATTGCCATTATTTGTAGAAACCTGCCGCAGCCTGGACAACGGGAGGTACCAGGTGGATATCAACCAGATCGCAACAAATGACCTCGACTACACCAGAGAATCCATCAGGACTTTGACTGTGCGCTATACAAGGGTGCTGGATAAGTTCATCCGCGACCACCCTGAAGAGTGGCTCTGGCTGCATGATCGATGGAAAAAACCAAAAGTCCGCAAAATCTAAAAAAGTTTGCCAGACTTCATGCTGCCCCTGTCATTTTAAACCTGGACAATATTGATTGTACCGCTGACTATGGCCATAATCTCACACAAAAATAAATTTATTTTTTTAAAAACCCGAAAAACAGCTAGCGGCAGTGTGGAAGTAGCTCTGGCTGGTGTGTGTGGTGAACAGGACCAGCTCTGCCCCACAGGCGATGGCAAAGAACTGGGAATCACCGAACAAAACAATCAAAAACCCCTGAAGCAAGTAGATGTAAAAGACCTTGGAAACTTTTTTGCTGCCATGTGGAAAAACACCATTAAAGCCGGCAATCCAGAGGTGCGGCATTCCTGGAACAAGACGCGGCGTATAATTAAAAGCAGCCATTTTAACGCAGAGAATATGCAAAAGGTTTGCGGAAAAGAAGTTTGGAACACATATTACAAGTTTTGTTTTGAGCGTAATCCCTTTGACCGTCTGGTCTCTTTTTACCACTGGCGAACCAAGAAGTTTAAGAATCCTCCTTCTTTTAGAGATTTTGCCCTTGCAGTTATTGGGAAAAACAAAAAGCAAGCATCCAGGTTGAAAGCTACCAACTTTTCCAACAGGCCCTTTTACGAAATTGACGGCGAAATTGTTGTGGATAGAATATTTCACTTTGAAAATCTGCACGAGGATTTGAGTACTTTTTTCATGTCCAAAAAAATACCCTGGAATGGTGAATTGCTGCATACCAAGGCGGGATTTCGCCCCAAAAAGGATTACAGGGAATACTATGATCCTGAACTGCGCAGGCTATGCGAAAAAGCATTCAAATTTGAAATGGAACATTTTAAATATGAATTTTAAGCCTGGATGCAAACATTTTTTTGCTGCATTCAATAAACATATTAATGACTGAAAAAAGTTGTCATCATCGCCGATACGGAAGTCTTTATACATTATACCTTGATCAGCAGGCAATTGAATTTCTTGATTCCGGGCTGAGTCCAGAAGAATGGTTCCGTTGCAATATCTGCAATATCAAGTCCGATGAGAAAAAAGAATCCGGCATTGTAAATATTTCCAGCAGCAAAGCAGTCTTTGTTAAACGATTTTTCATAGACAACGCATGGCAAAAGATACTTTATGCATTGTACAAAGACCAGGCCCTTCAGACTTTCAAGCTCTCTTTGGACATGGCATCTGCAGGCGTACCCATACCCAGGCCTTTAGCGGTCATAAGGGACCCTGAAAGAAAAAAAAAGTCTGTATACCTCCTTAGTGAAGCACTAAGGCATTACCGGACTCTAAAAAAAACAATCATAGACCTAAAAGATCCTGCGCAGGTCCAGGATGTTCTGGATTATTTAGCAGTTTTGCTTGCCAAAATGCACAATGCGGGTTTTTTTCACGGCGATATGAAATGGAAAAATATCATGATTGATGCCCGATCAAAAAATTCGGCTTGCTTCATAGATCTGGATACCGCCGGAAGACTAATTTCCCGCAGGGACAGGCGCTATGCCAGGGACCTGGCCCGTTTCTGCATTGATATACAGGAAAGCCTGCCCCAGCAAGAACAGGTATGTCGCTTCATAACGGCCTATTCGCGTTTTGCGACAAGAACCCCAAAGTCTATCATGGAGCATACCCTCCCCTATCATATGAAAATCGCTGCCAAACACAGGGCAAAGTATGGCATAGAGCCAACCCCACTAAAACTGGATCCATAAACATGTAACCATTCAGGGGTCTGTTACCGGCCATGGGACAGTCCCAGCGAAACTTTTCCTGCACAATACAAAAAGTGCAGACGGGAAATTTTATGAAACTGCATAATCATTACTTAGCGGGGACAGTCCCCTGGCCTTGTGCAATTAGTCACCACTGAAGACCCACTGAATGGTTACATGAATATCCTGTTTGTAAACACTTCAAGAATCTGGGGCGGCAACGAGAAATGGACTCATATGGCCAGCCATGCTCTGGCCAGCCGACACAATGTCCTTCTGGTTTACCGCTGTCCTTATCTTGGCAGTCGCTTCTCCATAAAAAAAATGAAGCTGCCCTTCATCAACAGAGTTGATCTTTTCACGCTGTATTGTCTTAAAAAAATAATACAAAGAGAACATATAGACATACTGATATCTACCAACAGAAAGCATTATCTTCTGGGTGTACTGGCCTCTAAAATCACTGGCTGTAGACATTTTGTACGTTGCGGAATAGTCTGGAATGTTCCGGATAATATATATAATCGCTTTTTGTTTCGTGAAATCGACGGCATAATAGTAAATGCCCGGGCAATACAAGACATGCTCATCAAAAGCGGGGTTGTTCGCAAAGACAAGATTCATGTCGTTTATAATGGACTGGATACTGACATTCTGGATAAATCAAAACTTAAATATAAAAGCAGGGATGAATTTGTTATCATATCCAGCGGCGAACTCGTGCCCAGAAAAGGCTATATTTTTTTGCTTCATGCATTTGCGAAATTTCTTAAAATGCAGCCAGACTCCAATGTTCAACTTATATTAATAGGCAAGGGAAGGCAGGAACAAGAACTCAAGTCTGTTGCAAAAAAACTTGGCATTGAACAACAGGTAACATTTGCTGGATTTCTGGACGATCCATACTCTTTGATAATTCAAAGCAATCTTTTTGTTTCAGTGTCACAAAATGAAGGCATCTCAAATGCCTTGCTGGAAGCTATGTACCTGGGTATTCCTGTTGTCACCACTCCTGCCGGAGGCAGCTTGGAAGTCATCTCACACGGGGAAAACGGTTTTTTGATTAAAAACAGCAGTGAAAAGTATTTAGCGGACATCTTCAGGCAGGCATACTTGAACAGCAGCTTATTTCAGGATATAGGACGTGCTGGCCAAAGTACAGTTAAAAGTAAATTTTCTTTAGCAAGCATGAGTTCTCATTTAGAAAACATATTTAAGTCATATTTAGGCAGAAAAAAAACTTAGTATGGCACACCAATTAGATAGTACACAACATAGAACATTATTGCATGTACCTGCTCGCATGGCAAAGTTGCTTCATTTTTTCCTGATCAGCACTTTTCCACAATCTTCCAGGGTAAAAAGAACTGATAACTTGTACCTGGAGGTTCTGGGACTGGGAGGACTTTTTCTTTTTCTTGCCACCCTGAACCTGTCAACTGACTTGAACCGTTACGGCGAGTTCATGCTTATAGCCGCTTTTGTGCTCAGTTGGAAATACTGGGGGAAAATCCTTGTAAAACAGCCGCTTTTCTGGCTGATGATAGCATTTGCTCTGTCCCTGGTTATTTCTACTCTAATCGGCATGCACCTGTTTCCAGAGGTCCGACACTATGCCGAAGCCAGAACCATGGCTAGATTCTGCCTGTTTGTTCCCATTGCTTGGTGGATTGGAACAAACCCGGCCTCTATCCGCAATGCTTTTTTTGTAGTGTGCCTTTTTTTCACCCTGAGCAGCATGATCTGGATTCTGGACTGGAACACCCTAAACTATTTCCTGGAAGGCAATAGACCAGAAAGAGGTATGCTCGGACCGGAGTCTTCAAGACTTGCGGGGGAATCAATTCTACGCTATGCAAGCTGGACAGGAATGCTCCTGGTGGGGGCAAGCGTGCTGGGCAAAGACCTTTTACCTGATACCTTGCGATCCGGAAAAATAAAGCTTCTTGGTTACCTGGTTTTTAGCATTATAATTGTCACCTTAATGCTGGGCACCTATGTAGTTCAGGCCAGGGGGGTCTGGATCGCTGTACTCATCAGCCTGTCTATTGGACTCATATGCAGATATTGCATTTTTCAGTCTGAACCAAAAACAACATTCAATAACCTGTCTATTCCGGCCTTAATATGCTTGATGCTCGTTGCCATGATTGCTTTAAATTTCAACAAAATACAAGATCGCTTTCTTAGAGATCAGGCAAATATTACCAACCTGCTGACTGGGCAAATAGAAGAAGTGCAGACCCG
This sequence comes from Desulfonatronospira thiodismutans ASO3-1, assembly GCF_000174435.1. Taxonomy (NCBI): domain Bacteria; kingdom Pseudomonadati; phylum Thermodesulfobacteriota; class Desulfovibrionia; order Desulfovibrionales; family Desulfonatronovibrionaceae; genus Desulfonatronospira; species Desulfonatronospira thiodismutans. The sequence continues at coordinate 948,736 of NZ_ACJN02000003.1, forward strand.
CTCGGTAGGATACAGGGTACAAATGTACCTATGGACGCTTGAAGCAGAACACAGTTTTTTTGGAAAAGGAGCCCGAGCGATACAAGCTATCAATGACAGCGATAAACTTAGTCAAAAATACAACTGGGAAGTAGGCAAAACACATCTTCACAGCGATTATCTGGCGATTTTGTATCGGTTAGGCATCATTGGAATGCTTATTGCAACTTCAATATTTTGTATTACAACAATACAAATTCACTATAAATACAAAAAAAGAATGATAAGCCCCTCATTCTATGTTTTTTTTATAACTGCTACAATTTACATTCTCATAGCAGCTACAACAAATATTAATATTCGAAATCATGCATTTTATGCTATACCATATGCAACGTTTTTATCTATAATATTAATGTCTAATGAATAAAATAATTCTATAAAAAATAGTGCAAATTATGATCAATAAAATACTTATCTGTAATTGCTTTATAGCAATACATATTATATATACACATTTGTGTTAGACATAAGAACATAGAAACTACTATTTGTTTATATTTGAGACAATATATATTCATTAATTGATAGATATGAATAGAAAAATAACATTACATATCGGAATGCCTAAAACAGGATCGACCTGGTTACAGCATGAAATACTGCCAAAAATGAAATCTATCGATGTGTGCTACAAAGAAGAGTTAAGAAAGTGCATGCTTCACTGGTCAAATAAAAATATCCTGATCAGTTATGAAAATTACGTTGGGTTTCCCCATATCAAGGAAGCAGATGTACAACAGGGATGGATAGATTCCAGAAAAAGGTCTCTTTGCAATCTAAGTTCTTTTTTTCCTGATTCAGACATTATCCTAATAGTTCGAAAACAAACCGAATTACTAAAATCTCTTTACAACCAATACATAAAAGTTGGCGGCAGCATTAGCTTTCATGAGTATATTTCAGGAGAACATCCTTATTCGATAAACATAAATGCTTTAAAATATATTGAACTGTTAAATCAAATACAGCAAAAATTTTCAGGTTCTGTACTAATTGTAGATTACAATTTTATGAAAAGTCACGTTGAGGAATTCGGTAAAGTATTTTTAAGTTTTGTGGGGTGCAACGACTTGATAGACTTCAACAAACACTCTGGACGCAAGGTAAACACCAGCCTAAGCAACGCGCAAATAAAAAATATGCTCAGATTTAACAGACAATTTCATACATACTACTCACCGAATGGATATAAAATGTTTAGACGCAAAACATATAAAAAGATACGCACAATTATACTTAGACTAACAGATTTTGCATATGGCAATAAGCAATATGATATCTTTCATAAAGACGATATAGAAAAACTTGAGAATTTTTATGATGACGATTGGCGTGATACACAACAAATAACAAAAGGACGTTTCAAAATAATTAACAATAAAATTTATTAATTTTAATCACTAGATTAAGAATTGATGATTTACAAAATACAAAAATAAAATTATAATTTAATTTTTTCCATTTAAAATGAATTATGTTTACTAAAAAAATAATAGAGTTTTGCACATCCTCTGTCAGTTAATTATCTATTTTATTTTTAAATATTTTATACTCATAAATGAATTTTATGTGCTCTACTAAAGATAAATGCCTTAATTTAAGCGCTTCATATATCTATTTTTTTGTATTATAACATTAAATTAATCATGCCAAAGACATCTCAACACACTATCAGCATTACAGTTATTATTCCTACGGCAGACAGGAATCACACACTTGATCGCGCCATTAGATCAGTCTTGAATCAAACCTTGAAGCCGGATAAAATAATTGTGGTGGACAATGGGTATCAACATGCTGAAACTCACGAAGATATCAAACAGCAAGTACATTTCATAAAGACCATGCCAAGACTCGGTCCTGGGAAAGCGCGTAATGCCGGGGCTGCTATTGCTGAAACTGAATATATTTCATTCCTTGACGATGACGATGTATGGGAGAAGGATTACCTTAAATACAGCATTGAAGCCTTAAAAATTACCTGTGCTGACGCAGTTGTTGGCCAGCTTAAAAAAGCGGATCCTCATGGCCAGGCCAAGGCTTACAAGATGTTTCCGGCGGACCCAAAAAAGCAGCGCAAGGTTTACTTTAAAAGTCCAGGTTTTGGGGGACAAAACTTAGTAATCAGCAAAAAAATGTTTGCACTTGTTGGCGGATTTGATGAAACCATGCCCGCCTCTGTTGACCGGGATCTAGCAGCAAAAATTATTGAGCATAGAGGCTTTATAGTACCTCAGCCTTATTCTGTTGCTGTTTTGCATAATCATGAAAGCGCTAGGGTTAGAGACAATATCGTGCTTGGCAATATAATGTTCATACAAAAACACTGGAAACACATGACTTTTTTTGAAATTTTTATGGCATTCAAAACATTAATTAAACGATATTTAAAGCTAAAATTAAAGCATAGAAATATAAAGACCTTATTTAAGATGTGACTGTAAAAAGTCATTTTTGCAGTCACATATTTAAGAGATCAGACGTCAGATATCAGTAAAAACAAAGACTTGTATAGATTTTTTTTGGAATCATTCATTTTCTCGACTTTTTGCAGGTGCATCATTTAACCATTCAAAATAATTTAGCAAACACTTTTTATAAATAAATATATGAGATGCAACTGCAAAAAGTCATTTTTGCGTAACCATTCAGGGGGGACCTCGGTGGTGGCTGGTGGCACAAGGCCAGGGGGACTGTCCCCGCTAAGGATGACTATGAACCTTCACAAAATTTCGCGTCTGTACTTTTCAGTTGTGCAGTAAAAGTGTCGCGGGGACTGTCCCCCTGGCCGGTAACTGCCCCCTGAATGGTTACATTTTTGCAGTTGCAGGGGGCAGGAGTCGATAAAAAACAAAGAGTTATGAGCTTGCTTTATTGCTAAATTGTCGCAATCCGACTTTTTGTAGGCGCATCCTATAATAAATAATAGATAACTATTAACTTTAAAGTGCATTATTTTTATCAAATTTATTGTAACAGTTTATCAATTTTCATGTAACATGAGGACTGACTCTCCCTCCGTTTTTTTTAAGCCTGTCAATTCTCCTTCACATAACAAACGCAGGCGTTCATGTTTTTTATATTTTTAAATTTATACTTTTTAAGCTAATAGTTCTACTAACTGATACATGATATAATAACACTTCAATACACTCTTACAATTTTTGTTATTCGTAAAATATATATTTTATAGAACAAAATGCATTTGATATGAGTAAAACATATAGCAAATTAATAAATATATTTATACATATTGATCCATGATTATTAGTTATAAGCATAAATACATATTTATACATTGCCGAAAAACTGCTGGAAGCAGCATAAAATGTTTTTTAAATAAATACATAGGGCCTAAAGACATTCAGATAGGTTCATGGCACGAAGTTATACATAATCAAGGGTCATTCAACAGAAGATTCATTGTAGACTTGCTTGCTCCTAGATTGTTTTTTAACATATCTACCTGGAAAAATATTAAAAAAGGATTATGCAATAAAAATATTTACAAGCAATTAAACAGCATCCATAAAAAATACTACAATCTATACCACCCGTCAGCGTCCGATTTGGCAAAGTTTGATGAATCTGCTTGGAATAATTTTTTTAAGTTTTGCTTTGTACGAAACCCTTATGAAAAAGCTGTATCTGACTACATATGGCGCGTAAAAGCAAAAAATTTAGACATCAGTTTTTTAGACTTTCTTAAACATTTAGAATCTCCTAATCTTTATAAAGATGACCACATCGTACCCACTCAAATCGATAACTGGCCGATGTACACCATAAACGACAAAATTGCAGTAGATTTCATTGGAAAATATGAAAATCTATACCATGACTTTGAACAAATATGTAAAATAATAGGTCTTCCTTTTTACAAAAGCCAGTTCCCAAGAGTTAAACATTATGCTGACTATAAGTATAGAGAATACTATGGTGCCACGGAAAAAAGACTGGTTTCCAAGATTTACGAAAAAGAAATAGAGTGCTTCGGATATTCATTTTAAGTGCAAGTTAACCAAGAAGTCTCAGCCTAGTAAAAGCACACTTTGGACGATTTTTCAAACATGTAGCTTTTTTACTCTTCAAGTTATGGGATTACGCACCTGTTTAATTGGTCTGCTCAAAAAAAAGTCAATTCAGGCTTTGTATAACTCCAGCATGGTCATAGCAGATACTGAGTTTACCTGTTTACGCCCGCTGGGCCAGGAGACTCGTCCTGGGCTGACAAAAGCAGGTCGCTTATCTTTTTGTGCTATGCTGGAGGGACGGAAAGTTAAAATTTATGAGACACATTCACAACGCCAGACAAATTTGCGGCAAAAAATTCAGAATACAGTTTTTGGAAAAAGTTTTTTACCTGGAATAATTGCATCAGAGGGCACATATGTTGTCGAAGAATGGATTCATGGCACATCTGCCTTGACCAGCAAAGCCGGTATAAAAAAAACAGTCGAGACAATGATTCAGGTACTTTTGCAGGATCCAAAACTTATCAATTTGGCGCAGGAACAGGCCATGTCGTTTTGCTATCTCCAGAACTATCTATATCCACGGGTAGCAAAATGGAGTATTTTATCCCCTGTCAAAGACTTTACTAAAGAATGGCAGAAGCGTTTCGATGAACTTAGGCCGCACCTGCCCATTAGGATTTCTCACCCGGACCTTAGCCCTGCCAATATCATATGCCAGGAAGCTTCAGACAGGAAGGTGATTATCGACAATGAACTGCTTGGTTCCGGCTTCGGCTGGATTCTTGACTGGCACAACTCCCTGCTCAAAGAGCAAAAGTCAGTCTCATTGGAGCTTATTCAGCAGCATGTTCCAGAGGATTTTCTGGAAAAGACCTGGAGACTTAGGTTGCTGGGCTCAGCTTTGGACAGAGAGGACTACACTCAAGCGCTCAAGATTGCTAAAGGAAAATGATCATACACAAGTACACATAATGCCCTGGGAAACTCTCCAAAACAGTTCTCAGCAACCTGCTGCACAAACTTAAAGACATCACTATTTTCGAAACTGAAATTTTTTTGCAAGTATGAAAATTCTTTACCTGACACATTCCCAAATTCCCTCCACTTCTGCCAACAGCATTCAAGTCATGAATATGTGCCAGGCCTTTCATGCAAGCCATTCTGTTAGCCTTTTTGCCCGCCGCACTGAATATTATCCTGGTCATCAGAATATTTTCTCGTATTATGGCATTTCAGAAAAGTTTGAATTGCTCCTGCCTCAAAACAAATCCTGCGGAAGCATCAGTTCACTCTATAGCTACTGGTTTCTTTTGCATCTATTAAAAAGAAGAAAATTTGATATCTGTTTTGGACGCCATCTTAAATATCTGGCCATAGCAGGCTTTTTTGGCATGCCCATTATATATGAAGCCCATGAAATGCCAAAAAAAATCAAAGAGATGTTCTGGTTAAAGCGGGTGTTATCTTCGGACAGCTTTAAAGGCCTGGTATGCATTAGCGGTGTGCTCCGGGAAAAATACCTCAGGCTTTTTCCCGGATTGTCTGAAAACAAAGTCCTTGTAGCTCATGATGGTATCAACCTCGAGTTTTACGACAGCATCGCTTCTTTAAAGGACCAGCTTCCCGGACAGAATACTTACAATGTAGGTTACGTAGGCGGTCTGAAACCAGAGAAAGGCATTCAGCTCATTATTGAAACAGCCGGCATACTAAAAAATGCTGATTTTCATCTGGTGGGTGGAAGCCCTGCGGAAATTGACTACTGGGAGCAACAATGCCCGAACATGTTCAATATATTTTTTCACGGCCCTGTCACCCCGGAAAAGGCTGTTCAATATCAAAAATCCTTTGATGTACTGCTTGCTCCTTACCAGAAAAAATCCTGGACCAGTAGGGACGGCAAACTGATGGTTGAGGACAGCCCTGAAAGGGTTATTGGAAATTCTCCTTTGAAGTTTTTCGAATACATGTCTGCTGAAAAACCCATACTTGCATCGGATATTCCTGTGGCCAGAGAGGTGTTTACGCAGGGTGTGGATGCACTTCTGAGTGACAACAGTCCTGAACAATGGGCTGAGTGGATTCAAGTACTTATGCAGGATCGAAATTTTGCAGCAAGCCTGGCTCAAAACGCCAGACAAAAAGTGCACGGTTTTACCTGGAAGAAAAGAAGCCAGAAGATACTCAGTCGCTTTATGTCCTGATTAAAACACAGAAACAAAAAAGACTTTCAGCCTGATATCGCCTTTTTCCAAGGTTTTCTGACTGCTCTTTCGTCCTGGCGCTTGGCGGTTCTATCCATTACCATTCCAGCCATTTTTCTGGATTCTGCAGGGTTCAGACCTCTTTCCCGGCAGTATTCACTAAAAAATCTCATCCTGTCGGCATTGCTCACTTTGGCCCGGATATTTATCTGGTCCAGGTTTTTACAGACCGTCCTTGCAGTCAGCACTGGCAATTGCCTGGTATTTTCATTGTCAATGAACCAGAACAAAAATTTTCCAGCCTTCTCCTTAACCATAACATTGCTAAGACGGGTATCGCCATGCACAATGCCCCTGGCGTGCATCCGGCCCACAGTCCTGCCGAAATCCCGTATGAGACTGCGCTTACTGCCCAACGCCCTGGCAGAGTTGTTCTGACTGAGACTTTGCAGCAAATGTTTTAAAGAGGTGGCCCCTGCAACTTTTTCACATATAAACACACTGGAGGTCTTGAAAGGCCCAGACCTCTTTTCCATAAGCAAGACTGGCTTTGGAGCATAAAATCCATTGTGTCTAAGCATCAGGGTAGCTTCCAGAGCTCTTTTGCCTCTGCTGCTTCTCAAAAAATGCTTGAGTTGATCAAATCTGGACCTGAAAAGGTAGTGCTTTACAAAAACCTCCTTCACAATGTCCTGAACCTGCATAGAAGCTTGATAAACCCGGGCGTTCTGGGATGAAGCCACCCTGGTAAAACTGCAATCACTATTGCTGGCGCAGGCTAATACCATGTCCAGGAAATCCTGTGACGGGAGCGTGCCGTCAAAATAAACAAACCAGCCCCTGAAACTGACTTTATTTTTAAAAATTAAATCAGGCATAGCTTAATCAGCAGTCTCAGGAGCAAGCTCCATTACTGCAGCTTATTTTGTCTTAACTGCTGTACATTTCTCTGACTTTCTGCATGGATAGAGCAATGTCTTCTGCCAGGCCTTCTTTACCAGCCCTGCCTGCTTTTTGCATTTCAACCCAGCTCTGATGAATATGCCGGACTCTCACAGGAATGCTTTCAATCCCGGTAATCTGGGCAGCTGCCAGCCTGTGCCGTCCCCTTGAAGTCTTAATCAGCTCCCCCTTTTCCCCTATGATTACCAGCAGTTCATCATTACTTTTTTGTGCAAGAAAACCCTCAGCGCTCATACTTTCAAGCAGTCTGACATAGTCCTGAAAGTAGCTTTCCAGGTCCTCAAGGTTTTTAAGTCGATACCCCTTAACAGGCATCACTATCTCTTTGCCTGCATCAATCCTGTCTTTAAACAGCTTAAACCTTTTTGTGCAGGTATAGTCCAGGTTGTTGTCCCACAGTTCTTTTAAAAAAATGTATTTAAAATGCTCGGAAAACAACCTGGGCTTCAGACCTCCGGTAATTATAATCTTCTTGTCGTTTCTGATGAAATGATAAATACTTTTCAGTCCGATTTTTTCTAGAAACCGCAGCTTCCGCTGCCACGGACGGTATTTGGCAAAGTACCTGATATCCCTGGGATTAACCCTCATGTTCAGACTGCTTAAAATATCAGAACAAAGCTTGTCATGTCTGCGCATTTTCTGCCTGTAAAAAAGCTGCATGTGTTACGGGGACCGGCTCTGCCATCCCTTTTGAATGATTGCGCATGAACCACTACTTGAGTATGTTCATGACTGCATCCTTGACTTTATTGTATTCCCTGGGCCAGCGCTTCAGAGTCTTATGTCTGGCCATCCAGGGTATTCGGCTTCGGAGGTGAAAAACCATGTCCGGCTTCCTGCCCCCCAGGCCGTCTACCACCACCAGCCGGTCTCCATCACTCCCGGTCCTGAGCATCAGGTTTTTTATGTTTAGTTCAGAAATGACTACTGCATACTGGATTGCCCAGGTTCTCAGTTCATACAGCATGCCTTTGACCATATTCCAATCCAGCAAACCATGTTCTAAGGCGGACTTCAGGGTCATGGATGGGCTGCCATCCTGGTTCAGCACCCTTTGCAGCATTATGGCCGGCCCCATATTGGTCTCCACCCACCCCAGGCAGTCGACAGTATGCACAAAAGGAACACCTCTGGATTTCAAGCGGGCAGCAATGTAAACATCAAGTCGGCATTGCGGACAGTTTTTGCCCAGTCCTGGCTTAATGGGCACTTTAAGGCAGTGTCCAGTGGAGTCTGGATGCATATAGCACCGGCGCTCACTTCCTGTTGCCAGCAACAGCCCGTCATGCAGATTGAGTGTATTTTTGTTCACAACTGACTTATTTCATGCCGATTTTATGCCGCAGATCACTGCTCCCCACAGCCATCCTGCGCCACTGCCGCCGCCAGGTTCTGGTCCATGCAGCCATTTTCAAAATGGTCTTTTCATGGAACCTGCCCTGGCAGTAATATTTATAAAACTGCGGATACCAGTGCTTTAAATCCAGCCTGGAAAGATCCATGGCCCTGAACCACAAAGGAACACTCTTCCTGCACCAGGCCCTGTTAAGATCCACCAGATACAGACTGTAGTCACCTCTGGGACCTGCAAGCAAAAAATTTCTAAGATTAAGATCCTTGTGCATCATCCCAGTGTCGTGCATACGCAGAGTATACCCGGCCAGCATCTGCAGGACCTTTTCCATATATATTTTTCCATCGGGCAGGGCTTTGCGGTACTGTTTCAAATCAACAAAATCATCTACAGATTCACAGAGATAGGCGCTTCCAGAGACAAACCCCCACCGTCTCACCTCCACCGCTCCCAGGGGCAGGGGGGTGCCCAGGCCGTGCTTCAGCAGGTGGCAGGCGGCCAGGTAGGATTTGACGGCTTTGGATTTTTTCAGGGGACTGGCCAGATAATTCTGTATGCCCCGCCACCTGAACTGCTTGATTACCTGCCTGGGCCAGGGAAAATTATCGTCTGTAAGGAGGCTGGTCTGGACAATGAGGTTTGGATGTTCCTTGATCACCTGCGATTGTCCCGGCAAATCCAGGTCCGGCTCTTCAGCCAGCTTTTTCAGTATCGGAACCAGATCCGGGTGCCCCATTGCGTACAGGTTTTTCTCCCTGAGAATCTCAGGCCTGTATGGCAGGGCTGAAAACAGGGACTCATCAACTTTCATCCAGCACCAGGTCCACTTCCAGACGCTCAAGGCTGACGCTTTGCAGCACCACCTGCACCTTCTGGCCCAGGTAAAACCTTTTACCGGTGCGCCTACCCAGAAGATCCTGTTTTTCCTGCCTGAAGACGTAGTAATCATCGCTTAAAGAAGACAGCCTGACCATGCCCTCGGCCATGATGTCTGTAAGCTCCACCCAGAAGCCGAAATCGGTAATAGAGGCCACAATGCCGCTGAAGCTCTGCCCGGTCTTATCCTTTAGAGATATTATGGTGGCCCGCTTGAGGATTTCGCGCTCTGCATCCACGGCCTTTCTTTCCAGGGAGCTTAAGGATTCGCCTGTTTTCTTGAGGCTTTTCATCCTGGCCTTGAACTGCACATCCATGCCCAGTTCGCGCTTCAGGGCCCTGTGCACCACCAGGTCGGCATAGCGCCTGATGGGCGAGGTAAAATGGCAGTAACACCTGGAAGCCAGGCCGAAGTGACCTTCATTCACCGGGGAGTATTTGGCCTGCATCATGGATCTCAATACCAGGCGGTTCACCAGAAAATCCAGGTCGCTGTCTTTGGCTATCTCCAGCAGGGTCTGCAGGCTCTTGGGCTCGCGCTCTTTGGGCAGTCTTGGCCCAAGCTCCGTGGTGGCCAGAAGCTTAAACAGGGCGTCCAGCTTGTCCCTGTCCGCCGGGGGATGGATGCGGTACAGAAATAAAGCCTCTTTTTCCTCCAGAAACTCGGCCACTGCCTCGTTGGCCGCCAGCATGCACTCCTCGATTATCTGGTGAGCAAAATTTCTGCTCTTGGCGATTATTTCCAGGGTGCCCTCGCGCAGGTTCTGCAGAACCTCTGGCTCGGGCAGGTCGAACTCGATGCTGCCCCTTTTCTCCCGCCTGGCCAGCAGCTTTCTGGCCAGCTCATCAGCGGTTTCCAGGCCGGAAAGTACTGGGGCAATCTCCTCCCGGACCTTTTTGTCCTCTAAGTACAGGGCACTGTTTACCTGGGAATAGGTAAGCCTGTGGTGGCTCTTGATCACCGCAGGGTAAAAGCTGGCCTTTTCCCGCACGCCTTGGCTGGAAAAATGCATCTGGGCGGTCATGACCAGGCGAGGCACGCCCGGGTTCAGGCTGCACAGGCCGTTGGAAAGATTTTCCGGAAACATGGGCTCCACGGACAGGGGAAAATAGTAGGAATTGCCCCGGTCCAGGGCCTCAACATCCATTCTGGAGCCGGGCTGTACGTAGTGTGACACGTCGGCGATGGCCACATAAAGTACGTAGCCGTCCCCTTTTTTTTCCACCAGCACGGCATCGTCAAAATCCTTGGCCTGGGCCCCGTCTATGGTCACAAAGGGCAGGTCTGTCAGATCCTTTCTTTTCTGTATGTCCTCAGGGGCTGGCTCTGAAGGAAGAGAGGCGGCCTCTTTAAGCACACCTTTGGGAAACTTGACCGGCACCTGGTGATTTTCCTTGACCACCTGCTCCTGTACAGCCAGGTCGTCTTCGGGTCCAAGCACATTTTGAATGTCGGCGGACCACAGCCTGGACTCCATCTGCTCCCCGGGCTCCACCAGGACCATGACCCCGGGGCCAAGCTCGCCCCCTTCATCTTCCAGGATAAAGGAAAAATCCAGCTTGGGATCAGCCGGCCTGGCCAGGTACATGCCCGCCTTCATCTTCTTTATCACCTTGGCCGGAAGCTGCTTGATGCCGCGCTCCACAATGCGCACCACCCGGCCCTCCTGGTTTTTGCCCCTGCCCCCGGGCAGAACAGAAACCAGCACCGTGTCCCCGTGCCAGGCCTCCCCGAAATTTTTGGGATGGATAAAAATATCCCTGCGCCGCTGGTCAAAGGGCACGGCAAAGCCCACTCCGGAGCGCTGCACTTCCAGCACGGCCTTGACCACGGGCAACTCATCCACAAGACAGTAAGTTTTCCTGGCCTTGAAGATACGCCCCTCTTTCTGCAGGTTGCGCAGAATATCCTTGAGCCTGCTGACCTCTTTTTTGTCCACCCCCAGGCCGTCGCGAATCTCGCGAATGCTCAGAGGCTTATTCATTGCCTTGAAGTGCTTGAGCACTTTTTTCTGATCCAGTTTCTTACTCATATTTTTCCTTAAGGGTCAGGCCGTACCTGTTTTTCAATCCCGCTGCAGGCATGCCTGACAACCTCCAGAAGAGTTTCCTCCCCGTTTTCCGAAAACAATAAACCCGTCTGCAAAATCCAGAAATTCAGGCCGGCCTGAGGCCTTAGTTTAACAGCATCCTTGGCGGTGCACAATACATCCTGCACCCCCATTTTGCGGGCCGATTGGAAAATCTCCTGAACAGCTCTACGCTCCAGGGGATGATGATCAGGGAAAATCAGGTGTTTTACTGGCGGATAGCCAAGGAAGTCCCAGGCTGAAGAAAAAATTTTTTCAGGCCCGGCTACGGCGGATATAAGCAGGTACTGCCTGCTTTGAATATTATATGTTGATATTTTGTCTCCCAATCTTTGCAGGGAGTTGACCTTTATCCTGAAAAAAATCACCGGTTTCCTGAAGTCTCTCAGCCTGCCATCAGCCAAGCTTTTCATCTCGTCCACAGACTTATCCCGGGTATTCACCAAAAATAAATCCGCCCGCTTCAGGGCCTGCACCCCCTCCCTCCACCTGCCCCCAGGAAAGACCCTGTCCCAGTCCTCCTGCAAATCCCGGGCGGTCAACAGCACCAGGTCCAGGTCCCGGTGCAGGCGCAGGTGCTGAAATCCGTCATCAAGAACAAAAACACTGGGGCGTAAATGCCTCAAAGCCCACCCGGCAGCCCTTTTGCGGCTGGGATCAACCACCACCCGCAAGCGTCCGGGTATTTGCGCAAGCATCAGGGGCTCATCTCCGCAGCAGCCGGGATCATCCAGGGGATGTACCGGATGCGGGTAATGCGGCGGCCTGGCCTTGTACCCCCTGCTCAAAAGAACCGGTCTTTGACCCCATGCCAACAGGTGCTTCAAAAGAAAGGCGCAAACCGGCGTTTTGCCCGTGCCCCCCATACTGATGTTGCCCACCGACACCACCGGCACCGGAGCAGTCCAGGCCCGCCTGAGCAGATAGTGCTGCCTGAGGCTCATGGCCCGGGCATAAATACGAGAAGCAGCATGCATGGCCCTGTCCCCCGCATTTTTCAATATGCCCGATTCCGGCAACCAATCCGACAACACCTGCCCCCTTTCTGCTTATTGATTCACCACTGCCGGGGTAGAAGCTTCAGCCTTGCAGACCGACCTCAAGCCTGGGCTTGTCTTTTCTTCCAGAGCTGCATTTCCTGCATTCTCTTACGCCTGTTTCTGGTCAGGGACCTGGCCACCAGAGAGGTATTTTTTTTGTATCCCCATTTGGCCTTGTATTCCTCAGGGGTCATGCCGTGCTTGCCCAGATGCTTTTTCGTAAGAACCCTGAATGACTTGCCGCATTCCAGGCAAAGGATGCTTTTCTCCCGGATGGCCCTGGCCGGATCCACCCCTGGTGCCGCGCTTTGGGAGGCTGCCCCCGGCATTTCCCTGGCCGTTTCCCTGATACCCCGGGAAAGCGCCAGGATCATGGCACTCATCTCCTCTTCAGTCATATTGCGCACGCTGGCCTGAGCCTTAACAATTTCCAGAGCCTCTTTTAAGTATTCTTCCATATCAAAAACCTCCTGATAAACAGAACACATACGTGCCAGGCCTTTCAAGCCCCTGTACAGCGCCCTTGCGGCCTAAGGACTGATAGACATCCGGCTGTCGTGATTACACGCTTGCACCAGTCAGGCTTGAGCCTCTTGCTGCTAAGGCTCTGCACAAGCGCAAGGCATCTTATTTGCTGCTTTATTTTAAGAAAGGCAATGTTTATTAACGCCCTGGTATGGACAACAAGAAAATAGCATTTTATGCAGAATAAAAATCAACTCTGCATCAAATTTCAGCAAAAGTAAACCCAAAAGCCGCCATAATAAAACACTGCATTACACATAACCGATAAAAATATTCTATCCTGAAAAATTAAAAACAATAAACCATGATTTAAAGTATAGGATTTGCACACTAGAGACAGACACCACTTAAATGGAGTGCAGCTGATCCCTTGCTTGCTCAGGCTGTCTTTTGGGGAACCCATTAAATTCGTCTAGATTTCTTCCTCCCGAATCCGGATGTTGAAATTTGTTCCGGAGTTTTTTAAGGAGCAACGAGCAACCCCGAAAACCTCAAACAAGGAGCCGAAATGTCCACCAGCAAGGATCTAGCAACCGCTATTCGTGTACTGAGCATGGACGCAGTCCAGAAAGCCAAGTCCGGCCATCCCGGTGCGCCCATGGGCATGGCTGACATGGCTGTACCCTTATGGCGGGAAATACTGGCCCACAACCCTGCCAACCCCAAATGGCCGGACCGGGACCGCTTCGTGCTTTCCAACGGCCACGCCTCCATGCTTCTTTACTCCTTGCTTCACCTTACCGGTTACGATCTGAGCATAAACGATCTGCGCAACTTCCGCCAGCTCCATTCCAAGACCCCCGGACACCCCGAATACGGCGTCACCCCCGGAGTGGAGACCACAACCGGCCCTCTGGGCCAGGGTCTGGCCAACGCCGTGGGCATGGCTCTGGCCGAATCCATTCTGGCGGCACGCTTCAACCGGGAGAATCTGGATATTGTCAACCACTATACTTACACCTTTCTGGGCGACGGCTGTCTCATGGAGGGGATCTCCCACGAGGCCTGCTCCCTGGCCGGCACGCTGGGGCTGGGCAAACTCATCGCCCTTTACGACGACAACGAAATTTCCATCGACGGTCAGGTCTCTGGTTGGTTCACCGAGGACATTCCTTCCAGGTTCACTGCCTACGGCTGGCATGTCATCTCCGGGGTGGACGGGCATGATCAGGATGAAGTCAAAAACGCCATCCTGGAAGCCAGGAATGAAACCCGGCGGCCAAGTCTCATCTGCTGCAAAACCGTCATTGGCCACGGGGCACCCAATCTCTGCGGCAGTGCCGACTGCCACGGAGCACCTCTGGGTGACGGGGAAATCCAGGCTGCCAGGGCCAACCTGGGCTGGGAACATCCTGCCTTTGAAATACCTGAATACATTTATCAGGCCTTTGACTGCCGTGAGCGCGGTGCCCGCCTGGAAGAAGAATGGAACAGCAAATTCGCAGAGTACCAGGCGGCATACCCGGAACAAGCCCGCGAATTTCTGCGCTGTATTGCCGGAGATTTACCCGGCAACCTGGATCAGACCGTCTCGGAGATGATAAAAAATTTCGACCAGGACAAACAGCCCCTGGCCACACGCAAAGCCTCACACAAAATCATTGACGTCCTTACAGCAGAGCTTCCGGAAATGCTAGGCGGCTCCGCCGATCTCACCGGTTCCAACAAGACCATGCGCACCGGAGCCAGGCCGGTATCCAAAAAAAACAAAGACGGGGATTATATCTATTACGGAGTGCGCGAGTTCGCCATGGGTGCCATCATGAACGGCCTGGCCCTGCACGGCGGCTTTATCCCCTTTGGCGGAACATTTCTGGTGTTTTCCGACTACTCCCGCAATTCCCTGCGCATGGGGGCCATGATGGGGCTTCGCTGCATCCATGTCCTGACTCATGACTCCATAGGGGTGGGCGAGGACGGCCCCACGCATCAACCCATCGAACATACGGCTTCTCTCAGGCTGATCCCCAATATGAGCGTGTGGCGGCCCTGCGACACTGTCGAGACTGCAGTGGCCTGGCATAGTGCCCTGAAAAGAAATGACGGTCCCACCTGCCTGGTTCTCTCCCGGCACAAGCTAAAGCCCATGCAGCGCTCCACTACACAGCTGGAAAATATCAGGCGCGGAGGATACATTCTGCTGGACTGTGAAGGAACTCCCGAGGCCATCATTTTGGCCTCCGGCTCCGAGGTGGAGCCTGCCCTTGATGCTGCCAAAGAACTTGGAGCAAAAGGGCGCAGGATAAGAATGGTTTCCATGCCCAGCATCAATTTCTTCATGTCCCAGGACATCAACTACCAGAAAGAGGTCCTGCCCCGGGAGGTGGAGATCAGGCTGGCGGTGGAGGCAGGAGCAGGAGCATCCTGGCATCAGGTGCTTGGCTGCCGGGGAGAGGCTTACGGCATTGAGCGTTTCGGGGAATCCGCCCCGGGCAGCATTCTTTTCCCCTACTTCAAGATGACCTCCACAGACATTGCCCAAAAACTTCTGGATATGCTGCAGCAGTAATTAAATTTAAAAACCATGCAGCGGCCATGGCCGCCAGATTAAATGTGGCCATGGCCGCCAGATTAAATGACAAAAAAGGGGGGATACTTCATGAACCAGGAAGAACCTCAAAGAAACCTTGCCCTGGATCTGGTCCGGGTCACCGAGGCGGCCGCCCTGGCCTCCTCGCGCTGGCTGGGCAAGGGAGATAACAAAAAAGGGGACATGGCAGCTGTGGATGCCATGCGCCTGAGCTTCAACGCCATAGAGATCAAGGGCGTGGTGGTCATTGGCGAAGGTGAAAAAGACAAGGCGCCCATGCTTTACAACGGAGAATCCCTGGGCACCGGAAACGGCCCTGGGATGGACGTGGCAGTTGACCCTGTGGAAGGCACCAAGCTTCTGGCCTATGGCCGGCCCAATGCCATTTCCGTTGTGGCCCTGGCTCCGAGAGGGACCATGTATGACCCCGGTCCTGCCTTTTATATGCAAAAAATTGCCGTGCCTTCCCAGGCCAGGGAGCATGTGGACATAAACGCGCCGGTGCAGGACAACCTCAAGGCCATTGCCTCTGCTCTGGGCAAATCTGTGGACGACCTGGTGGTCTTTGTCCTGGACAAGCCCCGCCACAAGCAGCTCATAGAAGATATCCGGCAGGCCGGGGCCCGCATTCAGCTGCACACCGACGGGGATGTTGCCGGGGCCCTTATGGCAGTCAGCCCTGATGGAGACGTGGACGTAATGATGGGCACTGGAGGCACTCCTGAAGGCGTACTTACTGCAGCGGCCATAATCTCCATGGGCGGGGAAATGCAGTGCCGCCTTGACCCACAGTCGGAACAGGAAAAAGAAAACCTTTTGAGTGCAGGCTACGACCTCAAGAGGGTGCTTACTGTGCGCGATCTCATCCAGAGCGAGGATGTTTTCTTCGCCGCCACCGGTATTTCCGGCGGGACTTTCCTGCAGGGGGTCAGCTTCACCGGACAGGGAGCTTTGACCCGTTCCATGGTCATGCGGGGCAAAACAGGTACATTGAGGCGCATAGAATCCCTGCACTCCTTTGAAAAACTAATGCGCATAAGCGCCATCAAGTACAAGTAATTTCAACAAGTTACAGCTTGCGAGATGTGAATGCGAAGGACCAAACCCATAATCCTGGGAATCGCCGGGGACAGCGGTTCCGGCAAGACCACCCTGGCCAGGGGCATCAGGCAGATCCTGGGCAATGAAATCGTCACCGGCATCTGTATTGACGATTACCACAAGTACAGTCGGGAAGAGCGCAAGGAGCAAAACCTTTCCGCCCTGCACCCGGACTGCAATTACCTGGATATTCTGCAGAGCCACATAGCTGAACTGCGCCGGGGTAAAGCCATACTCAAGCCAGTATACGACCACAGCAAAGGTGATTTTTCCCGGTTCAAATATGTAGAGCCGGCTGATTTCATAGTTGTGGAGGGACTGCTTGCGTTTCACATCAAAAAACTGCGGGAAATGTTCGACGTCAAGATCTATCTTGATCCCGAAGATTTCCTTCGGGAAACATGGAAGATACAGCGCGACACCAGTGAGCGCGGCTATAGCGAAAGAGAGGCCAAAAACACCCTGCACCGAAGGGCTGAACTGTCCACCCGTTATATCCGTCCCCAGCGGGAGCATGCCGATATTGTGCTCAACTTTTACCCACCGCCGGAACTGCCCGGGGAAACCGGAAGCAGGCTGAACGCAAGGCTCATATTGCGGCCCACCATCAGATACCCCGATTTTTCCCAGTTCATTGACCAGGACCAGGAAGCGGATGAAAACTGCCTGTCCTTCACTCTGGGCAGGGACTCGGGCACCCCGGTTGACCTTCTGCATATCCAGGGCAACATCAGTCAGGACACACTGGAATACACGTCCAGGCTCATCCTGGAGCACCTGTCCGAAGCAGGACCCACGAGCCTTGAAAACATAGGTCGCTACCTGGAGGGCAAGACCCCCCGGAAAAGCTACCCCCTGGCTCTGGCCCAGCTGCTTGTCGGCTTCTGCCTGCACAAGCTGAAGATAAACCGTTGACAAACAATCACACCATGGTATTGCCTGAAGAGCAATGCCGGAGGTCCAAACATGAAGAGCCAGCAGGAACTTATATTATCTCCTTCACTTCTGGCATCGGATTTCAGCAATCTGGCCGGGGAACTGAGTGCCCTGGAAGAAGCCGGCCTTACCTGGGTGCACTGGGACGTCATGGACGGGTCATTCGTGCCCAATATAACCTTTGGCCCGCCGATTATAGCCGGATGCCGCAAAAAAAGCAGGCTCTTCTTCGACGTGCACCTCATGATCGAGGAGCCCGACCGTTACCTGGAAGATTTTGTCCGGGCCGGAGCGGATCTTTTATGCGTACACGCAGAAGCCTGCAGACACCTGGAGCGCACCCTGTCCGAGATAGCCAGGCTGGGGGCCAGGCCGGCAGTAGCCCTGAATCCGCACACCCCGCTGGAAATCCTTGAGTATGTACTTCCCAGGCTGGATATGGTCCTCATCATGAGCGTAAACCCCGGTTTCGGGGGGCAGAAATTCATTCCCTTCAGCATGGAGAAAATCCGCAGGCTCAAGTCCATGATAGCCGCCCGTGACTGCAAGACACTTATCCAGGTGGACGGCGGGGTCACCCCGGAAAACACCGGAGAGCTTGTCCAGTGCGGGGCTGACGTGCTGGTCTCGGGCTCGGCCTTCTTTGCCCACCCCCCGTACAGGGAAAGGCTGAAGACTTTTATAAATGCAGCCAGAGATCAGGGCTGACACACTCTCCGGGGTTCATGAGTCATCCGGGGTTATTTTGTCCAAAGCAGTGCGCAGTTCCTGTACCTGTACAGGCTTGGACAGGTAGTCATTCATACCCATCTCCAGAAAACGCTCCCGGTCTCCGCCCATGGCATGTGCAGTCAGGGCAATAATGGGGATTGCCGGATAAGTGCCATCTTCTTCCTGCCTGGAACCCCCGGCTTCAAGCCTTCTTATTTCTTTTGTCGCTTCCATGCCATCCATGACCGGCATATTTATGTCCATGAGAATACAGTCAAAAGCATGTTTTTGAAACTGCTCCAGGGCCTCCTGCCCGTTTTGCGCAATAAGGGGGATATGCCCCTCCCTTTCGAGCACCTTCTGCATGAAAAAACGGTTGGAAGGATCGTCTTCGGCCAGAAGAACCCTTAGGCCCGGTGATCCGGCTTTTACCTGGATGTTTTCTTTATTCTCCCCTGCACTTTCACCAGAACCCGCTTCCAGGGGCAGGGAGACATAAAAAGTGCTGCCCTCACCTGGAGTACTTTCCACAGATATATTGCCTCCCATCATCTGCACCAGCCTGACCACAATGGACAGCCCCAGCCCGGCCCCCTCAAAATTGCGGGTAAAGGCCCCGTCGGCCTGGACAAAAGGATTGAAGATTTCGCCAAGCTTCTCATCGGATATCCCAAGTCCTGAGTCCGCCACGGATATGAGCACCCGGAGTTCATTTCCCTGTCGGCGCAGCAAATGCCAGTGCAACTCTACAGTATCGTCATGAGTGAATTTCAGGGCATTGCCCACCAGATTCAAGAGTATCTGCTGTATCCTGGCATCATCTCCTGCAAGTATTGGAGGCAGCCGGGGGTCGAGAGTACATGAGATGCGCACGTTTTTTTCTGCTGCGCTGGCCGCAAAAAGGTCCTCAATGGACGTGCAGAGCCTGTCCACTTCAAAATCGGCTTTGCGGATTTCCATTTTGCCCGCTTCAATTCTGGAAAGATCCAGGATGTCCGTGAGCAGGCGGGTGAGACGCCTGGCCGAGGCAATACCCATCTCCACCAGCTGCTTTTGCTCATGGTCCAGGCTGGTGGCTTCAAGAAGCTGCAGTCCCCCCATTATGCCGTTGATGGGAGTCCGGATCTCGTGGCTCATATTGGCCAGGAACTCGCTCTTGGCTTTATTGGCGGCTTCAGCCTTTTCCCAGGCCATTTGAAGCTCCGCCTCCGACTCCTTCCTCTGGGTGATATCGCGCAAAAGCTCCACCACGTACTCCACCCTGCCCTCTTCATTCAGGATGGGATTGGCCCGGCAGCTGAAATACCTTTCAAACTGCGGAAAATAAAGCTCATGGTCCGCCTGCCCTCCTCTCTTCAGTGCATCCAGGGTGGCACAGGGCTGGCAGGGAAATTCCTGATTCATAAGTTCATAACACTTCTTCCCCTGAACCTCATTTTCATCCATGCCCAGGAGTTCATAGCCTGTCCTGTTATAACGCACCACGGTCAGATCCGGCAGTTTGACGCTCATAAAGTCCGGCATATTGTCCAGAACGCCGTTTAAAAGCATATTCTTGTGCCTTAGATCCTCTTCAATACTTTTAAGCCCGGTAATATCCACAATGCACACCAGTACCCTGGAGAAATCCTGTTCGCACCCGGGCATCACCGACCACTTCAGCTGCACGTTTCTGATTTCACCGTTTAGGTTCTGAAGCCTTTTTTCTGTGAAAAAAGACTTCTCCCCATGAAAAACAGCCGCAAGCTCTCCCATGAATTCCTGCCAGGAATCCCGGGCAAAAACCGTGGCTATTCCCCTGGTGAATTCTTCTAAGGATGCAGCATGAAACTGCTTGAGAGCTGTCTGGTTTACATCAACTATCCGGACCAGTTCAGCCATTTCCTGGACAAACTGCGGATTTTCCTTCAAAAAAGAATCAAGCTCTCCGTCTGCCTGATTTTTTATTTCACCAAGGCGTTTTTGGACTTGAGAAAAATCCTCCACCAGCATAGAGGCCGGGGATTCCTGAAAAAGCTGCCTGTACCTGCTCTCGCTTTCCTCCAGGGCAGCCAGAGCCCTGCGGTTTTCGGTGATGTCGCGTATCAGGGCTATCACCTCTTCTTCATTCAGGGGCATAATGCGCGATTCAAAATAAAAGGTCCGGGAATCTATTTCTAACTCATACTCAACCATCTGCAGATCCCCGGTTGTCAGGGCATTATTTACACCCTGCATAAACCTGGTGCCTACCTCCTCAGGAACCACATCCGGAATGTATCTGCCCAGGACCTCTTCCTTTGGACGGTACAGTTTGGCCTGGAAATCACCAAGAACATCCAGGCATACGCCCTGTAAGTTGGTCTTGATAACGATGTCCGGCAGCACTTCCATGATAGTGCGGATATATTCCTCGCTTTCACGCAGGGCTTTTTCCTGCTGTCTCTCCCGGGTAACATCACGTAGTACGCCCTGGATCATGTTTTCGCTCACCAGCCTGCCCCTGGTGATGACCATGATCTCCCGGCCGTCACTGCGCAGGCAGCGATGTTCCGAAAACCTGGACTGGTTTCGTTTTATATCCTCAAACTCCTCCCGGACCTGCTGCACTTCTTCCGGATGCACCAGGGAGGATGGATGCAGCCTGATCAACTCTTCCCTGGTATAGCCGAACATTTCTAAGGCGGACTCATTGGCGTCCAGGATATTGCCCTCCAGGTCATGCAAAAACACCCCTTCCGTGGACTTCTCAAACAGGTTCCTGTACCTGAATTCGCTCTCCTGCAGAGCCTTTTCCGCTGTTTTTTTCCCGGTTATATCCCTGCAGGCACCGTATACTTTTTTTGAGCCCCTTTCATCTTCCAGAAAGCAGGAGCTGGCAACCTGAAGCCAGCAGGTCTGGCCATCCCGGCGCAATATCCTTAGCTCACACTCCTTTGTCTGACCCGGTTCACATTCTGTGATATGCTCCCGGAACAGATACCGGTCTTCAGGATGCACCAGAAATGACCAGCACTGATTGGCCAGGATATCTTCCACGCTGTACCCGGTTATTTTTTCCACCGCCCCGGCCAGCCATTCCAGGTTGTGTCCTGTTTGGCCCTCTACGCAGGAAAATATAAAGTCATTGGTGCTTTCGGAAAGCATGCGGTATCTTTCCTCGCTTCTGCGCAGGGCGTTTTCCGCCAGTTTGCGCTCGGAGATATCCGTGACAAACCCCCGGATATACATGAGCCTGCCGGTGTCATCCCTGATTGCCCCGGCAGTGATGGAGACCCACAAGGGGTTGTTGTCCCGGCACAGAAGGCGGCACTCGAAATTGGCGACCTCATTGTCCGCCTCCAGCATGCGGTAAAGTCCCTGCCAGTCCCTGGCATCTGCAAAGCTTTGCCATGCTGTACCCCCGGTTTTATCTAAAATATCCTGCGGATCACTGTACCCAAGTATCTGGGCCAGGGCAGGATTTGCGCTCAACAGCATTCCCCCGGGGTCTACAGTCAATATGCCTATGGGGGCGCTCATGAAAATATCATCTGTTAGTGGGCTGCCTTGAGCCTGGGAGGGGTTATTTACAGGTGAGTTGTTTTCGGGCATGCATTTCTCCACTTGAGTATGCTCAGTTCATTGTAACCATTCAAGGGGCAGGTACCGGCCATTAGTCACCACCGAGGACCACCTGAATGGTTACAGTTCATTTGGTAGCTCAAATTTCAAGTTTCTTCTCTTACAAATTGTTCTTCAGTTCCTTCAGTCCGGGACAGACCCGGCTTTGCACTTTGTTCCCTTCGGTGTATTCTTTCCACTGCACTACGGGACCAGTAGGCAAGCTGGGTGATGGCGTTGGAATTTACATCTGGCCGGGCATCTGCTGCATTGAACCACAGCTTGCCTTCCACGGGGATACCCAGGGCGCAGATATTTTCATGGACGCTTCCGTCTGCCGCCACAAGCTGAAAGTCATGGGTGACATCCAGCCCGCCCATCTCGAAGCTTCCGGTATGATCAGAACTGGTGAAAGTGCGGACCATTTTGCGCTTCAGCAGATTCTGCATAAGCGTTGAAGTATCGTTTCTGGTATCCACGCCATGGATGCGTCCGTTGACCACATGGCTTACCTCCCTTATGGAACCGGGAACTTCCGGGCTGGACACCTGGAAAACCCCTTTTTCTTCATTTGCATGCACCTCTGGAGACGGGCCAGAAAAAGAAACAAGACCCTGTCTAACCAGGATCCAGAGTTCCTGCACACTTTCAATGGGAGGCCCCACAGCTACGCGGTTGTTGGTGCGCTCGAAGGTCTTTTTCATATACCGGTGCGAATCCGCTGTAAGCCTTCCATGATCCACTGCACTTCTCAGGGTATCACGCAGATCGCGAAGTACGGAATCCACCGCGTTTTTCACCGGGCTGCCCACATTGCCTTTTTTTGCCTCTGAAAGGTCAAAACCGATCTGCTTCAGTACAAAATCCGTGTAATGCTCCATGGATTCAAAAAGGGGCTTGCCGCTTTTTCTGGCGGCCTCCAGCTTCCAGAGCGGGTTTGCCAGGTCCTGCCAATTAAACCTGTCAGTGGACTTGACCTCTCTTTTTACCAGGTCCTGCCTCTGAGCTGAATCAAGGTATTGCAGATATTTTCGACCGAACTCATCGCCCATGAGAGTGCTGTAGTACACATATTCCATTTCCTGAAGAATAAGCGGAAAAAGATCCTTTCTGAAGTCCAGTTTTCCCTTTTCCTGTATCAGCCTGTGTACAAGATTGCTGGTGAATATCCTGGCCTGGTACTGCCCTGTCTTCTGATTTTTACCCCTTGCACAATATGGCAGGCCCAGCCTGGACCCCAGGATTATATGCGGTTCATTCCCGCTGGGAATATACCTGCCGGAACTGAAACGCCCTCCCCGGCCATGGGTGAGCCCCCTGATTACATCCGTTGCAGTAAGCCCCATGCCGATGACGTAGACAGACTGGTCAGCCTGAATATGCTCCATCTGCGAAGCTATCGGATAGGCCAGGTGAACATAGGAAATATTGCCGCCTTTTTGTTGCTGCTTTTGTGCAAACTGATGATATCTTTCCTCCCTGCTGCCCGGTACTATCCTGTTTCTGGAATGCCCTGTGAGCAGGATAACCTCGCAGGCGCAGATTTTTTCATTATTATCCAGCACCACCTCCTGCAGCCCCTGTTCTGCAGTCTTGATATCAACGGCTTCTGCTGCATGCCGGTAAAGGCTGACCTTCTGCGGAAGATTGTCCTCCATCCAGTTGAAACACTCGGCCAGATATTCCCCGTGCAGCGCCCTGGGAGGATAATCATTTTCACCATAGTCATACCCTTTCTCCTGCAGATAGCCGCAGAGGGTCCTCCTGGACTCTTCAGCCCTGGCCGGGGCATCATCATCGCCAAAAGCAGTGATCTGACAGGAAACAGTATTTAAAAGCAGGTAGTGCGGCTGATCTACATTGTGGACATTACCGCCCCCGAACCTGCCGGATTTCTCCACAACGTGAATATTCACCGGATTTTCAGGAGGATCAGCAGCCAGCGCCAGAGACAGACGCCTTAAACAGTAAGTCCCCCTGGGCCCTCCTCCAATAATGACAATATTATACTCCATGGCTTCCCCCTGAAAAAATTTTGCCTGCACCCTTTTAGGCATTTCACATCCATCTTGCAACACCCCATTATCCTCTCCTCCATCTTTCGCATTCTCTTCCCCAACCCCATGCCCCATGCCCTATGCCCCATGCCCCATGCCATGCCTTCTCTTCCACTCCCATACTCCCATACTCCCACACTCCCATACATTCTTACCAGAACCCCCCAATTCCCAATTCCTGAATCTCTTAATCCCCCGATTCCCCAATTCCCTCAATTCCTGAATACCTCAATCCCCCAATCCCCCAATTCCCCAATTCCTGAATTCCCCAATCCCTCAATTCCCAATTCCCAATCCCAGAATCCCAGAATCCCCTTATTGACAAATCCTCCATACTGTGATTCAGGTGAATTCACTTCAGGGGAGTAGTCGCTTCGCTCACACGGGCGGAGGCGTGCGTCAACATCATCGGCTGCGGTAAAGCCGTGGCGTACGCAGCCCTTTTTGGCCTGACGAGACCTGCGGCACTGAATTTTGATTTCTGGGCCTGCCCCAGAATCCAACCCGGCCGGGCAATGAATTCAGTGTCTCTGGTTCTCGAAAACTGCCGCCCGGCCCTGGACCGCCTCTATGGAAGCCTTCCTTGCATCATTATTCGCCGTAGGTATAGCCGAGGTGGGAGACCGCTCCCTTTTCCTGGCCATTTTGCTGGGAGTTCAGTTCAAACGTCCATGGCCCGTTTTCTGGGGCATGGTTGTTGGACTTTTTACCAACCAGGCCTTGTCCGCGCTTCTTGGAGTCTGGCTGTTCAGCATAATAAGCCCGGAATGGCAGGGCTGGATTGTTGGAACTGTTTTTCTGGTCATGGCTATCTGGGTGCTTATCCCGGAAGATGACAAAAACTTTAAGCAGCGTTCCACAGGGAGTATTTTTCTGGCCTCAGCCCTGGCCTTTTTCCTTCTGGAGATGGCGGACAAGACCCAGCTGGCCGTAATCACCCTGGCCGGGGCGTTTGAAACCTTCTGGCCTGTGGTGGCAGGGGCAACCCTGGGTATTCTTGCAGTCACTACCCCGGCCCTTTGGCTTGGATCCCGTTTTGCTGCCAGGCTGCCCATGAAATTCATCAAAATATCCGCCTGCAGCCTTTTTCTTTTGATTGGATGCTGGGTTCTTCTGGATACTGCAGGCCTTTTGCCCCAAAACAGTTTTTTCCAGCCGGCAAATTTTTTTGAGGACCTGCAGTAAAATATGCAGCATTGCAGGTTCCAGGCAAAACAGCTGCTCTTGAGGTATATATGACATTCAAGGACAACCCGGCCCTGGCCGTTATCGATATGCAAAACGATGTAGTTTTGCCCGGTTCACCCTGTCATGTCCCCGGTGCCATGGAAACCATCCCGGCCATCCGCAACCTTGCCGAACACTTCAGAAACAATAAGTGGCCGGTGATATATGTTGTCAGGGGCCACCGCCAGGACGCCAGCGACCTCGAGTACACCCGGTTGCAGCTCTTTATGGACAAGGGGGGCATCTGTGTAACCGGGACAAAGGGCGCTGAGATTGTGGATGGACTGGAAGTAAAGCCCCAGGACTACATCCTGGTAAAAAAGCGCTTCAGTGCCTTTTTATTCACCGAATTCGACCTGTTGCTGCGCCGCCTGAACATTAAGACCCTGGCCATAGCCGGCACCCAGTATCCCAACTGCATCCGTTCCACTGCCGTTGACGCCCTGGCCAGGGACTACCGGGTGGTTGTGGTCACAGATGCCTGCTCTGCCAGTTCCAGGCGCATAGCCGACAACAACATAGAAGACATGCAGAATATGGGCATAGAATGCCTGTCCCTGGGCCAGGTGGTGCAGTAGATTTTATGTGACCATTCAGGGCATGCTTGGTGTTGACTAAGGGCATAAGGCCAGGGGGACTGTCCCGCACTTATTTTTCCAACGCCAACAGGTGAAAATGGTTCATCAAAAAATAAGTGCGGGACTGTCCCCCTGGCCGGCACCTGCCCCCTGAATGGTTACGATTTTATTCCGGTCATTTAAGCAGGGACCGGGAGGTCCAGACAACTGAAGCATTATACACACTGGCTGCTTCCTCCTGTTTTAGCCCCAGTTCCTGACAGCCGGTGAACACATCATCCCAGTAGCCCTTTTCCATGCACTTGACCAGCCTGATCCAGGGGAAAAAAGGTGTGTCGCTTGTTGCCAGAGCTTTTTTCACTTCTTCCTGAAGGGGCAGATCCTGAAGAATATCTTCCATTGGCTGACCCAGCAGGGCATCCAGCAGAGAAAAAAGACCCAGCAGAAACATGGTATGCGGTTGAAACGGAGGCTCGGGATGACTGTCTGACAATAACTCCAGAAACTTCCCCCTCTGGGCAGCCAGCCTGGAAGTCTCCTGGCCGGTAGCGGTGGTGCTCAAGTCTGACAGGATGACCACTTTCAGCCACTGGGAAACCTGTAATATCCCCAGAAGATTCACTGCATGCTCAATGGAACTGATCCTGCTTCTAAAACCGAAAAAAGCTGAATTGATATACCGGAGCAGGCGGTAGCTAAGGGCCGCATCTTCCTGGATAATCCTGGCTATCTGTTTTGGCTCCACCTCCTCCTGTGACAGCTTCTTGAACAACTCCAGCCTGGAACTCTGATTGGGTGTCAGTTTGCATCCGGACATAAGCTGAGGCGAGCAGAAGAAAAAACCCTGAAACAGGTTAAAGCCCATCTGCTTGCAATACTGGTAGATTTTGACGTGTTCTATCTTTTCCGCCAGCATGCGCACCTTTTTTTCCGAGAGGTACTCTACGATTTTCTTGATTTCTTTTGGATGCATCTTGAGGATGTCCACCTTGACTACATCGGCCAGCTCGATAAGTTCTTCATACCCCTGCTGCCCGAAGAAATCGTCCAGAGCCAGCCTGTATCCTCTCTTTTTCAGATCCAGGCAGGCCTCAATGACCTCAGGGTCCGGGCGGACTGTCTCCAGGATTTCCACCACGCACTGATCCGCCGGCAGGGCCAAAGCACTTCTTTCAAGCAGCAGGGGCTGGGGAAAATTGATGTATACAGGCTTTGGCCTGCCCATGGCTGAAGCAGCCAGGTCAAAGCCGTAGGATATAACATCCAGGGTGGCCTGAACAGGATCGACAACATTTGCTGACTGCTGCATCTGCCCGTCCCTGAAGAGCAGTTCATACCCATGCACCCGGTCATTACGAGTAAAGATGGGCTGTCTGGCCACAAAAACAGGATGGTGCTGCAGTACTTCCACACTCTCTCCAGTTCGGCTGTACCTGTTTACCTATCAAGTTCGAAAAAGCCGGCATAAATAAACCCGACCTAACTCTCTTTGGTAAGCTTCTTGAGAAACGCCTCAGCCTGTGCAAATCCCGGTTGCAGCTCTATTGCCCTTTCCAGGCGATTTACTGCACGTCTGAAATTACCATTGTAATAATCCGAAACAGCGGCATTGAACAACAGTCCGGGGTTGTCCGGGTCTTTTTTCAGGGCCACCGCATAAAGCTCCACAGCCCGGGCCATTTCGCCCTTTTTTCTCAGGGCAACTGCGTAGTTGTTCAGGACATCAGAACTCAGGCAATTAATGAGAAGAGACCCGAAACTTGCTTCCGCTTCCCGGCAAAGATCGTGTTTTAAATATATGTCCCAGGTCCTTGTCTTTATCCAGTCCTCTTCCGGAGCGATATTCATAGCTCTTTGAAAGCTTTCCCTGGCTTTCATGTTGTCCTCCAGATACAACAAGGTATCGCCCAGGCATAAAAAATAGTCCGCATTACGTGGCTGTATTTCCAGGGCCCTGTTAAGGCTGGCTCTGGCCTCTTGCCAGTTTTGTTCTTCTTTTTCCAGCTCGGCTTTTAGAAACCAGGCCTTTCCCAGGAGATGATTGATGCTCAGGGCCTGCTCCACAACAGCCCTGGCCCGCTTGATTTCTCCTGCCTGAAAATACACACTGGCCATCTCAAAATAGATTCGCGACCTCATGGAAGGCAGTTCTTCCAGCAATCCTGTCAACCTGGTTACAGCCCGGCTGAAATCTTTTCGGGAACAGTCCTTTTTTACTCCCTTGAGCACAGTGGAGAGTTTCTGGCGCGGGTTGCCAGAGCCCAGGGAATCCACTTTTTCCGCGAACACATCAATGCTTAAGGGCTTGATCATGTATTCGGTGACTCCAAGATCTGAAGCCTCGGCCACATCTTCGGATTCACTTTTTGATGTCAAAAAAATAAAGGGAAGGTCCTCCCACCTGGATTCAGAGCGCATGCTGCGCAAGAGATCAACCCCGTTCATACGGGGCATTTTCCAGTCTGAGATAACCAGTTGAATATCTTGACTCTTCTCGAGTACTTCCAGGGCTTCTTTCCCGTCTGCTGCTTCCCTGGTATTTTTGTACCCCAGAACACGCAGGCAGTTGATTACTGTTTCCCGTGAGGGTTGGATGTCATCAACCACCAGAATAGTCTTTTCTTTGTCCAGCATGTGATCCTCAATCAGGTGAATACATGGTCACGCAGAAAATGCTGCCCCCGCCAGGAGCATCTTCTACCCAGATATGCCCTTCAAGCATTGTTGCTATACGGTTGCAGATAAACAGTCCGATCCCGGTGCCCTGAATGTTTTTGTCCCGCTCCGCCCGGGTAAACCGGTCGAAAACCTTATTCTTGAGATCATCCGGGACCCCCGGACCATTATCCTGAACGCCTATCTTTACCAGTCGGTTGTATTTGTCTGCTGATCTCCGGCTCTCCAGCACTTCCCACCAGACCTTTACAAGCCCGCCTTCAGGGGTATATTTTACAGCATTGGAAATGAGGTTGCCCAGCAGGTGAGACAAAAGCATATTGTCAGCTACTACTTTTATATCCTGGGCTTGATCCAGGGTGAGGGCAAGACTTTTCGACGCAAGAGTAGACCAGGCCTCCTGGACAACCTGCTGTACAACAGGCAGAAGGTCTACGGGTGCAAGCCTTCCCTTGTTTTCTTCGCTCCACTGATCCAGACGCGCAACCTCCAGAAACTCGTTGATCATTTCAAAGAGTTTTGACGCTCCGTTACGGGCGGTCTGGACAACATGGTCCTGATTCTGATTCACTCCCATGTATTTTAAAAGATCCAGGTTGGAAATCACCGCTGACAACGGGCTCTTGAAATCATGGACAACCATCTGCACCAGCTCGGAACGCTCGGTATGAGCTATCAAGAGTTCTCTTTGCTTTAACTCCAGCTCTCTCACAAGGGCCTTGTAACGCTCTTTTTCCTCGCGAATTTTGTCCATGAGGCAGGAATTTTCTACCAGCGGGGAAATCCAGGAAGCGTATTCCTGGACCATCTGAAAGTCCTGGGAGGTGAATGGGGAATCATTGTCCCGGTCGGAACAGTTGATTACACCGATGGTATTGTTTTGTGACCCCTGAAGAGGGACGCAGAGAAGAGAAGTGGTTCTGTAGGACGAGGACCTGCCGTTTCTAGGCTTGAACATATCGCTTTTGCTTATGTCTTCAATCATCAACGGCACGGAATTGTAAAAAACATACCCGGAAATTGAGCCGGGATTAATATCCTGGACAATGCCAATT